>JAHJMN010000008.1 GCA_018821305.1 Myxococcota bacterium
GAAAACGATGGTGTTGACCACAAGTTTTATGCCAAAATGAGGAAAAGCATCTCGATAAAGAAGTCGCAGTTTAAAATGGAAAGATCTTCAATAAAGATAAAGTGAGTCCAAAGGGAAAAAGAGCAAAAAAGTGAAGAAAAAACTGATTATAAAGTGATGTATAATTTGAAGACCTAATTACATCGCCCATAGACAGTAAATTTGGTGGACTAACTGTATACAAAGAAAAAAATTGAGGAAAAAAGGGCTAAGGAGAGGTTAAAGGAAGTCGCTTTTTAAATAAATAAGAAAAATAACCCCGGTTGGTTATGAACCGGGTTTTGTGATGTTTTCGATTTCGGTTTTGTATACGGTGGCGGCGGTTTTTCCTTCTGTGGATAGGCCGTAGATGCCCTTGTCGAATTTCGTGAACCAACTATAGTGATTATGAGCCATGATTTCCCTGGCTTTTTTTACACCGGAGACTTTTGCTGTGATTGAGGCTTTCTGAGGGCCCGTTATTTCCAGTATCGCGACGATACGCAGTGCGTCCTGACGATATGCTGTTATAAGATTTCGGCGATCGGAGCCTCCGGGTGACGGATCCCCCGTACGTTTGAGAAATTCCCTGAGTAATACGGCTCTGAGTCGTGTGTTCATGCGGGGTTTATAGGGGCCCGGATCCGCATGGACTTCCGTGAAAGAATCTTCGGGTCTTACGGTGATCACCCCAAGACCTAAAAGTCTACCCAGCCTGATGTTTTCCGCGAGGGCACTTCGAAATGCTGCGGTTTTACCTCTGAATACGGCGATATAAACATTATCCGTGATGGTTTTACGCTCTACAGCTTGATGGAAAAGGGACAGGGAGAAGGCAGTTTTGAGTTCAATGATGATCATCTCGTCGTCTTTAAGACCTACAACGTCTGCTTTTCCGATTTCTCCTTTAACTTCGTATCCTTGGCTTTCCAGAAGCTTCTTTATTGGTGGATATAGATCGGATTCTTTCAGTTTTTCTTTCATGCACACTCCCGTTCCGACTTTGTATGATGTCGCATAGGATTTCAAGTACGAAAACCATTAATGCATGCATTTTTAAATTAGGCTATTTAGTTGCTGTCCTGAAATACCGAAAATCAAATTTTTCGTCCGATTTTAGCTCAGGACAGTAACCGCAAGGTGTTGAATTTACTGGTAGTGGCCTGTTAGAAATTTTAATAAATTTCTTCGCGAAGCGAATTACAGGACACGAACTATTGGAAAAAAAACTCACAATGTGCGTATGTACAGTCAGGAAATGCAGGTCAGATCGTATTTTTTTTGATAATGTTTATCTGGATGGGCGAATTTGTAGCTTTTAAGTCCCAATTCTGAATTGGACATTAACTGTTTTAGAGAAAATAGGCGCATAAATGAAAATTTGTATGGTTATTGTTATCAGTTTATTATTATTACCCACAATCTCAAGTGCTTCGGGGGGCTATTACTGTCATTATGAAGGGAAGGTTATTAAAGTTGAACAGGGCAAAACTGTTACAGTTAAGCTCACTTCTTTGACATACGCAAAAAAGAATAATTTGTGTTCGGAAAATCTTAATAAGGAACACACATTCAATTACAAATACTCACTTAAAAATATTGAATCCACTTTCTTTGAACTAAAATATTCACATATGTGTTGTGGTCGTGAAGGGAATGCGAGTCAGTCATGGGAGATATTCAGAGGTCCATATATGAAACTTGTGAAAAAGGAGAAAAAGAATGAAAGCGGTTGCAGTTGTGAAATCACATCCGCTCAAAATCATACAAATAATTCCATGTTGATACTGATAGTGTTTTTAGCATTTGCCTGGTACTTCAGATTTAGAAAGATCTTGTGAAAAATAGAATAATTGAGCTTTTAAATTGCCTTCGAACGGACATGATATTGGCAATGATTTTTTTGTAAGAAACGATATCCAACGATAAAAGACTGGTCTCTGGAAATTTCCTGTACGATGCATGGTTGAATGTGGCTTGAAAAAATCGATTAAGGCGGTACATTCGTTGAATGAAACATGGTATTTATTTAATTATTACGGTTATATTTCTGGTCTCCTGCGATGGAGATAAAATTCCCTGCCCTTGTCCCGATAATACCATCTGCGGTGATAACGGTCAGTGCGTCAATAAGTGTCTGGTAGCGGATTGTGAAGAAGGGTGTGACTTTGAAACCGGTGAGTGTGTCCCCTGGATGGATGAAAACACTCAGGCAAAGTGCGCTGATTCACAGGACAACGACGGTGATGGCTTTCGCGATTGTGATGATCCCGATTGCGCTGCGTTCTGCCAGCTTTCTGAGCTTTGTTATGACGGAACAGATAACGACGGCGACGGTAGCGTTGACTGTGATGACCCGGATTGTGCGCTATCTGACCACTGTTTCCCAACTGAGACCATATGTACAAACGGTATTGATGATGATGAAGATGGCGATGTGGACTGTGACGATGATGATTGTGCTGAAGATATTTACTGTCAACCGGGAGGCGAAATGGGTGATGAACAGTGTTCTGACGGTGTAGATAATGACGAAGACGGGAGCATCGATTGTGCCGACCCTGGTTGTCAGGGGTCAAGTGATTTATGCGGCTCCGAGGATACCCACGACCGATGCGCTGACGGCATTGATAACGACGGCGATGGTTTGACGGATTGTTATGATGATGAATGTACTGGTTTTACGGATATCTGCAGTGTGCAGCCAAATGATGGATGGATTGGTGGGATTTGCTCTGATTCAACTGATTGCGATTACGCTGATTCCACATGTCTTACGGATTC
Source organism: Myxococcota bacterium (assembly GCA_018821305.1). Taxonomy (GTDB): domain Bacteria; phylum Myxococcota_A; class Polyangia; order HGW-17; family HGW-17; genus JAHJMN01. The sequence continues at coordinate 2,803 of JAHJMN010000008.1, forward strand.
TGATTTTGGTGGGATGTGCTCCCTCGCTTGCACACAGTACTGCCCGGATTCGGAAGATACAAACAATTCAATTACTTTCTGCATCGAAAATCCGCTAAGTTCAGGGGAGGGCATCTGCGTGGCAAGATGCGATACGGCCCTATTTCCCGGGAGCGGCTGCAGAGAAGGGTACTCGTGCGTTTCCGAAAGTCGTTTCAACAGTACCGTAGTTCAGAGTGTATGTCTGCCTGAATCTTTAGCGCCAACTCAGTGCTCCGAAACGGATTATCCCCAGCCTAATGCCGGTATCGTTTCCCCGGCAGGAATAGACGGATGTCCATCGGGAATGGCCCCCATTGGAACAACCAATGTTTGTATGGATTTGTGGGAAGCCCATCTTGTGGAAGTGACAGCATCGGGCGATATTCCCTTTTCTCCGTATCACAACCCTGGAACTGTGAGTGTAAAAGCTGTAAGTGCCCCGGGAGCAGTTCCTCAGGGTTACATAAATCAGGTTCAGGCAACATCTGCGTGTGCGGCAGCGGGTAAGAGGTTATGCAGTTTGTCCGAATGGCTCAGTGCCTGCCAGGGCTCAAACAATTACATTTATCCCTATGGCAACACACGCATTAGCGGCGCTTGTAACGATGCCAGATCCCCGCATCCCGTGGTGGAATATTTCGGCACTTCGGACTCCTGGATCTGGTCGGAATTGGGTCATCCGTGCATAAATCAACTTCACGATTCACTGGATCTCACTGGAACAAATGTTCAGTGCGTTTCCTCCTGGGGTCATTTCGACTTAATGGGGAATCTCCATGAATGGATTGATGATCCTGCAGGTACTTTCAAGGGTGGATACTACGTTGATACGGCCATTAATGGGGAAGGTTGCCTTTATACAACAACGGCCCACAACGTTTCCCACTGGGATTACTCTACAGGTTTCCGTTGCTGCGCTACGAAATAAATAAATTCGTGTCCACTTGCATTCCGCTGCGCGAAATTGCTGGCCTGATTCTGATACTGTTTCTGACTTCCTGAATGTTCTTGCTTTTATAGAGGTATTGACATGTCGTTGATTAGCGTAGAAATGGAACTTTGAGGTTTTGACATATCGTTGATTAGAATTGACATGGAGCCTTGAGGTATTGACATGTCGTTGATTAGCGTAGAAATGGAACTTTGAGGTTTTGACATATCGTTGATTAGAATTGACATGGAGACTTGAGGATTTGACATGTCATTCAAGGTTATCGTCATGCTTTGGTGTTGAACCCACAGGCGATAAAACTTAACCTGCATGCGATAAACCTCGAGACAAAAGCCATCAGGGTCGAGATATACGTCACAAACCTCGATGTAAAAGCCATCAGGGTCGAGATATACGTCACAAACCTCGAGACAAAAGCCATCAGGGTCGAGATATACGTCACAAACCTCGATGTAAAAGCCATCAGGGTCGAGATATACGTCACAAACCTCGATGCAAAAGCCATCAGCCGAGAGATAAAAGCCATCAGCCCTTATATACAGGTCACAAAACTTGATATAAATGCTATTTGGTTCGAGAGAAAAGTCATCTGGCCCGAAAGAAAAGTCATCAGGTCCGAGATAAGTTACTGTCCCGAGCAAAAAATCGACGTTATTTTTGAAAAATCGTATTTCAGGACAGTAACTATTTAACGAGTTTGCATTGGTCGGGGTATTGTTTTTTGAATTCAGCAGTGGGACATTTTTCGACCATTTCTTTTGTGCAGTCTTCGATGCAAGCGGAGATAGTAGTTTTACCAGCATTAGCTTTTGCTTTATTTTCGAGTTTGACCCACGTGAGATAGCCGAAACTGGAACTGTTTTTCTGCTTGGAACCATCGTTGCAACCTTCGGTGCAGTAAGGTTCGAGGGCTTTAACATTTGCTGACTGTGTTTTTTCTTTTTTTTCGGTACCTTTTTCCTCTTTTTTCAGACGATCGAGGATTTTGCAACTGGGAGCGTGTCTAAGTTTGCATGCTTTGTCGCAAGCTTCAACGGATTCTGCAGAACGGCACCATATTTCACAAGCTTTTGACTCTCCGCGGAAACACTTGGATTCGCACTGTTTGACATCGTGCTTATCAAAACATGGATCTTTTTTATCTTTTGACTTACAGGAAAACGCAGCGAAAACAACCAGTAAAAGAATAACTTTCCTCATTTTAACCTCATAGTGTTCTCCCCATGAGAACGGTTGAAAAATATTGATTATTAATGTGAAGGTCATTTTCCAGAGTACCTTCGATTTTAAACCCTAACTTTTTATAAAGTGCAATAGCTCCGAGATTTTGTTCATGGACTCGCAGGGATAATTTGGACAAGCGGGTATTTGCCTGCGCCCAATTAATAACTTCCTGCATCATCGAAAAACCGATGCGTTTTCTCCAGTTCTTCTTTAAAACACTTATCCCCATTTCCGCAACATGGGCCCGTCGGGAAAACGAGAAGGCTTTTATATCTGCCACAGCGGAGATTTCTCCGTTCCAGAGACCGCAAAGAAGGAGAGAGTTGGTGTTTGAATAATAAGAATTGATAAATTTAATTTCTTCTTCCAGAGTTATGGGTTTGTCTTCTGGTCCTGTAAGAAGAAAGTCCGTTTCACAGACCACAGCTTCAAGAAACCTGATCAGATCATCGGCATCGCTGGACGTAACTTCTCTGATGTACAGGATGTCATCACCAAAATTGTAACTAACGGGTTTGAACATAATTTCACAATTTGACAGTAAAAAAACCGCTTGAAATGCGGCTTTCAATCTGCAGTTTTCAAAACAATTTTGTGGGCGCGACTGGGTTCGAACCAGCGACTTCAACCGTGTGAGGATTGCACTCTTCCGCTGAGTTACGCGCCCTTTCTGTAAAAAAAAGTATACTGAAATAAGGAAAAAATCCACATAAAAAATTTGGAATAAGGTGAGGGCAGGTCAGTAGCGGAAAACGCTCTGGCCGATAAATTCGCGGATAATTGAGTTAGGAGGAACCGTGACCTTGGAAATGGGCATCACAAGTCGAAGGAATCGTAGTAGCCTGTAGGCTTCTGTGAAGGCTTCATCTTCCGGATCGACTTCTAAAAGTGCTCTTTCACAGATAGTTTTCAGGACCCCGGGTTCATAAAAAAGGGCTGAGTTAAACATTATATCGCATCTTTCCTGGAAGGGGAAGATATGTTTGAGTTCACCTTTGCGAACGCTGGGCCATCTTTTGATAGTATCCGCTGCACTGTAACCCCGGAAATTTCGATCACGTACAATGCGACGGATGAGCCTTGTGTCTGATGTGAAAATTCTATTGTGATCGTCAATGCATAGTTGCGTCAGAGCACTTATGTATACTTTAAATTTTCGATGTCCCATTACTGATGCCGTCAGCCGGTCATTGAGTCCATGTATGCCTTCGACGATAAGAACCGCATCTTTGTCGAGTTTTTTGGGGATCCAGTTCTCCATGGGAAGTTTTCCACCCTTTTTAAAGTCGAAAACCGGTGTGTGAACCGTTTCTCCATCCATCAGTCGTACAAGAACATCATTGAAAAGTTCAAGATCGATGGCATCAATGCTTTCAAAGTCAAAATCTCCATGCTCATCTCTGGGGGTCTGCTCTCTTTCCACGAAGAAATTGTCCATTTCAAGTGTCATGGGTTTGATCCCGTTTACCTGAAGTTGGATTGCAAGTCTTTTGGAGAAAGTAGTCTTACCACTGGATGATGGGCCAGCGATTAGTACAAGTTTAACATCGGGCTGTCTTGCGGTAATAGTGTCTGCAATAGAGGCAATCTTCTTTTCGTGAAGACCTTCAGAAATACCAATCAGATTCTGGATATCATTGCTGAGTACCGTGCCGTTAAGTTCCCCAAGGTTCTGGATTCCAAGCATTGAATTCCATTCGCGAGCTTCGGTATAGGTCTGGAACAACTTGGGAAATTGACCCGGTTTACCACTTATTTTTGTGGAGCCCCGGGCGGGAAAACGCAAAACCATCCCCGGCCAGTAGGGAATAAGTTCAAAAATGTCGATGTAACCTGTACTAGGGGCATAGGGAGTATGAAACAAATCAAATGTATCACCTACGCGGATGATTCTGATCTGAGGCTCGTAGTGGATCCTCAGGAGATTAACTTTCTCCGGTTGAGCAACTTCCAACAGCATTTTTTTTACTTCGTTAACGTGGAGAGATTCCACTATAAACGGAAGATCATCCGCAACGATTTTTCTCATTTCGTCTTCAATGTTCTTGATTACATCTTTGGGAATTCCTTCTTTCATTTCGCGAATCTGATAGAAGTAGCCGTCTTGAATGCTCTGGCCAATGAACGGTTTAAACCCGGGAAGAACACGCTTTATGGCTTCTAAAAGGATAAGGGAAGCGCTGGCCCGGTAGACGGAGGTTCCGAGACGATCCGCTACGGTTACAGGTTTAATGCAGTAATTTCCACGGATTGGCGTATTAAGACCATAAAGCCTGTTGTTTACAACTGCGGCAATATAGGAGTGAGCTTTATCGGGAAAAGACTGCTTCAGAAGATCATGAACCGTTGTGTTGTGGCTTACGGTAAATTTCTGATCTAAAATACTGATCTCGTACTGTTTTTCGGTGTCTGACTTCATTTTTTAATACTGTCCTTTCCCTGTAAAAGCGTTTTGGCCTTTATTAATTCGTCGTTCAGGCATTGACGAAGGACGCTGCAGGGGGATTCCCTGTTTTTATCAATACAATTCCTGAAAGCGTCGAATTTGGCTTTACCCGTTGGGGTTTTGTCATGATCACATGATTTGATGCAAATGCGTAACCGGGAGGAGTGGGATGCTTTACCACCGGATTTCTCATTGCAATATGCCAGATGATTGCAGATATTGTCGCAGGATAGGGGATCGGTTTTTCCGATTTTTTTGCCCATAACCAGAACACCATCAGTTGTCATATCGTTTTTTTGTTTCCCTGGTTTCATTATATCCGGGGAGTCGGGAATTTGAGGTTTATGGTCTTCTTTTTTTTCAGGTTTACTGCAGGAAAGAATAAGTATCGGTAATAAAAAGAAAAAAATATTTCTCATCAGGCTCCAAATTTGTGAATAAATATATTTATTATGGGTTTTTTCCCATAGTTACGTTTAAAAACATCAGAAACTGTTCCACGGACTGCCCGTTCCAGTTCATCTTCAGAATAATCTGAAATCAAATGCTTTTTCAACATTTTATTGAGTTCTTTTTCTATTTTCGGATCAATTTGATCATTTCCTGTACCATACCACCGGAAAGACGCTTCATTGTAAGTTTCGGACACTACAATGCTTACTATGCAGATACCCCGGGCGCCAATCTTTCTGCGTTCGTTCATGTGTGCTTTGCTGATGAAAACCCCTGACGGTGAATCAACCCAGCCGTTTGTACTTCCCGGGCCTTTGACTATTTCCACATCCCTGTCTTTGGTGAAAATTACTTTATCTGAATTTTCGATTAAGCAGGACTCGCAAATACCGAGCTCTGAAACCGCTTTGAAAGACTCCTTCAGGTGTCGGAGGGTTCCATGCTGCGGAATGAAAATATGAGGTATAATGACCTGTACAAGATCCGTTATGTCTGTTTTGTATCCATGACCGCTTGTATGAACGTGATCCGGGCTTGTCCAGTCAATTATTTCTGCGCCGAGTCTCAAAAGGCGATCCTGCATGCGGCTGATGGCAAGTTCCCTGCCTGGGATAATCCGGGAACTGAAAATAATGAGATCTCCAGGCTTAATTTTAAATTCCGGGTAAATGCTCAGACTGAGGCGATTTAAGGCACTGTTCGGTTCGCCTTGAGAACCAGTTATAATTATAACTTGCTGATTTTCATCGTATTTGCCAAGATCTTCAGATGGAATCCAGTTAGATGGTGCAATTACTCCACAATCAAGAGCGTTTGAAAAGTGTTTTTCCGCTCCGCGACCGCAAACGGTAACATGACGTTGGTGTCTGGCGGCCGCTTCCATAATGGTTTTCATGCGTTCAGCGTTGGAAGAAAATAAAGTAAAGAAAATCCTTCCCTGAGCGGATTCCATGATTTTTTCAAAACTGTCTAGAAGTTCCACTTCGGTAACATTCTGCGCCCTTGACATGGAGCCCGTAGAATCGCACAACATAAAATCGATCATACCAGAATATTGGGCAGCGGTGTCGTACCAGGTGCCTTTTTTAAAGTCTCCCGTAACAAGGAATCCGTACCTTTCATTAATAGTTTTAAACTCAAGAAAAATACAATGGGTGGACGGAATACTGTGATCCACTTCTATGGCGGTAAATGTAAAAAAATCGTTTATCTTGTATGATTTTTTGTCGTTTATTGGCACTAAAAGTGGGTCCTTGATCCCGCTTTCAAAAAGATAATCTCTCACGGGGTTTATCGCATAGGACGATAAATAAACGGGAACCTTGTATGTTTTTAGAAGTTCGTAAAGGGACCCTGTGTGATCTTCATGACTGTGAGTAATGATTACCGCATCAATTTCCACTTCAGTTTCGGCGCCTATGAGACTGAAATCAGGAATGATTTTGTCAATTCCATTGCTGTCATCACTGGAGAACATTATTCCACTGTCAATGATTATTCCGTGCCCATTAACTGAGATCAGAGTACAGTTTCCCCCGAATTCCCCGAACCCACCAATTGCTTTAATAAAATTATTGTTCATTTACATCCAGACCGGGTAGCTTTTTTCCACGATTAAGTAATTCACTTCGTCTCTTGATGAGCATATCTCTCATGCGTGGAGTTATAAAAATATGGTCGTTTTCGAATAAAGATATATTATCAAGTAAAATATTGAATTTTTCATCAGGACTTGTGTTGCGATCAATAATCAGTTTCCAGTTACCCCGGATGCGGTAGAGCGCTCCCTTGCGTGGGTGGTGGCTCTGAATTTTTTCGTAGGCCAGAGAAATACCTAGATTCTGGCTGATGGTTTCAAGTTCCTGTATAAATGAAGGAATAGATGATTTTATCTTCATTTTTTGTCCGAACTTTTATCGAGATCAACAATTTTTGCATGTCCGACATATTTTCGTGTTTCAAATTTTGTGATATTGCCAATTCTCTTGACAATCTCAGCCATTCTTTCAGCTTCGCTTCCAATGTGATTAACAGCCCGCTCAAATTTTTCTCTAGGAAGCTCTGGTTTGGCGAGCAGTTGAGAATAGCCAAGGATAGACATGAGTGGTTGATTCAGTTCGTGAGCAAGAGCCCCTGCAAGCTCTGTGATCATTGCCTGCTTTTCCTGTTCCGCAAGCCTGAATTGATACTCAGTAATGCGTTTTTCCAGTTCCATCTGTTTTCTCATATCTGTAATAAACAGAACAATACTTGGTGGATTGGATTCAAACCCGGGAACCATGAATGCACTGAGACTTACGGGGATATTGTAACCTTTTGAATCGAGCATCTGTGTTCTGAAATGTTTTATACTTTCCGGCTCGGAAAAATCACTTAGTTTTCGGATTACCATGAACCAGTGTTCCGGATCTTCAAATAAATCCACAACGCCAATTTTCCCCACAACATCCTGTCTTGAGTATCCGAACAGGAGTTCCGCCGCAGGGTTAAAGAGGTTTATCCGATCCTGAACAGCCATGGAAACAATTGCTACAACACTGTTATCAATAAGATTTACAAGAAAATCATATGTTTCACGCAGACGCTCTTCCACAAACTTGGTTTCTGTCACATCACGGCAGACTAAAACCGCAAAACCTTTGTCAGCTAGAAGATTACTTCGGTTAACTCCAAGACAGATAAGTTCATTGGATGTGGTAAGCAATTCCATTTCAAATTGAGGCGGTATTGAGTCGCCTCCGGAGAAATAATGGTGCGATTCTTTTGAGGCAATTTCAAGGATGTTGCGTCCGGATAGAGACTGCAAGCTGAAGCCCGTGATAGCCTCGGCACTTTTATTTATAAAAACAAGATTATATTTTGAATCCAGAATGAAAACGCCATCGGATGAATTTTCAAATAATTCTCTGTATGGTTCTATCTGGATCTGTTGAGACTCTTCTAAAATCCGGTCAAGTCGAATTCTATTTGTCTGTTCTTTTCTCGGGGAAAGGAGCAGCGAATTCCTGAGGGAGATTGCAAGAAGGCCCCCTATTAATTGATATGGAACCGAATCGAGGGCTTCTTTTTTTCCGAAATAAACTGTACTCAATTTGTATGTAGTACCAGGAACCGGCGTTCTGAAAATGACAGCTGTTTCATTAAATTCTATTTCAATATCAAGAAACTGAGAAAGTTTGTCAACCTCACCACTGTCGGTAAGGTAGTGGACCTTATCCGCCTCACCAGCCGTAAGTGTAACTGAGTACTGAAGGCCTGAAACGGAAGGATCCTGACTTGAGGCAATATATACGATACTATCCGAAATTGACGATTCTGAAAGAATTGCAATACCTTCCAGACCATACTCAACTTCCAGCCATGCGGACAGTCCGTTAATTCCCCGGGATAAATCCGGAACATTCAGAAAACTTAAAACTTTATTACTGTTAAAAATCATTTATCTCCAAAATTGATGCCCTGAAATACTGAATATTATTTCAAGCGGCGCAGTAAATGAACTGATGCAAAAAAGAACAAATAATATCAATAATGACAGCCCGCAAGGAAAGGTGCTGGAGAAACAGTACAAACTGAAATAAATTCAATACAGTTTCTAATAGTAATACGCCCATATCCACCACCACCGCCACCGGTTCCATCGCCGCCTTCGGAATTGGAACCTTCTGTAGCGGACGGACTGTTCAATGCAGCGCCATTTCCTCCAGCGTTGCAATCGCTGCAGGATGCCCCGGGTGCTGCTTCCGCGCTGAAAAGGCCGACAGCTCCGTCAGCTCCATTTCGTCCGGCTCCACCGCCACCGCCATTAGCGGTAATCAATGACCCAGGGTACAACTGGATAAAAGGCGCTTCAATTACAATTGCCCCACCGCTTCCACCACCGCCGCCCCCGGAGTTTACATATCTGGAATTGCCACTTCCACCCTGTCCCGATGCTTTTATTCCGGCTTCAGTGCCGCCTGTATTTCCAATATTCAGCATACCAAACGCTGTAACTTGAATAGCTCCGCCGCCACCGCCCCCTCTGCCTTCACCGGGATTATCGTTCCCGATTTCATAATGTCCACCACCACCGCCGCCGCTTCCGCCCAGAAGAGGTTCATTTTCTGCAGTGCCGTAAATCGAACCACCGGAACCTCCGGTGGAACCGCCACCCTTAGCACCTTTAACACCATAACCGGCACCACCTGCACCGGTTTCGTCTTTATCCCAGGCTTCGTTGCCTTCGCTGCCTTTGCCAGGGCCTTCTCCATCGTTGTTGGTATCACCACCAGCAAAGCCGCCGGGGCCTGCGCATCTTTCATTATTGTAATTGCATGCCCACGAACCACCACTGACGTCTATAATACCGCGAATAATTATAGTTTCTGCAGTTAAAACGGCTGGTTGGGAACCTACTCCCCTGAGGGTTCCAGTTTCGGTAACAGTAATAGTTAAAGCAGCAAAAACACCAGCGTTTCTTCCGTCCATCATGGAGTGGGAAAAGAAAAGGATACCGGATTCCAGGTCTATACCTTCTCCTGCAGGTCTAACGGTTCCACTTTCAGTGTAAATTTCACCATTGTCAGTATTAAAGTAAACAGTCTCTGAGATCTCCCAGTGACCTGTCCCCGGGACAGCTAAAACATCTCGAGTCAGGCCGTTTGATGGAATAAAAACAAGGCAACTTGGAGGCGAAGTATCTGAATTGCACCCTTCCGCACAGTTCTCAGTTTCCCATTCACCATCTTCCGAGCATACTCGAAGAGTAAAATTATCAATGCACTGTCTTGCTCCAACGGGGCACTGCGTACCGCCATCGATATCCGAGTCTACATCAGAACTGGAGTCCGTTATGTCAATGGAATCGGTTATGTCGATCCCGCTATCGGAAACATCTGCATCATCCATACCGCTATCGGAAAGATCTCCCCTGAGGCCTGACGTATCAAATGAACATGCGGTAGTAGTAATAAATAAAACTGAAACTAATAATAAAAGTATTGATTTCATTGAAAATACGGTGCTCTCTATGCGATGGGTCCAGCACTTTAAAAACGCAGGTAATTATAGTTCATTAGCGGGAGAATTTGAACATATTTTAATTCTAAACGTAGAATGCTGGAATTTTGACTGGATTTGTTGCGATATCTGATTGGGAATAAAAATTTGAAAGAATTGTAAAATTATTTTTATTTACTATAATGCTTTAGAGATTCTGAACAGTGTTTTACAAGGAGGTCCCCTATGACAGTATTTGAAAAAATTGAAAACGCACTTAAAAAGATTGATTCGCGTTGCATAACCACAAAAATTGCTCCTCTGGCAATTGCCGCAGTAGTCAGTGCCACCGCCGTTGCATGCTATGCTGCACAAATGGCCCCCAATGATCCAGGCCATGCTCCGGCACCGCAGGACAATTCCGGGGAAGTTGTTCAGCCGGATACTCAGCCATCCGCTGGTGCTCCCGTTGCTCCAACTACTGTACCCGCAGCGAAATCCCCCTCCTCAAAAACTCCCTCAGAAAAATAATAAAATCAGTGTTGTAAGCAAAAAAAGTTGAAAAAAGTACCATAAACTTGATCTCACAAATGCAGTGTGGTAGGCTTGTGTAGGATATGGTGGGTTTTTTGCTCACAAAGGTGTGCCATGTATGTTCTATTTATTCTTACTCAGATGATTACGCTTCAAACAAAAGCAAATCCCTGGACAGAGCCTATCAGTTACAGTGAGGACAGAAGTTTAAAGAAGTGGACAGGAAACACCCCGGGGTACTGGATGGGAAAAAAAGATGAGGTTCATCTCAAGAATATAAAAACAGCCAAAATTAAATACATTACTTTCAATAAAGGTGGATCAACAATTTCATTGAGATTACACTTTACAAATAACACTGATGCTGCTTTCAAACCAGATCAGCATCACGAGCAAACAGTCCCCAGATATGAGATTGCTGCATATCGATTGAATCGGATGCTGGGATTATCCCGAGTTCCTCCTGCCACATGGCGTACGTTGACGAAGAAAGAACTCATGGCGAAACTCAAAGATGTAACCTGGCCCGAGAGAGTCAGAATCCTCAGGGAAGTAAATTTTACCAAAGATGGCCTAGTCCATGGAGAAGTATCTCAGTGGATTCCAGTGATTAAAAATATCCCATTTGAGACCCTTGAATGGAGAAAAAAGTGGCTCCACTGGCTTGCACCATGGAATCAACTTGAACGTGAACAATATATATATGCCAGCCAGCTCAGTGATATGATCCTTTTTGATTTTATTACATCAAACAGCGACAGATTTACTGGATTCAACACTCAGGCCAGTCCAAGTGGCAGGCGATTGTATTTTATGGACAATACGCTGGCTTTTGGAAAATATGAACATGGTCATCCTAATGTAAAGCTCTACTTGAATCTGGTAAGGCGATTTTCCTTGAGTTTAATACTGAAACTAAAAACGCTGTCGGTAAAAAGCATTAAGAAAGAGTTAGCAGCAGAAAAAAGCGCACCATGGAGTATACTAACGGATGAAGAAATCGGAAATGTTATCAAAAGACGTGATTATCTAATGAACTATATAGTTCGAACCGTAGCAGGGTTCGGATGGAGTAAAACGGTAATATTCCCATGAACATATGCCCCGTATGCCGAAAAAACTTTGAACTGTACAATACGGAATTTCATCTGATAGATGAAGAGAATGTAATTGCGTTCTGTTGTGAGGCATGTTGTGATAAATATTCCAAATCCGGGCGAATTGCAGTCTTTACACATTTTCTGACGAGCAAATCCATGGTTATCGGGCTACTTTTTCTGGTATCAACTTCTCTACTGTTGTCGGGGGTTTATCGGCTTGGAAAAATTGAATCTTCAAGAAGAATTCGTTTTGATGGTTTTGTCAGGATTTCATATACTTCCGGCTTGCTTAAAGTAGAGGAAGAGCCTTCAGTCACTGTGCCCACTGAGCCTGTTTATGATCCAGTAGTTATAAACCAGAAAGTACAGAAAATACTGGAGAATACAGTTGAAAATCACATTACAGAGTTTTGGGGATTTACTGCGGCAGAAGTTCTTGCAAAGTTTGGCGATAAAAAAGCAATGGCAAAACTTCTGGAAGTGTCCGAAAAGATGATTCCTTCTCACAAAATGCGGATATCCGAGATCTTGGCACGGTCCGGAGACAAAAAATCACTGGAATTTCTAAGACGTCACATGAACGACAGAAAATCGCCCCTATGGATCGTAAGTACATATGCTTGTGGCCGACTTGGGGATAAGACTTCAATTAAACATCTCAGATATCTGATGATGCTTGAAGAGACTAGATTTGCCGCAGCCGAAAGTCTTTCCACTACGGGTGATCTGAATTCCCGGGAATGGATATATCGAAGGGCTATAAAATCTTCTCGTGCTGGTGACAGAGTAAAAGCCGCTGGCGCGCTTGCGAAAATAAAAGATAAAAGGGCAATTCCTATTTTAAAAGATGCCATGGAGAAAACTCAATTTAAATTTATGAGTGCCGTAGCTTTGGGATCCATGGGTGATAAAAGTGCGGTTCCGGTTTTAGAAAAAGCATTGCTTCATCCGGGATTGCGGGTAGAAGCTGCCTGGGCACTTGCTGAAACTGGCAGTATTGATGGTTATAAAATACTGACCGATGAACTGGATTCCCCTGTATTCGAAAATAGAATTTCTGCGGCAATTTCAATTTATATTATGTTGAATGCCGAAAAAAACAGTTCACTTGCAAAAAAAGGAACTCTTTTCCTGAAATTGAGAGGGCCGATAAATGGCTGAGACCGTCAGACTCTACTATTTATACAGAGGGCTTAGTAGTGCTTTTCTTTTTAAGGCATTCATCGTCTTTTTCTATCTGGAACGAGGTCTGACTTTCTCCAGCATTGGGATTCTTCAGTCTATTTTCGCAATTACAATAATGATTTTCGAAGTTCCCACTGGAATTTATTCAGATAAATTCGGTAGAAAGTGGGCAATGGCTACTGGTGCTCTCATAATGAGTGCTTCTTCTTTATGCTATTACTTTGCATGGAACTTTGCTGCTTTTGCTTTTCTTGAGTTTTTCTTTGCTCTTGGTCTTACCCTTACAAGTGGTGCAGATAGCGCATTTTTATATGATGCGCTTAAACGAGTTAAACGCTTGGAATCCTATCCTGAAATGGAAGGTAAAGCTACTTTCTTCAAATATTCAGGTATAGCAATATCGTCAGTTATAGGTGGTATTATTGCCAGCCATAATCTTGCACTCCTTTTTCCTTTTACAAGTATAGTTATTTTTTCTGCATTTATTGTTTCACGATTTATGGACAGGACTAATCAACTTGAATCAATAAAAAATGGAACTCAAATTTTTCATTTCAGAAGAGCTGCTGGTGAAATGAGAAAAAGCAGGTCGGTCTGGTGGGTAATTTTATATTCCTCTATGATATTTTTATTGATACGGGCAAGTGATACTTACCTCCATCCAATTATGAAGGGGCAGGGTTTTTCTTATTTTCTCATAGGACTTACTGCCGCGGGGGGAGCTCTCGTTGCTGCTTTTGCCGGAAGATACACAAGTTATCTTATGCAAAAGCGAAGTCTCTTCTTTCTTATTTGCACCATTCCGCTGATTCTTATCTCCAGTTTCCTCCTTTTTCTCTATGGAAAGGGTTTTGCTTTAGCATTGATTCTTCTTATAAATCTTGGCGTGCAGGGAATTTACAGCCCCTTTACAAAATCACTTCTCAACTGGCAGATTCACGACTCATCCATTAGAGCAACAGTTTTAAGTCTTGAAAGTAGTGTAAAAAGAATATTCATAGTCGCACTCATGCCTGTAGCTGGTTTTCTGATTGATAAAAATGGTTTTAAAAGTGGGCTTATAATGCTGGCTACCGTCAGTTTGATTTTTCTTGTAATTCTCATTATGAAAATTCCGACCTCACTTAATCAAAATGGAAAGAATGTAGTATCGGACTTTCCAGAGTCAAACTTTCCCGAAGAAATTAAAAAAGGCAAATCAGCTTTTGAAATCAGTAACTAGATCGCTTCCTGAGTAATACGATTGTGAGTTATTCTAAAGAAAATCTTCAGGAAAGAGCCCTTGTTTTCCTGTTCCTGTTACTGATTCACTGTCTACCTGTAATTTTTTAACAGGGACTCAGGTATTCAGGAAAACAGGATCAGGTTCAGGGCGTAACCATTCAATATCAATGTAAAATTACAAATATTGAAAGCAAATATTCACTTTTTAAATTTCGATCCTTTTACTCATGAAGCGGTCTAGATCGTGTCTTTGCGCATTCAGGACACGACCAGAATTCCCGTCAATTTTATTTGTGGCTATTAAATGTAAAAGTTTCTTGAAACTTTGACCTTTGTCAGTATTACTGATTGGGTTGAATTTTACGGTCTTTCCGAGTTTTCACAGATATTGTGCTCAGGACTGAACTGAGTATCAGGAATAGAACATCCACAAAACAGGTTTCCTTCTGGAAACTGAAAAATATTGGCAGGTTACCTATGGTTTCTTTTGTTTTTACAACTTTGTTTTTAATGCAATCTCAGAATCTAAATTGTCGACTCGGTGATAATGCTCCACTTCCGGCACAGCCGAATTGCGGTATTCCTCAGCGCCTGAGGCTTGAAATTCCACAGACGGGAAAAAGAATGGAGTTTCGTCGAACAGATAACCCGAGTTTGAATGGTTATTTTATGCGCAAACGGGATGCTACGGGTCCTGTAAAGCGTTTTTCAAATATGATTAACCTTTATAAAGTTGATCTCTACTTATGCCCCGATGATTTTAAAACTCAGAAAACACTGCTTTTTCATCTGCTTGGAAACGGGAAACATCAAAAAATGCAATGTAATCTGGTTGCGGGTGGAGCTGCGGTTAGCAACTCCATGCCTGTTGAACCCGCAATGAAAACAGTTACTGTTATGCCAGCTGATATGGCATCACCGCCCGTGAATCCGCCACCTGCCACAGTGGATGTGAAGAAAGATACGCTTGTTACCGGAGTTATAAAACCCCCGGATTTCAAACCAGCAAAGAAAGATCCTTTTGCAAGGTTTCTGGGTTATCTGGCTCTGGGTGCTGCAGGTTTTCTAGCTCTGGTAGTTATTGGAGCTGCTTTTTTTATTTCCCGCCGAATGAAAAAACTTCAGTAACTTATTACTTCCACATTTCTCACATCAAAACTACCTGTCAATAAAGTAGATGTGTCTTCAAAAATGAATGAGATTCTAACATCGGGGTTTCCGGCCCAGGCACTGATATCAATATATTGAGGTGTCCAGTTAATAACTGAGTTAGGTGGACGAATAAGAAGTTCCTTTGAAGAGTTGAAATTATCAGTTGATATATAGACTGATGCCCAGGTCGTTTCAGCCACTGGTCCACCGATTATGTAACTTTTCATATCAAACATGAGAATTGCCCGGGTTTTTCCCGAGAGGTTCATTGGTGGAGTTGTTAACCATGTATTACCAATATCAGTAGGGTAATTTGTATATGAATGTGCAAATGTGCCTGTTGCATCACAAAACCACTTCCAATTTTCAATTCCCGTAGATGACCCTGTGTCCCAGCCCGGGGGAATACATGTTTGCCCTGAACCGGTCATCGGTGCGTTTACTTCGGTAGTCAATTGAGCTTTCCTTATGGATGCCAGAGACGATGGAATAACTACTTCAGTGGTACCGGAGCTCATGCACAAGGTGTAATCCCCCGGTGTAAGGTGCAGGAGATCATATGAATCAGCAGGTTCAAATGATGTGCATTCCTGAGAATAGACACTTTCAAGGAAGATAAGGCTCTCATAAGGATCATACAGTTGAAGTTCTATTCCTCCAGTACAGTTGTCTCCCCCAAAGACATCATGGGTTTCCACTACTGGTGATTCACCGTTTCCAAGGGAAATACCAACACAATCAAGATCGTCTCCTGGACTGAGGCGGTGGCACCAGTTCACAGGATAATTAATTATATTGTCCGATGTTTGAATTGTGTTATTGATTTCCGATTCAATCAGGTTGCAGGAATTGGATTGTGACGAGATTGTTAATGACAATCCCTGACCGCTTCCGGTTCCTGTACCATTGCTAGTTTTTTCGATAGAAATTGTATACTCACCGGATTCAAAGGCAGTGAAATAGAGGAGATTACCGTTTTTATAGTCTGAACACGGCTCGGTTTCACCACATACTTTCTGAACTCTAATGGCAATGTTTATACCGCTGGTTCTCTCAATTTTTATGGTCTGGCCTTGAAGCAGGTTCAATGTCAGAAACATTTCAGTTGCTCCACCAAAAGAAACACCACATGATTCATGAGTAAAGGACAACTGATTTGTGAAAGATGCGGCAAAATCGCTGATGGTAACAGAAAATGGAAGGGACTGAATATTAAACGAATCAGTGCAGGTATTACCGGCAAAAGAGCATCCGATAGCAGGAGTTTCGTGACACAATTGCATTGAAGAAATATCGCAAGTTTCGACTGTTTCCCACACTGCACAGCTCTGTTCATTTTCAACGCATGTCTGTACTAAAAGCCCATTAGTTGAGCACTGCATTGTGCCCGGTTCACAAATGTTGCAGTCACAGACAGATGTAGAAGTACTTGAAATGCATTGTGTACCAGTGGGGCAGGGACTTTCGGTCCACTCAAAACATCCCTGAGTTATTTCTGTACAAATCAAACGATTTGAACCATCTTCAGTACATGAAGATTCTCCATTTGAACATTCCTGAAGACAAATCTCCTCACATTCAAGACTCTGAGGATTGCACTGTGTTCCTGTCGTGCATACATCCTCCGTTTGCCATATATTACAATAGTCTGTTCCGTTAACGGAAATGCGTTGGCAAACGTGAAGTTCTGCAAGGTCTGTTGTACATTTTTTATCATCAACTTCACACTGATCGGTACAGTTTTCGGAACAGAATGGTCCTGCTGTATTAATGTTACACCATTGACTGGTTTCTGTGCAATCCTGAGAAGCTACGAGGGTTCCGCATCCACTTCCGTCATCAATACATTGGTGGACCTGATTATCAAGGCAACTGCCAACTCCTATTTCACAAGCACCACAGTAGTTTGTGCATAAAGAAGTATCAAAAGTGCATTCTAAAGTGCATTGAAGAGTTCCGCCGGAAAAACCAAGGGAGCTGCAGGTTAGAGAAGGAGTCCCATCGCAGGCTTCCCCGTTTTCTCGTACTCCATTTCCACAGGATGCATTGTTATTGTTAGTGTTATTTGAATTGTTTGTGGTATTGGTATTTCCGGGCCCGGAAGCGTCGAAAGAACACGCAATCAAAAACAATGATGAAAAAAATAAAGCAAATGATTTCATAAGTATACTCCCGAGTGAGATCTGGGAAAAGATGACTTACTATAGCACAAAAAGAATTCCCTTACCACTACCCCCGGTTGCTTAATTTTCGATCAGACAGCTTTCGGAGTAAAAGGATCGAAATCTAAAAAGTGAATATTTGCTTCAAGTTCTTGTAATTTTACATTGATATTAGATGTTTATGACCTGCCCCTGTTACCTGTTTGCCTGACTACCTGCATCCCTGTTAAAAATTTCAGGTATTCAGGAAAGCAGTAGCAGCAACAAGAAAACAGGGGGCTCATTAATGAAGCATTTCAATAAACCGAGTCACAATCGTATTATTCCGAAAACGGTCTAGTTCCAATGCTGTTCGGTTAAGGCGTATTAGTTGATATTATTAACAAAAACAAAATACTCTAATAAAAGCAAGAACATTCCGGAAGTCAGAAACAGTATCAGAATCAGGATAATCAGGGTCTTGTACCTGAAGGGGAATCGCAAGTACTGAATTGAAAGCGGTCTTAATGCCACAAAAACACTTACCTTCAAAGTAAACGCCCTGCTGCTGTCCCTGTTTTCCTGACTTCCTGTTTTCCTGTAATTATTATACGATGTTGTATTTATTAATTATTTCTTTCCAAATTTCACTAACCGATCAGCATTGGGTCTAGTTCAAGGGAAGAATTATTCGCCCGAGAAAATCTGACGTCCCCGGCGTTCCCACCAGGTAATCCAGGTTTTAATGGATTCCTCATTTTCCTCAGGATCTGCATCCGGGCGGAAATTAAATTTCTCACCGGTAATTCTGTAAAGCTCTGTAATTGCAATAACTTTTAGCGACTTTTCAGACTGTCTGAGGGCTTCAATAAGCCAAAGAATCCGGTGTCTTTGCTTATTAAGCGCCCACCAACTTGCCCATCGATTTACATTATCTTTGTAGTCACGGAGCGTTATCATTTTAAGAGCTTCAGCTATAAGCCTGGCAAGATCTGAGGAGGCATCCCGCAGTATTGTAAGAAGAGGTTCAATAGTTTCTCTTGCTTTAAGACGGCCAACGGCTTCAATCGAACATCTTTGGAGGAATGGTTCATCACTGGTGATATAATTACTGATATTTAAAATTACTTCTTCAAGTTCCCGGTGTCCTTCGTACGATAGCAAAACTCTCGCTGCAACGGCTCTGACGTTCATATCCATATCGAACAGTTTTTCTCCAATACGGAATATTGCTTCGGGAAGTCTGATTTCTTCAAATAAAAATACGCTGTAATATCGAACAATTGGAGAATCACTGTCCATGAGATCCATAAGCAGACCAACGGAATTCAAACCCCAGTCTACAACAAAATCAAGGAGTGGTCCGTGCTTTGAGGGAGGAGGGATTTCTTCGTTTTCAATCTGTTTATATGTAATCATCCCCGGAAAGTAAAAGGAAAGAACTTCAAGAGTTTGTTCTCTTTTAGTTTTCAAAAGATTGACGCATTCCTGATCTCGTCCACCCAAGCGGAGGAAATTCTGCTCAAGTCGATCCATCAGGGCAATTACTTCCTCTACTCCCTGCTGATCTCTTATTTTTATAGGTGCAGTAACGGCAGGATCGCCCTGAGAGTTGACAGCGCCCCCCAGCAGTGATTCAAGGCCAGGACCAGCTTTCATTTTAATGCTGTGAAGAGGAGATTCCGCTCGAACTTTCCCGATTTTTTTAGATATCTTTGTCTTTTTGATCAGTTGGACAAGTGCCTTTGATGTAAAGGTCGCTGCAGTGATCAGGTTCTGTGATACAGAGTTAAAATCATGTTCTTTATTTGTCACTCCAAGTAGCAGTGCAACAACCCGATTTCCGATGGAGAGAGGAATACTGGCCATAAAAGCTGGACGGCCAAGACTGAGATAGTCGATTATAAACAGGGAGCCATCATCTCTCATTAGAGGACCGATGTATATCCTGCCCTGTACGCTTTCCTTCATAATTGAGTCAAAATTAAGAGAAATCAGATAATTGCGTACATTGTGCTGATCAAGTTGACGGTTAAAAATTGCAAAACGACCTTGAGCAGCGTCATTATTTATCGTGAAAATATATGAGAATTCAAACCAATTGGATGAAAACCTTAGAAAATCAGTAAGAATGCGATCTTTGTCTTCAGCTTCAAACAGATTTTCTGTCAATTCTTCAATTGAAAGGGAAGACCCATCGAAACTTGAAATATCGCGGGCCCGGATATTATCGGCCATCGCTTTGTAATCAGGAACATCAGGGATATCCGGGAACCCAGTTGACTGCATGTCAAGGGGGTCATCCAGTGGAGGTTTTTCTTCCTGCCGTGCTTCGGTGTACGATGCGGTTACAACTTGATTTGCACTTTGTTTTTGTTCAACAGGTGTTTCCGGTGCGCTAAAATCCGGTTCTCCATCTATTAATTCGGTTTTTATATCTGAAATTTCAGATTCCGGAACAGCATCCGATCCAATGGGTTGCTGATCAATTTGGGATTCAGTTGAGGGTTCTTCATTTGATGGAGAATCATCAGTTTCTACATCAGTTGCTTCAGAAGAATCCGATTCAGTTAATTCAGTCGCGGAAGGAGCCGATTTGTCTTGAGTATTCTCTGCTGCATCTTCCTGAGCTGCTTCAATTTTATCACCGGCAGAATCATCTGCAATCCAGGGCTTTTCTTCCTCATCGGAAGCAGAAGTCTGAGCTTCAGTAACGGTCGTTTTAACTTCCTCGTAGCCGGTTTTGGTTTCAATATCATCAAAGGAGTCACCGCCGTCAATCAGCATGAAATCTTTGATTTCTTCGGACTTCTTTTTAGGAATATCGAAGCCGGGTTTTGTAACAACGTCATTGAACCCGTAGTCATCATCAATGATTTCCCCGGATTCCCGTTGAATGGCTTTTTCGAATTCGCCTGTTTCAATTTTAGTCCGATGAACAATTGAAGGAACGAGTATATCCGATGGAATACGTTTTTCAATGTATTCAAACTTTGGAACGGGAGTCATTTCCCCTTCGGTACTTGATTCCGGCGCCAGATGTTCCGGTGATGCGGAGTCCGCAGAAGCGTCAATCTGGAAATTTTCGTTTATTTCTTCTTCATAATTGGATGAATCGATGGCTTCTTCCTGGTGAAGAGCATCAAAGGTCCAATCTTCGGTCAGTTCTTCGGGATAACCAGGAACAGGACCAAGTTTTTCCAGCAGTTTTAACATTCGGTCTTCTACTGGAAATCCGTAAACTATCTTTGCGTATTCCCAAAGGCGAATTTCTGGAACGACTCTGGGATGAAGAGATAGTCCAAGCATGAAGCCCATTTCATCGATTTTATTACGTTCGATTTCTCCGGTTACCAGTACACCGATAAAATCTTTCTGCTTGACTACGGGGATTACACCATACCGTTGGGCCAGTTTGGGTGGGAAAACAGTGGATAATTCCAGAGGATTTTCAATTTTAAGAAATCTTAAATCGATAGTAGGAAACTGAGATGCTTCCACCAGCGTTTTCATGATTTCCATTTCGTTGAACAGACCCATTTCAAGTAAAGTAGTATCTAAAGTGCCCCCAAAAAGCACCTGTCTTTGAAATGCCTGATCGAGTTTCCTGACTGGAATTAAATTTCTTTTGACTAAGAGCGACGAAAGTTTACTTGCCATTAGTGCTTATCTTGTTGATATTATTGTTAATATCAGAAATAAATAATTTACTCAACAAGCATATAATAAAAACCGGAAATTCTAAAGCTGATACTTTCAAATTTTTCAGTTTGTTAAACACCAGTGGAGAAATATCTACAAATTCTGGAACAGATTTTCAGGAAAAAGATATTGGAATGGGGATTAACCGTTTGCGTCGGGGTGTTTGATTTCACTGGCGGAAGGAGAAGTATTACCAGTAGTTTCTTTTTGACTGACGATATAACTGATGGTCAAAGTTGCGAGAACAAAAAGAATGAATACTACAAGGGCAGTGCTTACACGACTTTCCTTATCGGATCTTGTTTTTTCGTCTTCATTTGTGTAAACAGCAGATGCACTTCGAATGACAAGTTGGCTTTTAAGGCGATCAATCGTCGGATCATTTTTCCCCGGGAAAAGACTTATTACCTTGTCGTAAGGAATATTCACTACCCGGCAGTAGGATTTGATGAATCCGCGAGTGTAGACTTCCGCCGGGAGATTTAACCAGTCATTGTTCTCGAGTTGCTGAATTGAATTGAATGGAATTTTTGTTTTCTGATGGATCTGATCTATAGTCAGGCCTGCTGCCAGTCTGGCATCAGAAAGCATTTTACCGAGAGTAACTTCACTTACTGTTTGATTTTTCTCGATGTTTTTTCTTTTTCTGCTCATTAACAGCCTCAATATCTGACATGATGTCAGTGGCAGACAATAGCAATGAATAAAACAATGTCAAGCTGATTGCCAGTTCATTAAAACAGATCTAAAAGTAATATATATAACAAAAAAAATAAATA
>JAHJMN010000095.1 GCA_018821305.1 Myxococcota bacterium
CCGGGTTTTATGAACTGGACGAATGCGTTTTTCCTTCAGTTGCCTTTTCCGAATGTCCGGAATGCGGGGTGTGAGAATTGAAATTCTGCGAAATATATGTCGACGCCTGCGAAATATATATCCGCGTCAGGTTGGAAGGAACGACCTTTTTGTTAGTTATGGCATCATAATTTTGAAATATATATCGACATTTTTGATAGATATGCGCGAATCAGGAAATTTTATTTTGACTTTCGATGGTAGACATAGTCGCTTCTATGAAAAATATGGCGACAACGAACAATTTTGGGCCGATTTTCGACAAAAATATAACGACATTTTTAAAATATAACCTCAAGTCAGCAAAATATATATCGACATTTTATAAATATATACACGCGCCTGCGAAATATATATCAACATTTTAAAAATATATACACGCGCCTGCGAAATATATAGTGACGACGGAGAATATTATATTCAAGAAAACGAGCCCTGATGAGGATTCGGCTATTCTGCACGACCCCTTCAGGGCCGTGGCGGATCGGCTGTCGCGATCCAGGGATTTTCGATTCTCCCAGAATCCTTAATCCCTTCGCTAAAATAATGGAACCGCGTTGCGGCTCCTTTTTATGGCAGCAATCAAGGAAGGCGGAAGGCATGGAGGCAGGAAGGCAGGAAAACAGGAAAACAGGCGCAGGGACAGGCAAACAGGCATTCAGGCAAACAGACGCAGGAAAACAGGCGCAGGGACAGGCAATCAGGGTCTTACTCCTGAAGGTTTTCATTAAATGAATCATACAGCTTCGAAACCGACTGGACTGAATGACGACGCGCTGCTGCTGTTCCTGTTCCCTGACTCCCTGATTACCTGTTAAAAAATTCAGGCAATGAAGACACTCCTGAATCCCCACGCGACGCTGAATGAACGGATCATGAGCCTGTGTCCACACAGGCGAAAGCTTATCAGCCCGGGGTGTAAGCCCCGGGAATGAATGCATTTTATTGTGCCTTTCCCCCTTTCCTGCGCCGCCGCAGGCGGCGCAGGAAAGGGGGAAAGGAAAGGGGCGGAACCACCTGAACCCAGAGCTGAAGCACTGGGCTAATTAGAGGCGTTCTACGAACGCTTTTATGATCCGCGGATTCAACATTGCATTCGGATTCACGGGTTTGGTCATTTGGGTCTATGTGATTACCCCGGTACCCACCAGGGATCTTTGATGCCTGTCGGCATCTTTGATCCCTTCGCTAAAATATTGAACCCGCGTTGCAGGTTCTTTTTATGGAAGCAATCAAGGAAGGCGGAAGGCATGGAGGCAGGAAGGCAGGAAAACAGGAAAACAGGCGCAGGGACAGGCAAACAGGCATTCAGGCAAACAGACGCAGGAATACAGGCAATCAGCAATTGGACGGTTTGCGGATTGACTCTGGACTTTTTCACATTTCGGGCCTACCTTTATGAGAAACGCTCTGGAGGAAAATTGCATGTGGAATAAACTGATGCCGGTATTTGTCTTGATTGCTTTATATTCCTGTGATGACGACGGGGGTGGGCCCTGCAGGCGATCTAATGATCTGGAATATTGCGATGCAGATGGAGTTGGGGGCATTTGTATAGCTGGAAATTGCGTTGCCCGTGCAAATTGTGAGAACAATTGTAGTGAAGGGGTTTACTTTCCACTGCCGGATACAAATCTGCGCGTCTGTTATGGACCATCTGATGAGACAGCAAATGGGGAAATTCCCTGCTCAAGCAATGTGGGAAGCGATTCCTGCGCCCAGACGGCCCTTTGCGGTCAGGATGCCCAGTACGGCTGGGATACGGGGCACGAAAGTAATGAGCGGTTTTCCGTGAACTCCGGGGATGATACCGTTGCGGACAACGTTACGGGATTCATGTGGCAGCGCTGCAGCGCCGGGCAGGGAGAAGTGTGTGATGGGACGGCTGTTATGATGAACTGGGCTGATGCCGTAAGTTATTGCGAAAACCTTGATGCCGGCGGGTATAACGACTGGGTCTTGCCAGGGCGCTTTGAACTGCAGAGCATTGTTGATTATTCTGTGCAGGCTCCCGCCATGGATACATCGGTTTTTGTGAACACGCCAAGTGAGTTTCATAATGTTTATGAGCTCTGGTGGAGCGAATGTTACTGGACCTACACGGATTACGCCAGAGATTCTGATGTTGCCTGGGCACTGCTTATAAACAGCGGAGACATCGGCGAAGGCAGCGGGTATGAATACCATCTGAATACAAAAGATGCTGCGGATTGGGATGGCTGCTACGTTAAATGTATGAGGAAAACAGTTGACCCACCGCAGCAGACACGCTTTACAGTACTTTCCGATACTCAATCCGGTGGCATAGTTGCTGACAGTTCGGTATCAGTACTGTGGCAACGCTGCAGTGCGGGGCAAAGCGGGGAAGACTGCACCGGGGAGGCAACCATGATGAACTGGGAGCAGGGCCTGTCCTATTGCGAAAGCCTCGAATTGATGGGTTATGATGACTGGCGACTGCCGAACATTCGGGAAATAAGCTCACTTATTGATTCTTCCCGGACTTCTCCAGCTATTGACACATCGGTTTTTCCAAACACTCCATATTACGGCAAACTTATGGATAATAACGCCGGGCACTACTGGTCTTCCACGGCCCGGTCATATAACAATTTTGTTCTTTATGCAGACTTCAGTTCGGGATTTACTCACTTTTATATTATGGAAGAAAACCGCCACATCCGCTGCGTCCGCAGTGTTACGCCCTGACCGCGCTCCGTGGAAAAGTAAGCACAACGCATCTTATTCTTACTCCCTTAAATTAAATTTTATCATCGCCAGCCTCCGGAAACGAACTGTCTTCTTTATACTATAGGTGTGAAGTGATGTTTACTGTGTGAAATATTATATTCTTGATAGAAATGTTTGATCTACTAACTTATCGACATATTGTTTTTGTTTTCTTTGAAACGGAGGATTATCATTCTCGCGGTAGTATGAATTTGAAAATTGTAAACCTGTATTTAAACATGGACCAAAAACCATATAAAACAGGAAGTTAATAATCTATTGAATTGGGGGAGTCTTTTATTGATGTAGGTCTAATCTTATTTTTTATCTTAATCGACATTAATAATAATTAAAGGTATGGAGGATTTAAATGAAAATATTCAAAATGTTATTTATAACTACTGTGGCTATGCTTGCTTTTACAGGTTGTGATGATTCCCAAAAAGAAGGTGAATACTGTGGGAACGATCGCGCTGAAGAAGGAGAAGCCTGTGATGGTAAGGATCTTGGCGGTTTTACATGTGAGAGTTTCGGGATTTACGGTTCAGAGGGTTCTGTAAAGTGCACAGATACTTGTGAGATTGATATGACTGATTGCATCAAACCATGTGGAAATGGATTAATAGACAAAGACGACGGAGAAGAATGTGACGGCACGAATATTGATGGAAAGCAGTGCAGCGATTTTGGCTATTCCGGTGGTTACCTTGCCTGTGCAAATGATTGCAGTTTTAATTTTGAAGGTTGTTTCTACCCTGAATGTGGTAACGGCTACCTTGAAGATGGAGAGGAATGCGATGGTTCGGCCCTCGGTGAGAATACCTGTGATTCCCTTGGCCACGAACCTGGCAGTCTTAGATGTAATGAAGACTGTACTCTGAATATCGAAGGTTGTGGATTTGCCTTTGTTTCCATCAGTGCAGGATATCAGCACACCTGCGGTATTCTTACGGATGGCAGTGGTTGGTGCTGGGGTTTTAATGGTGCTGGGCAACTGGGTGATGGAACACATGAAGAGAGAACTTATCCTGTCATGGTAAGTGGGATGGAAGAAGGAATTGAAAAAATCTCAGGTGGTCGAGAGCATAGTTGTGCCGTAAAAGCAGATGGAAGTGCCTGGTGCTGGGGCAAGAATACCAGTGGTCAACTTGGAAATGGTGACCTTGAGGATACCATGATACCAGCTGGGGTTTCAGGCATGAGTGAGGGTGTGAAAAGTATTTGTCCTGGAGCGGATCATACTTGTGCCCTTAAATCGGATGGAAGTTTGTGGTGCTGGGGCAGTAATGTCAGCGGGCAAATCGGTGATGGGACGACGGAGGACAGGCATGAGCCCGTGCGGGTTGAGAGTCTCAATTATAACGTTATATCTGTGGAGTGTGGCTATGATCATACCTGTGTTCAGATAGATGACGGCAGTGTCTGGTGCTGGGGTTCTAATGAAAGTGGTCAGGTTGGTGATTCAACGACGGAAAACAGGCTGGTGCCAGTGATGGTTGAGAGTGTCGGCAAGGATATTACTCAAATTTCCGTTGGGGCAAACCATAATTTCGCGGTTAAAAATGACAACAGTGTGTACGGTTGGGGTATGGGGGGATTTTCACAATTGGGGGATGGAAATGCTACAAATCAGGAAACTCCCGTTGCTATTTCACCTCTGGAGAATTCAGTTCAGAAAATAAGTGCCGGAAGCATTTTCTCATGCGCTCTGAAACTGGATGGCACTGTCTGGTGCTGGGGATTCAACTTATTTGGACAACTGGGAACCGGTTCAGTAGACAGCCAGAGTTTACCAGTGCAGACTCAAGTTTTGACATCTGGTGTTGAGCAATTGGTTACCGGTTCAAATCACGCCTGTGTGCTTAAGACAGACGGCAGTGTCTGGTGCTGGGGCAAGAATGAAGATGGGCAACTTTCAACGGGAGATAATGAAGACAGGCTGATTCCAACGCCAATCATCCCCTGAACTATTGTAAGGTCGCAGGCAGGCAGGGTCATTATCCTGAAGCATTTCAATTAATATAAATTAAATAGTTACTGTCCTGAAATACTCAAAATCAGACTTTTCGCCAGTTTTTGATTCAGGACAGTAACCGCAAGGTGTTGAATTTATTGTAGTGGCCTGTTAGGATTTTTAATAAAATCCTTCGCGAAGCGAATTACAGGACACGAACTAAATAGTTACTGTCCTGAAATA
>JAHJMN010000096.1 GCA_018821305.1 Myxococcota bacterium
CCTGACTTGCTGATTATCTGTTAAAAAAATCAGGAACACAGGAAATCAGTAGCAGAAACAGGACATTCAGGGTCTTTCTCCTGAAGATTTTCTTTAGAATAACTCACAATCGTATTACTCAGGAAGCGGTCTAGTTGGGGCAATGATATGAACCGGAGTATTTTTCCCTGGTCCCAATAAGACGGTGAATGAACGGATCATGAGCCTGTGTCCGCACAGGCGAAAGTTTATCAGCCCGGCTCGTGAGAGCCGGGACGGTGGCGGGGTAATTGCATAGACGTGAATGATCGCCCCCGTGAATCCCCACAAGATGGTGAATCTGCAGATCCTGTCAGGGGGTCCATTGGGAGTGGATAATTCCGGTCAGAAACCATCCCGTTGTGGTTTTTTCGAAAACAAGGGTGAGGCCGCGCCAGTCCATTCCGTCATACTTTTCGGAAACCCGGTCGTAGTAGTATTCCATGAAGGATGCCGTCGGGTAAATTTCCCGAAGGTTGTTTGTCATGGAACCGCCGATGCTACTTTTATTCATGGATTTTTTCGGAGCTTTCGTGAAGTCCAGATCCCAAACGTATTGTTTGAAATAACTTTCGAAATTCATCTTGATGGGCTCACCGCTTCCGGCTCCCATGCCCCAGATATAACTGGATTTATCCGAAAAAAGTCCAGATACAGCATCATGTTTGATTATCCGATCCAGTTTTGTATCGATGAACTGGAATGGAGAAAACCGCACTCCTCGTTCTTTATGGACATAGCTCGCAAGGGCTGCAAAGTTCTTTTCTTTTAAAAGTGTAATTACTTTTTCCGCGGCTTTTTCCACGGTTTCGTTTTCAATTCCAGGACCTTTAATTTCTTTCTGATTTGCTTCCGGGGTCCTTGGCGAAGGTGTAGTATTTGTCTCTTCACTACCACTTTTACAACCGACAGCAATAAGTAAAATAATAATGTAAATGCCGTTTTTCATTCTTTCTTCTTTCTGTTCGTTACGAGTTTTTAGGGCTGTTCATTAATTTTTTTAATCCACAACAGGGCGGGCAAGCCATGAATCCCACAGTTCTAAAGCGATACGTTCAACGCCGTTTTCATCGTAAAGTCCCGTATCACGCCAGATGAGGGAATCTTCACCGCTGCCAAGAACGTTTTCCCAGAGCTGGTCATAATCGCGGATGGTAAACCATATGACGAACAGAGCGCCGAAATTGTTACTTTCCGTAAGCATCTGATCCACAAAGTCGTACTGTTTCTGCGGGGTGCCATGCCACGTGATAGACATGGAAGGAAGCGTCCATTCCTGGGCGCTGTAGGAACTTTCCGAAACGGCAATAGGTTTTGTGGTAAGGCTGTAAAGATTGTTTAAATAATCCTCGGGGAAGGAATCAGCTAATAGAGCGCTCATGAACGGATGCAGGGAAAATGCGATGAAATCCACGTTGGGTTCAATGTCGTTTTCTAAAGCTGCAATTTGAGCTTCGCTGTCATGTTCCGGTGCCCACTGGTCAAAGTAAGGAACGCAGAAAACACTCACGCCGATGAGCAAATCCGGGTACTCAGTTTTGAGATTTGTATAAATGAAGGTGTTGAGATCCACCCAGTCATCCCATGCAGATGGATTGTTTGTAAGGAGCAAATTGACTTCAACACCTAAAAGAATGTGAGTGGGATTAAAAGCGTCAATCATCCGGCGGGCATAATTCAGATAGGCATCATAAACTTCCGGGGAGGCGAAAGTCCGCCCTTGCCACTCAGCGGGAAGGGGCATATTCGGGGATGTACCGCGATAGGGCGCAAGGTTTGCCCGGGCGATATCCATGGCGTTTATCTGGAGTAAAAGAGGATGATCTCCTGCAAACTGGACTCTTTCGCTTATCTCCGTATTGAATTCCGCCGTAAAATCGTCTCCGCTGGCAGCTTCAGGCCAGGGAACTCCTTCTTCCATGTGCTCGGAAATCATATCACCATGTGTTTTTATGTGATCGTATGTCCAGCTTCGAGCTTCCAACGTGGCATCGTACATCCACGGAGAAAAACCCATGCGAAAACTCCGGGTAAGGGTGGTATTATTGGTGTTATTTGTGTTGTTCGTATTGTTCGTGTTGTTTGTATTGTTGTTAGTATTATTGGAATTAGTTGAGTTATTTGTGTTGTTTATATTATTAGAGTTATTGGTTGAATCATCATCACATCCAGCGAACATAATCATAAGTGTGAGAAATATAAGTTTTTTCATAATTTACTCCGGTTATTTTATTTCAAGAAGTTCGATAGTAAAAATCAGGGTTTCGTTGGGGCCTATTAATCTTCCGGCGCCACGGCTACCATAGGCAAGGTCAGGGGGAATTGTAACGATCCACTTGGAACCAACGGGCATTAACTGGAGTACTTCCTGCCAGCCTTTGATTACGGCATAGACTGGGAAAACCGCCGGGGCTTTTCTTAAATATGAACTGTCAAAGACTTTTCCCGAAACGAGTTTGCCTTCATAGTGAACTTTTACTCGACTCCGCGGACCCGGTTTGGGACCCTGTCCCTGAGTCAGAATGAGTATTTTGATCCCTGAAGCAGTAGTAAATTCATTATTGGCCGCTGGTACGGAAACGGGGCCGGGATTAGCAGGTTTGCCGGCTATTGGCTTTCTGGTTTCCGGTGTAGTGACTTCAGTTTCGGTTTGATTTTTTCCTGAACATCCAATGGATAAAACAAAAACTACAAAAAAAAGTGTTCTCATGTTGAAAAACTCCCGGATAGCAGTTTACACTGAAATCAATGGATTGCACACGTGTTTCTTGAATGAATATATTGGTCAGTATAGGGCATCTCATGAAAAATTTTTAGAAAATGTCTGGTTGACAAAACTGTGAAAAAGTTCTTAATACGGCACGGTCCTGACGAAATGTACTTAAGAGTACAGAGTTTTTTTATTCAGGACCGTGACCACAAGATGGCTTATTTATACTAGTGGCCCATAAGGATTTTTAATAAAATCCTTCGCGAAGCGAACTATGGGTCGCGGTTAAATACGCCTGATCAGACAATTGCTTGCCTGACCGGGAGGCATAAAATGCTGTCAATACGAGAACTTGCCGCTTCATTTCAGTTGCCAGTTGATACAATTAATAAGTGGATTAAAGAGGGTAGAATTAACGCGCATCGCATGGGTGACAACATCTATGTGGATCAGAATGAACTCCGCAGGGTTCTTGAACAATCTTCAAAAATACCATCGGAAGGTGTTCATAACGTCATCAAAAATCAGGAGTTCAGCCTCGTCTCATCTTTGAAATCCGGTGGAGTTTTCCACGGTGTTTCCGGAAGTACGAGGGATGAAGTGCTCATGAATTCCCTTGAGAATATCAGGGGAATAAGGGAAGAATCAAGACATCAGCTCCACGGGCTTTTAATAGAGCGGGAAGAACTTTCATCCACGGGAGTGGGTGATGGTATTGCTTTTCCTCATGCCCGGGGCTCCCTGGATAATATAATTACCGAACCGATTCTTTCCCTTAACTTTCTGGAAAATCCTGTGGAATTCGGAGCAGTTGACGGACAAGCTGTTCATATTCTGTTTCTGCTTTTTTCTCCTGATACAAAAACCCACCTGAAAATGCTTTCAGCTCTATCGTTTGCTCTTTCCAGAGCAGAAATCAGAAGTGCTGTCATGAACCATGAAGGCGAAAGTGTAATCTTAAGCGCCTTTTCAACTCTTGAGCAGGAGCTTAAAACTAAGAGAAAGGGAGCCTGACCCTATGGAACTTTTGCTGACAGGTATCCTTATAGTAATTGCCGGCGGTTTTGTATCTGCTTTTGCAAAAACCAATCGTTTTGCAGGTCTTACCGCTGTGATGTCTCTGATTCTGGGCCTCGGTATTGCGGCACTTCCCGTTATAACCATGCTGCTTAAAGGCGGCAGTTATAAACTTTCACTGCCTTGGAGCATGCCCGGCGGAGCTTTGTCCTTCGGCCTCGATCCCCTCAGTGCCCTTTTTGCCCTGCCTGTGATAATTATAAGTCCCCTCGCCGCATTTTACGGGACTGCCTACCTCGAGAAAGAGCATCATCACTCCCGCACATCCTGGCTTTTTTATAATATCCTCGTGGCTTCAATGATGCTTTTACTCGTGTCACGAAATGCCCTTTTATTTCTTGTTATCTGGGAAGTTATGGCAGTCAGTTCATTTTTCCTGGTTGTAATGGAGCATCGAAGCGGTGAAGTAATGAAAGCGGGATGGATTTATCTGCTCGCAACCCATGCAGGAACCGTTGCCGTCATTTTCCTGTTTCTCATTATGGGTAAAACAGCAGGAAGTTGGGAATTCGAGCGTTTTGCCGCCGCCAGTGCAGGGTCTACATCTGTGTTTTTCCTTGCGGTAATCGGCTTTGGGGCAAAAGCGGGATTTTTTCCCATGCATGTATGGCTTCCCGAAGCGCATCCCGCGGCACCGAGTCACGTATCCGCCCTCATGTCCGGTGTAATGATAAAAATGGGAATCTACGGTCTTGTACGCATTCTGACCTTCTGCGGAAAACCAGCGGTGTTCTGGGGCTGGAGTCTGATAGTTATCGGACTTACCGGGGGAATCCTGGGTATTTTGCTTGCTTTAGCGCAGAAAGATATCAAACGGGTGCTTGCTTACTCCAGTGTTGAAAACATCGGAATTATAACCATGGGAATAGGCGCGGGCATTTTAGGAACGGCATGGAACAATACAGCTCTGATTATGCTCGGATACGGTGGAGCGCTTTTACATGTGATTAACCATTCGGTTTTTAAAAGTCTGCTTTTCATGGGAGCGGGCAGCGTTCTTTATTCCACGGACACGAAGGAAATGGATCGCCTTGGGGGCCTCGGGAAGAAAATGAAGTGGACTGCCGTGGCGTTTTTGGCAGGGAGTCTTGCTATCAGTGGGCTGCCGCCATTTAACGGTTTTGTAGGTGAATATCTCTTGTTTTCCGGTGGTCTGGCTTCCCTGAATGCTGGAACTTATCAGAGTGCTTCCCTTGCGGTGGTTATGTTTATTGGCCTTGCACTTATCGGTGGTCTTGCCGTTGTGTGTTTTACAAGAACTTTCAGCATAGTTTTCCTCGGGGAAGGGCGAACGGATGATGCAAAGATCAAACGCAGATTAACTGCAGCTATGGTCTGGCCACTTCTTTTCCTTGCGACACTGACACTGGTAATCAGTTTTGCATCTCCGTGGATTATAAAATCCGTGTTTCTGGCAGTGCGGGGACTCTCGCCGGTACCAATTGAAATGAATTATAAGCCATCATCCAGTTCACTTATGATGCTCGTTATTTCCGGGGCGGTATTAATGGGGTTAGCTGGTCTTTTATACTTTATCCGTCGGCGTCTTCCCATGGGAGATGTGGAAACTTCCGCTGGAACCTGGGACTGCGGTTACGCAAAACCTGATGCTTCCATGCAATACACTTCCTCTTCTTTTGTGGATCCCGTCATCCGACTTTTCGGTGCTCTGGCGGATCGCAAGGGGAAAAATCCCCAGGTTCGAGGGTACTTTCCTGCCTCCACCAGTCTTGAAACGGATGCGGGGGATATCGGCGAAGAGAAACTTTACAGACCGGCCTTTGTGTGGCTTGAAAAGTTTGCGGCGCCTCTCCGCCGTTTTCAGCACGGGCACATCCACGGCTATCTCATTTATATTGCTCTCACTTTAATAATCCTGCTCATCTGGAAAGTCTGAGGTAATTACATGAAACTGCTTCACTGGCTTTTACCGATTTCAGCTTTTATCATTGCGCCGATCATTCCCGGCATTATTAACCGGGTGAAGGCTTTCTTTGCCGGGCGTCGTGGTGTTCCGATTCTGCAACTTTACATCGATATCTGGAAGCTTCTGCGTAAGGGAAGTACCTACAGTCACACCACAAGTTTTGTTTTCCGGATTGCTCCTTCTGTTATCGCTGCAGCTCTGATTCTCTGCACATTTTTTATTCCCTGGGGAAGTATCTCATCGCCGGTGTCTTTTTCCGGAGACCTGATTTTCATTGCCTATCTTCTGGACGTCGCAAGGTATTTTACAGTCATTGCCGCCATGGATACCGGTAGCGCATTTGAAGGAATGGGGGCCAGCCGCGAGGTTCAGTTCGGTTTTTTAGCGGAACCGGCTTTTCTTATGGGGATTTTAGTCCTCGTGATGGTGACGAAAAATACTTCGACGTCAGGCATCATGCAGCATCTTTCGACGAGCGTGTGGGCGGATTCCGGCATCCTGCTTATCTTAGTGGCTACGGCCTGGTATTTTCTGCTTTTAACGGAAAACAGCCGCATTCCAGTGGATGATCCCAACACACACCTTGAACTAACAATGATTCACGAAGTAATGGTGCTGGACTACTCCGGCCCGGATTTCGCTTACATTCTTTACGGCAGTGCCTTGAAACTGTGGATTTTTTCGGCCCTTATCGTGAACATTTTGCTTCCCGTAGCGGCTTTACCCATCTGGCTTCAGCCAATTGTTTTCATTGCCGGTACAGCGGGGGTGGCGATACTTGTAGGCATTACGGAATCCATCATCGCGAGACTGC
This sequence comes from Myxococcota bacterium, assembly GCA_018821305.1. Classification (GTDB taxonomy): domain Bacteria; phylum Myxococcota_A; class Polyangia; order HGW-17; family HGW-17; genus JAHJMN01. Next base: position 6,547 of record JAHJMN010000096.1, read on the forward strand.
GGCTGGTGACGGTGCCGAAAATAATCGTTTCCGCCAGTGCCCTTTGTTTCATCGCACTCATTTTCAGGATAATCGGGTAGGACCATGAATATAATTTCAATAATTCTCATCATGTCCGGTCTTCTGTTACTTGGTTCCAGTCGTCTGGGAGTTGCCATTAAAGTTGTGGCAATCCAGGGACTTGTTTTAGGTATTTTACCCATTGTAAAAGCATCTCATGAGCTTACGGCGGGGGTATGGTTTTTGTGCATAAGTATCATTGCCGCAAAGGGAATCATACTGCCGATTCTGCTGAACACTAATCTTAAAAGCTCCGGAATCACAAGGGAAATCGAACCCTTTATAAGTTACGGAGTTTCAATCATTGCGGGCATAATTATGCTGATTTTAGCCGGTTGGATGACCGTCAGGCTGAATCTCAACCGCACTATGACACCGCCCATCGTTCTGAGTGCTGCTTTTTTCATGGTTTTAAGCGGTCTTTTCCTTATGATTACGCGAAAAAAGGCCCTTACTCAAATTCTTGGATTTCTTGCCATGGAAAATGGTGTTTATGCTGTTGGTATCGGCCTCAGTCTAGAGTTTCCATTCATGGTCGAACTCGGAATCCTCCTTGACGTTGTAGTTGGTGTCGTCATTATGGGGCATTTACTTTTGCATATGGACAAGGAAATGGCTCATACAGACACGGATCGTCTTACGGAACTATCGGACAACATACGTCTTTCCGGGGAAATTAAAGTCGTGTCATCGAATGAAGTTAATATCGGAAGTGATCGGGAGGTACTGAAATGATTAGAATTCTCTTCCCGACGGTTATTGCTGCTATGGCCGGAATTATTGCTTTTTTTATCCGGAGTAATACATGGCGTCGTGCACTTCTGGTTACAACTGCATCGGTACATCTTGTTTTTTCCTTTTATCTTGGTGCGATCAAGCCAATCAAAGCCGGGTGGATTGGCACAGACAGCCTGTCGGTAATTTTTCTTGTTACCGTTTCCCTTATGTTCTTTGCTGCGGCGGTGTACAGCATATTTTATCTAACTGCAGATCGTCACCATGAGCCGGAAAACGCCAGCCGCTACCTGAGTTCTACACCTGAATCAATCTACACCGGCTGTATGCTTTTGCTTTTAAGCACCATGACGCTGGCTGTTACCGCAAGGCATTTTGCTCTTCAATGGGTTTCAATCGAAGCGACGACTTTAGCCAGTGCGCCCCTCATTTATTTTCATCGCTCGAGCCGAAGCCTTGAGGCAGCCTGGAAGTACCTGATAATTTGCTCCGTTGGCATCGCAATAGCCCTCATGGGATTGTTTTTCCTGAGGATGACGAGTCCGAAAGTTTCAGAATTCACTGTGGATGCCTTCGTTGCCGCTGGAAGCTCCCTGGATAAGAAATGGCTCAGTGCAGCCTTCATCATTATACTTGTTGGTTACGGTACAAAAATGGGTCTTGCACCGCTGCATACCTGGCTTCCCGATGCCCACAGTGAAGCTCCGGCGCCTGTGAGTGCGCTTTTATCCGGCGCTCTCCTTAACTGTGCATTTTTAGGAATAATGCGTGTTCACCAGGTTGCAAACGCGGGTGGCATTGGCGTTATGGCGAGTGAACTACTCGTGATGTTCGGTATTTTTTCCATTGGCCTTGCCACGGTTTTCATATTGAGGCAGCCGGATTTCAAACGTCTTTTGGCCTATTCCAGCGTTGAAAATATGGGAATTATCGCCCTCGGTGTAGGAGTTGGTGGTGGTGCAGTTTTTGGGGGTCTTTTCCATGCGGTAAACCACAGCCTTGTGAAAGTAGCGCTGTTTTTAGCCGCAGGAAACATCCTCGCACGGTACGGAACCCGGGAATCCTCAAAAGTACGCGGACTTGCATCCATAATGCCTACCACAGCTTTTATCTGGACCATGGGGCTTATTGCCATAACCGGGACGCCACCTTTCGGTACTTTCATGAGTAAATTCACAATTCTCAAGACCATGACGGCAAAAGGCATGTGGTCTTTAACTGCGTTTTTTATGGCATTTCTAGTTATCATCTTTGCAGCTATGTCATACATCGTCCTGAAAATGGTTTTCACACCCCCACCACCAGAGATGCCTGAAAAACCCGAGAGGACACTGAGCTGGATCATGCCGGTTATTTTACTCGTCACGGCATTGGCTGCAGGTATCTATATGCCTGAAATTGTAAGAAATCACCTTGAGCAGGCATCTGCTCTTTTCGGAGGTGGACTGAAATGATACCACGTACTTTACGAAATGGAGTCAGTGTTGCCTTCTGTGAGATTCCGGTTTTCAGCGCCGATGAATTCCGGTACATCCTTTCTGAATATATCAGCGGCATGTGCCATGTATCCTCTTTCTTCGCCATGCCCGATGGCGACAATTACACAATTATTGCAGTCCTTTCCAACCCGGATATGAGCACTATTGAAGTCTTCCGTACGATGGTGGGAACGGAGTATCAATCCCTCACTCCTGCGGTTCCCGAACTTCACTGGTTTGAGCGTGAAATATACGAGCAGTGGGGAATTGTACCTGCAGGACACCCGTGGCTGAAACCCATCCGTTTTCATGAAAACTACGCAAATCCATCAGGACAGGAAGTTATTCCAGGAGTTACAGATTATTACCGTATTGAGGGCGCTCAGGTGCATCAGGTAGCTGTGGGTCCGGTTCATGCGGGAATTATTGAGCCCGGTCATTTCCGCTTCCAGTGCCATGGGGAGACCGTTTTTCATCTTGAAATAGAGCTCGGATATCAGCATCGGGGCATTGAACGGGCAATTTTAAGAAACAAAGCCCGGATCCCGTTTCTGATGCAGACAGCAGCAGGGGATACAACCATCGGTCACACAAGTGCATGGGCCATGGTCATGGAGGGGTTGACTCATACTAAAACTGCTCACCGGGCCGATTCAATTCGTGCCATAGCTCTTGAACTGGAGCGACTGGCAAATCATGTGGGGGACCTTGGTGCTCTCGGTACTGACATCGGTTATCTTCCCACGTCATCATATAATGGACGTATCCGCGGTGATTACCTTAATATGACGGCAATGCTTTGTGGAAACCGCTTTGGACGCAATCTAGTTCGCCCCGGCGGTGTTCTGTATGATATGGATACCGACCTGATTGAGAAACTGAGGGCGAAACTGGCGGAAATTTATGATGACACCATTTCCTCCGTAGAGCTTTTGTGGCAGACACCGAGCGTTATGGCCCGATTCGAAAACACTGGAACCGTTTCCGCCCAGGCGGCACGAGAGACCGGACTTGTGGGCGTTGCCGCAAGGGCCTCGGGAATTTGTCGCGATGTGCGCACCGATCTGCCCTTTGGAGCATACGTTGGGCATCAGATGAATCCGGTAACTTTTACTTCGGGGGATGTGAGGGCCCGGGCAGGAGTGCGCTGGTTTGAGGTAAAAAACTCAGTGAAATTCATTCAGGAAGAACTGGAAGCCATGGCTCCTTCCGGTGAAATCATGTCAAATCCCGGAAATGTGGCAGGCGACAGCATCTGCATTGCCCTCACGGAAGGCTGGCGGGGAGAAATATGTCATACGGCGATTACCGATTCTGCTGGAGCTCTGAGGCATTATAAAATTGTTGATCCGTCTTTTCACAACTGGTTCGGATTGGCTCTTGCGCTGCGGGATCAGGAAATTTCAGATTTTCCGCTTTGTAATAAGAGTTTCAACCTGTCCTACTGCGGACATGATCTGTAGGGATGGGGAGGTAAAGATGACCTTTGAAATAAGTCAGTTCAGTTTGTGTCCCATAATATTCAAGGGAAGCACAAAAGCTCCGGGACAGGAGAGATGTTATGCTTAAAACCTTAAGAGCCCGAATGAAACAGGGTTATCGCACGAGTAATTATCCCGCCACTGACCCGGTTTTGCCGGATCGCTTTGTGGGACTCCCAGTCATTAGTCAGTCCCTTTGTAAAGCAAACTGCAGCAAATGTATTGAAGTTTGCCCTCAGGGAGCTTTGAGCCGTGTTGATGAAGACAAAATAGCTCTTGATATGGGACTGTGCCTCTTTTGTGGGGAGTGCATGACCGTTTGTAGTGAAAAAGCGATTACTTTCAGTCGTGATTACCGTCTTGCTGCTCGAAAGCGTGAGGATCTGTATATTTCCGGGGAAACCTTCCGCCTTGCCGAGCAACTGGATAAAAAAGCAATAAGCCTTTTCGGGCATTCTCTGAAACTGCGCCAGGTGAGTGCTGCTGGCTGTAATGCCTGTGAAGCTGACACTAACGTTTTAGGTACCCTGACTTTTGATTTATCCCGATTTGGAATCCAGTTCGTTGCTTCTCCACGCCATGCGGACGGAATTCTTGTGACGGGGCCCGTAAGTCAGAACATGGCGCTGGCCCTTAAAAAGACCTATGATGCTGTGCCACCTCCAAAACTGGTGATCTGTGTTGGAAGTTGTGCTATAAGTGGTGGCCCCTTTGCTCAGAATCCTGAAGTAAATAATGGAGCAGGCGCAATTGTCCCTGTGGACCTCTATATTCCCGGCTGTCCTCCACACCCGTGGACTATCCTCGACGGCCTCCTCCGCCTCCTTGGCCGCATTTGATCTGCAATGTTATGTTCTCAATAATTCAATAATGACACATTTTTGATTTTTTGGGTTTTCAAATTACAATTAACACGGTATAAAAAGATCGGTGTTGTAAACTTTTGAATATAAAAAAGGAGGAGCCAATGGCGGGTTTAACAGGTTTTAGAGTCAGGAATTTCATTTTATTCAGTGCTTTCACGCTTACAAGTCTTGGATTTGTTTCTACTTCTCAAGGGGCAGTTTTTAACTGGACAATTTCTTCATGGTCCGAATGTACTGCTGTTTGTGGTGGTGGAACCCAGACAAGAACTGTGGTCTGTGTGGACGGATCCGGAAATATCGTCTCTGACACTCTATGTGGTAATCCCAAACCAGTGGAATCTCAGGTCTGCAATACGGACCCCTGTAATTACAGTTGGGGTGTTTCGCCTTGGTCAGAATGCAGCACTTCCTGCGGCGAGGGAACACAAACCAGGGATATTTACTGTATCTGGGTTGATACCATGACCCTTGTTGACGATTCCATGTGCCTTGTTGCCACCAGACCAGCAGAAACTCAAGTCTGCACTGGTACAAACTGCGCGTATGCATGGGTTTCGGAAAGCTGGTCAGCCTGCAGCCAGGTCTGTGGTGAGGGAACCCAGAATCGCAATGTGATGTGTGTTGAATCAGCTTCGGGTAATTCAGTTGATGAATCCAATTGCACAGATCCGAAACCAGTAACGGAGCAGATATGTACCGGAACCGAATGTACATACAGTTGGGCAGTTTCTGAATGGAGCGATTGTTCTGAAGAATGCGGCGGTGGCGTAGCTTATCGCGATATATACTGTATCCAGTATGAAACAAATACACTTGTGCATAGCGATCTTTGTGATCCTTTGACTATTCCAGCGGAAGAAATGGACTGCAATACTGACCCATGTCCGGGAACTTATACCTGGGCCGTTGGAGAATGGGGTGAATGTGAAGCATTGTGTCTGCCGGATGCTCCGGATGCTCAGACAAGGGAAGTTTACTGCATCGAAACAGAGTCCAATACTCTAGTGGAAAATGATTTATGTGATCTTCCAAGCAGACCCGAAGGCAGTCAGGATTGTGAAAGCGAAGATCCCTGCCCGGAATATGATTGGGAAGCTTCCGGCTGGTCAGTTTGTACCGAAGGGATTCAAACTCGAACTGTAAGTTGTAATGAAACTACTGAAGGAACAGAAGTTACAGATTCCCTGTGTGACTCAAGTACAAAACCCGCCGAAACACAGGAATGCACGCCCGAAGATGGCGATTCCGATGATGACGGTGGATGTTCCGCAAGTGGTAAATCCCGTGGCAGTATCATTTTCCTCCTTCTTCCCGCCATTATCTTCGCCCTCCGCCGCAGAAAATTCTAGACCGCTTCATGAGTAAAAGGATCGAAATTGGGAAATTGAATTAAAAATTGCGTTCTTTTCAATTATTAATTGATATTGAATGGTTACGCCCTGATCCTGATCCTGAACCTGTTTACCTGACTGCCTGAGTCCCTGTTAAAGAAAATCAGATAATCAGGAAATCAGTAGCAGGAACAGGGAGGCAATTTTTGCTTTGCAAAAATGCAAGGGGACAATCAGGTAGGCAATTTCGCGCAGCGGAATGCTTTAGAGGGGCTCTTTCCTGTAGCATTTCTTTAAACCGAGTCACAATCGTATTCCTCAGGAAGCGGTATATAAATTGAATTTTTTCATCAGAACCCTTTGTAATTATTAATTGATGTTGAATGTTTACGACCTGATCCTGAACCTGTTTTCCTGATTACCTGTCTACCTGTTAAAAAATCAGGAGCAGGAGCAGGAGCAGGAGCAGGAGCAGGAGCAGGAGCAGGAGCAGGAGCAGGAGCAGGAGCAGGAGCAGGAGAATCAGTGGCTCATTCCTGAAGCATTGCTGTAAAACGAGTCACAATCATATGCGAAAACTACTTCCTTCTGAAAAATGGGCAAAAAAAACCCCGGATTTACCGGGGTTTAATTGATCAACTAGACGTAATTATTTCTTTTTACGTTTCTTGCCTTTTTTGTACTTAGTTTTGCCACCTTTGGAGGGCTTGTACTTTTTGTAGTAGTCATTGCGAAGATCTGTAGCTTTTTTGATACGATCTTTAAGATCTACTACGAGGTCTTTAATGGCTTTGTTTTCATGGGGTTTTTTACCATCAGTAACCTGAGTGCGATATTCTTTGTAAATATCGCGGACAACTTTAAGAAGGTTAACATCGTTGTTGCGGATTTTTTCAAGATCCTTGTTACCTGCTTTTACTTTGTCCATTTTGTCGGCAAATTCTTTAAACTCTTCAGTTTTTTTGCCCATGTCTTTTTTGTATTCGTCTTTTTTGGCTTCTTCCCATTTGTTAAGCCATGCAACGGTGTCCCAGTAATGCTTCTGAGCCTTGGACATTACTTCCCAGGTTTCTTCCTGGTATTTTTTGTAGTCCTTGCGGGCTTTTTCGCTGCTTGGGCCACAGCTGAGTACAACGAGTCCGAATACTGCTGCGAGTGATAAAACGATTACTTTCTTCATAGATACTCCTTTCATTAAAATGTACACTACAAAATTGCGAAACAGGGAATTGTTAACAGTTTGATCAATTGTTGTCCAGAAAAAAATCAGGTTTTTGATTCTGGAGTTACTACTTTTATTTCCGGGGAGGATAGACTCACTGAGAGCTCTTCTGAGCACTCTCGAGTAATGCATTCATTCTCAAAATCAACGTGTTCTGATTGAATTGCAGCACTCTCCGCTTCCACGAGAGCAATATCGTCCGCTTCCGCACGGACGAAAATGACATCTTTTAATTCGGAAAAACGGGTGAAAGTTGCAGCGCCATACTTTTCCAGTTGGGAAGGATTGAATCCCATAATGACAAGATCTGCCTCGAGACTGTTTTCATAAATCAGTTGTTCATAGGTTTTTCCAGATGCCCAGGGTAGTACATTAATATTCTGAATTGAAATGGGTAATCGTCCACGATTTACAAGATCGTGAAGCAGTTTCTTCTGGGTTTCCCGCTCGGAATGAGGCATTACAGCGTATACAAAAATCTCACTGTTATCCCACTCAGGGTGGCCCATAATAATGTAGGCGAGTAAAATCATTAGATTCGCATTTGAAAGTTGACTCCTTGTCAGCCAGATGTGAATCGAAGTTTTGTAACCGCATCTGTATTCGCTTGAACGCTGGATACAAACATTGAAACGTGCACTGAGAGCAAGTTCCGTGGCCGCAAGAAGGTTTTTCATTGCTGGTTCGTCGGCAATTCTGTCCCGGGAAAATTCAAGTATCAGTCCGTTGTTTTCCATGCCCGCAACACCGGGAACCTGAATTATCTGTGCCACGGCGGTGACAAAAGATGGCGAAATGATTGTTCCAGCGTAAACGCCGGAATGAGCAGCATCCGAGAGTTTGATGACTTTTTCCAGTTCCTTAACGCTTTGATCATAAATTTCTCTGTTGAGTCGACCTTTAACATAATGGAAATACGTCCCGAAACCATATCTATGAGCAATCCATTTGAGTAAGTCAAATGCAGCAATTCTTGTGAATGTATCGCCGCTTATTGCAATGAAGGAAGGCCGCCAATCGGTTCCGGAAATTCGCGAACGATTTTTCTGTAACCATACTTGAAGTCGTCTGATTGCCTGATAAAGGGCGCCCTTAAATATAACTGCAATACCGCGTTCTTCCTTACTTGTTCTTCTCATGCTTATGTAAATGAGAACCATGACACCAATAGCTACGATGGCAGTGACAATTTCCATCATGAGCATGAGGATTGCGCAGCCCACGGCTCCAATGAGGCTTATCCACCATCGACTTCGGAAGGAAGGCCGATAGGAAGGGGAAGCGGCAAAATGCTCAAGTACACTGATGAGACAGATGGCACCGTAAGTAACCATGAAAAACTGCGAGACAATTCCCGCAACAAGGTTTACGTCCCCCAGGGCAATGATAACCATTGTTATTACTGCAGTAACATAGGTTGCGTTCCGGGGTTCGTTTTCATTTCCGACTCCGGCACTGAGCCAGTTGTTCATTTTTTCCGTGGGGAAAACCCTGTCACTGGTCAGGGCTTGAAGTGTTCGCGGGGCAATCAGTAACGAACCGATGGCGGAGGAAAGTGTAGCTGCTGCGAGGCCTATAGGAATAATCGGTCCCCACAATGCAATTCGACTCATTACAAGTTCATCGGAATTAAGCGTAGCAGGATCCGAATTGGTTGCCAGTTTTAAAACGATAAGGAAATAGACCAGGGCTCCCGTGAGGGTTGCAATCATGGTTCCGAGAGGAATACTGCGTCGTGGGTTTTTGAGATCCCCGCTGAGACCGACGCCTGCTGTCATTCCAGTAAATGCCGGAAAACAAACGGAAAAAACAAATGCCCAGCTTGCGCCGTTCGGGATACCTGATGAAGTATTTTTTAAATTGCTGAGGTTCCATGACCCACCTGCAAAAAATAAAACTATTGAGATTGCCAGGATAACTACTACTCCATAGAGCATTAAAACCCCAAGGTTTGCGCCTTTTTTAAGAACAAGCCAGAGCAGTAATGCTCCCATGGGAAAGGAAAACATCTGAGGGATTGGGGTAAATCCTGCATATTTTTTTATTAACGGAAAAACTGGCTGAAAAGCCTGCGCAAAAGCAATGAGGTAGAAAGCTACGCTGATCGCCTGAGAAAGATAGAGTGCAATTCCAATTGAAGCGCCGATGTTGGTACCAAACGACCTTGAAATTATAAAATATTCTCCTCCACCTTCTACTTTACGGTTTGTGGCAATTTCACTTATGGCTAAAGCAGTGGGAATTGTAATAGCGTGACCTACAATGATAATTAAAATAGCGCCCCAGATGCCTTGATTTCCCACGGCCCAGCCAAAACGCAGGAACATTATTGCTCCTAAAATGGTGCTTATAGCTGCGAGAAATACAGGCATGGTTCCAAAACCATGCCCTTTACTTTCAATGGCCTGAGTTGTTGTATCCGACATATATCCTCCAGAAAAACCGTTTCAGGGTTAAATTTAAAATTTAAAATCCATAACGGTCCGGTGGCTGTATTTTCAATATTTTACAGTTTTAATCAATTTAATTTTACTGGACAAAGTTTATAAAGATATTCTGAGAGAAATGAAATCCTTGAAGTCAAAGACGAAACTTTATACATTCAGATGTGTCTGAAAACATGGGATCTGAAAAGGTCTCGATTATAGTTGTTCGAAAGACCTTGCGTTCAGGGAAGGTAGAAATAAATGAGAATAGTACATTCAATCACAAGACTTGAAGGTGGACCCGGTGTTACGACGCCTGTGCTTGCGGCGGCGATGGAGGCAAAGGGACATGAGGTAAGTGTTCTGTACGGAAGCGCGGATGTCTATGATGCTTCCGGACTTTCTGAAAAAGAAATCAAACTTTCCGTTCCATGGTTTTTCGTTCCAGAAATGAAGCGGAACATTTCTCCTCGTCAGGATCTCGCAGCACTTTTAAAAATATTGAAATATTTCGAAGTTTTCAAACCCGATGTCGTTCATACTCACGAATCAAAAGATGGTACTCTGGGGAGAATTGCTGCGATTTTATGTCGGGTGCCGGTTATTATGAGGAGTTACCACGGTCTCATATATTATAATGATTACTTTGGGAAGAAAACATCTATTGTTAAACCAATAATTACAAACATCGAGCGTTTTCTGAATCGGTCCACAGATTGTATCATATCCCTTTCTGACGCATTAACTGATGAAATTGTGGATGATTTTAGATTGTCCGAAAGAGACCGGGTTGCGGTGGTTCCCAATTATTACGACCTCGAACCATTTTACACCCTTTCAAAAACGGATTACTTGAATCGTATTTTAAATATTGAGCCGGGCAAAATTATTATTACCTGCATCGCAAATCTCCAGCCTCCCAAGCAACATAGTATGATAATTGAAGCATTCTCAAAACTTGTGCTGGACTATCCTGAGGCTCAATTGGTTTTAGTTGGAGAAGGTCCTCTCCGGAAAGATATCGAAAAACAGATTGAAACATATGGCCTTGGTTTGGTTGTTCATTTAATGGGATTTCGCACGGATATTCCGGCGATTCTCTCGTCAACGGAACTTTTTGTTATGGGAAGCAAATCCGAGGGGACACCCGGTGCCATGATTCAAGCTCTTGCAGCGGGCTGTAGAGTAGTTGGAACCGCCGTTGGAGGGATTCCTGAGCTATTAGAACATGGTGAAGCCGGGACCCTTTGTTCAAGCCGGAGTGCCGATGAGCTTTACAAAGCTATGAAAGATGAACTTTCTCTAAACCGAGACCATGAAGCGATCCGCGAGCGGTGTGTGAGCAAATATGACGTTCATCATGTAAGTAATACTCTTCTCGAGATATATGAATCAATTCTCCGGAAGAAAAAAGGCATGTAATATCATGAAATACCCCTGTCTTAAACAAGGGATTAAACCTTCTGAGCGGCTGTTGCCATGGCTTGGGGAAATTGGGAAAGTCCAGACATCGACGAAGGTTGCCACTTCCTGGAAATTGAGATTTCTTGATATTTTACCGGATTTAAAAAAAGCAGTTGCCGCCCTGAACTCCACCGATATCCCATGGATTATGCTTAAGGGCCCGGTTTTAGCACAAAAGGCATATGGAAGTGTTTTCCTTCGTTCCTTTTCGGATATTGACATATATGTCAAACCTCAGGATTTCGGTAAGGTCCTTGAAGTTCTGATTTCCATCGGTGGGCACCATCGAAAAGGCAGCGAACCTGAACTTCATGAAATTGCACAATTTGATTCGGGATTACACATAGAAGTTCATCGACGATTATCCAGGGAAGGGTGGTACGACGAGTCCCTTTATTCCCGGATGTTTGAAAACATATTTATGGTTGACGTGGGAGATCTTCACATTCCTACGGCTGCGGATGAACTGCATGCCATCTACATGGCACTTCATGCCTTTAACCACAGTTTTCTTCTGGAAAATCATTGGGCCGTGGATCTGGCTATGTTTATAATTGTGAGCAACATTGACGTTTCCATGTTACTGGAAACCTCAAGAGCCTGTGGAATCCATAAAATCATGTATACGTCTTTGGCCCTGGCTTCAGAAATTCTGGATAATTTTGAATTATCAGTTAAGTCCCCTGAGCTTTCAATTGCTTTAAATATATTCCTTGTCCGGAAAATCGCCGGGGCAGATGCTACTGCACAGAAGTATTTATCATGGACAATACGGGCTGTGGGGGCCCCAAATGCACGGGCTACGGTATCCTGGATGAGTGTCAAAATGTACAGGAAGCTATGTCAGAAGTGTCAGTTTTTGAACACATTATCGTTTAAAAACTGATGAAGATGGCCAGAAACAAACCTGCGATTTTTTTCACAAATCTTGAACCGGCAATTTTAAAAAAAAAATCCCTTTTTTTTCACAATCCTCTATTTTTTTCTTAACCAAAATCTAATTTTCAGGTATTTGGGATCGGTTTTTGCGAACCAGTTGGCGCGAATTGCGGGGTATATTTTCTTGTACCCCTCCAAGGGAGAAATAAAATGCAGAGACTTCACGACGATTCATCAAGAATGCTTGGATATATTGAAGGGCTTTTAAGCTATAAGAACACTCAAAATTTTGTTCTTCTTAACCCCGGGCCCGTTATGACAACTCCTAAAGTCAAGGCTGCCCTGATTCATCATGACATGTGTCATCGGGATGAGGATTTCAGTGATCTTGTACGCAATCTGCGTATTAAACTTAAAAAAGTCTTTAAAGGTAACGAAAATCATGAAGTAGTTATCATTACCGGTTCCGGTACAAGCGGCATCGAAGCGACAATAGCTTCCACGGTTCCCCGTGATAAAAAAGTTCTTGTTATTGTAAACGGTGCCTTTGGTGAGCGTTATGTAGAAGTTGCAAACGTTCATGACATGGACATTGTTGAGCTTAATTTCGGGTGGAAAAACACTGTGGATGTTCAGGCTGTGGAAGACGCTATCGCAGCGGATCCTGAAATTGCCTGTGTAATGATGGCCCATCACGAAACTTCCACAGGCATTTTGAATCCGATACACGAAATCGGTGAGATTTGCCATCGCTACAATAGAATTTTTATGGTTGACGCAGTTTCTTCCCTTGGAGCTGAAGAACTTGACGTTGTGGAAGATCATATCGATGTCTGCCTTTCCAGTGCCAACAAAGCAATTCATGCCATCGCTGGTGTTGCATTTGTTTGTATTTCAAACCGCGCATGGGAAGTAATTAACAACAACAAACCGCGTCTGTACTATCTGGATCTTCGCAGATACAGAAAATATGCTGTTTCTATTGAACAGACTCCCTTTACCCCTGCGGTTTCCAACTTCTTTGCACTTGATGCTGCCGTGGATGAACTTCTTGAAACTACCGTTGAAGGTCGATGGGCAATCTACAGAGAAAGAAATGAATACATACGTGAGAATTTCCGTGGCATGGGTCTTTCTTTCCTCACTCAAACAGGCAGTGAAAGCCATGGCGTAACGGTTATTGAAGTTCCAGAGTATATTAAATTTTCCCACCTCTATAATACAATGAAATCTTTTGGTTTTATTATTTATGGATGCAAAGACGAACTTGAAGACAAGTATTTCCAGATTTCAAATATGGGAGATCTGCCCAGGGAAACTATCGACACATTCCTTAATACTCTCCGTTTTGTCCTTCTCAAGTCAAAATCCGAATATACCGGTTCTGTGGAAGAATTTTCCTCCGCAATCATCTCCGCCGTCGAAAAATAATCATTCCTCCTCCTTGAAATTTTCTGAAACTGCATCTAAAGTTAGCAGTCAGGTTCTGTAGTGAAATACCTGATTTCAAATTTTTCATCGATTTTCGCTCAGGACACGGAAATATTAAAGAGTTCCAATGGATCATTCACTGATTAAAAAGTTTGTGTTGCTGCTGGTTATTGCTGTCACGGTATGTTTTTCAACGGACTCGGGTGCCTACAGACTTGAATGGTATCTAAGTCGAAAACTCGGAATTCGTTTCCCCATTCCTCCTACCTGGCTGAAAACTGCAAATAATAAATATTCAAGCGTCAAATTACTTCTGAAGGATTTATCCGGGGCAGTTATATCTTTTGCTACTGATGAAAAGGGGCCACAGTTTGATTATTCAAAGTGGCAAAACGCCATTGAAAAGAATCTTGGCAAAAAGAAATTCAAGAAGATCAGCAGTTCAGATGTATCTCTTCCCGGGGATCGAAAAGTTAAAATGACTAACTGGAAGAACAAATCCCGGCTTCTCACTACGGTGGATTTCGTTCATGGGAAGTACGCTTTCATTTTTGTTTTTACCTGCGATCCCAATGAGAAAAGGGGTAAAACCGGCCGGGAAAAGGACATGTGCAGTAAAAGTGAAAAGGATTTCATTACTTTACTCTCCAGGATTTCCCTCTTTTAGAAATGCTTCCAGCCTTATAAATCCAAATCGCGGATGAGATTGAGAGACTGAATCTTCCTTATGCAGTAGTCATTTGAGTAAATGGAACCAGTTGTAGTCCATGCCATGGCACTGCAACCGGCTTTACACGCGGAAGATACAGGGCAGGTACGGCAGAAACCTTCAAGGTGAAGGTGTTTTTCCCGGAATTGACGAAAAGTTTCATCGCACGTCCAGGCTGTTGAAAGGGCTATTTCATTAAGGTTAGCAACAACAAAATTACTGCCCATGGAAAGGCAGGGTAGCAAATCCCCGTTTGCTCTTATTCCGATTAACTGTTTACCTCCCTGGCAGCCTTTCCAGTCCGAATGCAGAGCCTGAAGATCGCAATCAAGGGGAAAATACCCGAAATCATCCATTGTTCCGAGCTTAAGATCAGGATCATTTTTAATCAGATACGAAAGTTTGTTATAGACCTCTTCGTACATAGCCACTGTGAATGCCAGATCGTCCGTGTGTCGTTCCCCACCGGCGGACGCAATCTGGACCTGCCACGTCATATCAGTGTTTCTCATAAGGTCTGCAAAATCATCAATCCGGTGGTAATTAACACTTGTGAGCGTTGTTATTACATTGACGTATTCCAGACCCTCATTTTTAAACCGGTTGGCCAGATTCCAAGCATAATCAAAACCGTCTACCCCCCGGGTTTCCTTGTAAGAATCGCGATCCGGTCCGTCAATGCTTATTCCCATAACCGACACATTCAAATCCATGAGTTTCTTGAATGTGACGTCGTCGACTAAAAGCCCGTTCGTTATAACTACCAGATCCATCCCCGATGCTTTTATTCGCTGGGCAACTATTTCCCAGTCATCGAAAAGAAAAATTTCTCCTCCGATAAGGGTAACTTCTTTTCCACCCAGTGAGGCCATTTCATCTATTATTTCAAGCCATCTGGCCGTTGGCATCTCATTTTCCCGGGGAATACCGGAAGCGCTGGCGCAAAAAGGGCAGCGCAGATTACAGCGGTTTGTCAGTTCAAATACAGCATAGCCAAGGGGTTTTTCGTACATTGGGATGTAGCTTCAGTTGATGTCAGGAAAAAGCCCGCATCAGAATTTAAAAAGTTTAAAATCGATTTTAGAAGTAACTTCAACATAAAAACCGAAACTGAAAGTAATATTGCCCGTAGTGGGGTTTACAATCTCTGCAGGTGGATTAAGAAACGGTGCCGCAGCTTTGAACGCCCGGATAGCTTCCTGATCTAGAAAAGTCAGACCGCTTCTACGAATAATAATTGTCTTAACCAGTCTGCCTTTGGAATCCAGAGTTATCCTCAGAATAGTGAACCAGTTTTTAAATCCGTAAATGGTGCCGTCACTGTCGTGCCTGGAGTAAACTGTTTTAGGATCCCAAACCTGAGCCACGGCTTCTCTTACCCGCAAAAAGAAACTGGACCCAATCCATTTTTTAGCTTTAAGCACTGTTGTATCACCGGATTTGACGTTCGGTTGGTGTTCTTTTGTGTCGATTCCGAGAATCTGTTTTGCTTCAGTTTCCGTGGGGAAGAGTTTTATTTCACGTGGTTTGTCATGGGTTTTCTTCGGTGGCGATGCAGGATTATCAATATCTTTCTCTTTTTTTTCTGAAGCATCCTTAACAGCGGGAGCCACAATGGGTTTAGCTATGACGGTTTCCGCTGGTTTTACAGTTTTACGAAGGGCTTTTGGCCGGGGAGGTGCTTTCGGAAGGGGAGTTGGTGGCTCATCTTCAGGCATAACAACAACTTCCGGCGGCGGTGCAGCTGCTTTAGTAGTTCGGTCGATAGTCTCGTTTGATGAATTGGAATTTTCAGTGGAAACCTTTTCCGTGTCTGCGGGAGCCTTGTCATTTTTGGCCTCGGACTTAAAAAGTTGCACAATGGTCAGTTTTTTCTTATTACTGTCATCAGGTGGTGGTTTCGTGTCTTTTGATATGTAAACGAACCAACCAAGGAGGGCATGGGCTAGAATAGAAACAAAGAACATAAGCCAGATTATGGATGATTTCTTTTTCCTTTCTGTCTTATATCTGTGTTTTTCTCTTGGCATTTTCTACCTGATATAACCCTGATTGAAGTTGCCTGCCCTTCGATCTGTAAGTGCGACGCAGATCAACAAATCGTGGCAGGCAGGACTGTAATGTTGTTATACTCCCTTTTACCTGAAAAATCATGCGTGATTTTCCAGTTTATCTTTATGGGGATCTTCGTCATTCATGTCCTGAGCTGAAAATTAGCTAAACCTGAAAAGACCGCATTTCAGGACATTAACTGAGTCGTAGACATTATGAACAACGGGAAATATTTTTATATTCCCCCGGAGTTGAAATGAAAAAATTCTTATTTATTGTTGCCATTCCACTGCTTTCAGGTTTCACCTGTTGCCGGAATCCGGATCTGAGTTCCAAAAACAAGCAGGATGAAGAATCTGAGTCGCCCATGAAGGAAATTTCCGGTACTCCGGGGGACAAAGACAAGCCTGTCTCAGAAAAAAAGATCCCTGTTGCTCCGGAGGTAAAGAAACCTGAAACTGATGTAAAGTCGGTGAAAAAGGAGGAAGAACTCAAAATTCCGGAAGATCCTCAGGAGAAAGCTGAACTCTATATTAAAGCTGGCTTTGGATACAGCGCCTATCGAGTGCTTAAAAATATTAAACCTGCGCCGGATACCTGGAAATACTGGTATACGCGAGCGTTAGCCCTTTACACGGCGCGCAAGTTTAATTCCTCAGCTCGGGAAGCGGAGAAATCTGCAGGACTTACCAAGGAAACGCCCCTGCAATATAAATCTTTTCTGCTGCAGGCAAGAGCCCTCATCGAAATGCGCCGTCATCCTCAGGCAATTAAACTACTTAAGACAACCTGTACCATGATTACTGACGCCCATGACTGCCACATTACAAGGCTCAATCATTTCATTGTTCTGAAAAGAATTGGTGACAGTGGCAAACTGAGTGATGAACTTGTTAAAAAGTATCCCGGGCGTGGAGAATATCACCTCGGAAGGATTGAACACTTCGTTCTGGATAAAAAGCTCACGGAAGCGAAAGATTATATGAACAAAGTTCTTGCAAATACTCAACTTCCCGTTTGGGTTCGAGCCAAGGCCATGGACATTGCATCGGCAGGTATTGCAGCGAAGAATGCCGATGAGGGTAAAAAGTTACTGGAAATATGTCGCAAAACCTTCCCGAAATACGGTTGCATTATGACCGAACTCACCATTTCACCACCGGATCCCCGGCACCCCGACCGAAAAATATACGACGTAAAAAGAAAAAAAGGCGACGGATATTAAGTGTGCTCTCGCGCAGCGAATTTTCGGACAGTAACTAACTATACCACTTTCGACGTAATACGATTGTGACTCGTTTTAAAGAAATGCTACAGGAATGAGCCCCCTGTTTTCCTGTTCCTGCTCCTGATTTCCTGTTTCCCTGAAATTTTTTAACAGGTACTCAGGTAGTCAGGCAAACAGGATCAGGATCAGGTCATAAACATTCAACATCAAAGCATAATTACAAATGGCAGGATGAAAACAAGTACTTTTCCCGTTTCGATCCTTTTACTAATGAAGCAGTCTAATATTGGAAAAAAAAGTATTAACGGGTACACTTTATAGACTGGATCTTTTCAGGTTTAGTTTACGATAAAATTTAAGCTTTAATTTCCGGTTCAGTGGTTTATTTTAAGGTTAAAAAATGCGCATAATTATTATATTTTCGTTTCTTTTTATTTCTTCATGCAATTTTTTTCTGGAAGTCAAAGACCCTCCCACCGAAACCATTTGTGGAAACGGCTCAGTAGAAGGGACTGAAGACTGCGACCTGGATAACCTTGACGGGGCCACCTGTTCATCCCTCGGTTTTGATACGGGAACCTTATCCTGTACAGGACAGTGCAGTTTTGATACTTCCGGGTGTTCAAACATTTCAGAAGATTGTGACAATGGAATTATTGACGAAGGGGAAACCTGTGATGGCACGGACTTCGCAGAATCCAGTTGTGAAAGTTTCGGATACGCCGGGGGCTCTCTTACATGTACCGCATGCCAGATCGACCCTTCGTCATGTGACGGATATCCTTGCGGAAACGGTATCATTGACGATGGCGAAAGTTGTGACGGAACTAATTTCGGGGCTGTTACTTGCCAGTCTCTCGGTTTTGTATCGGGTGATCTTCAATGCACAACAGGGTGCACGGTGATAAATACGGATTTATGCATTGCTCCATCGGATTGCGGCAATGGCGTATTAAATGGCGGTGAAGAATGCGACGGCACAGATTTCGGTACAGCCACCTGCACATCCCTTGGCTGGTACTCCGGCGGAAATTTAGCCTGTGACGATCAATGCCACTTTGTAACTGATGACTGCAGTGGTGGATATTGTGGCGATGGCATCATACAGCCTTTCAGCCCTGCTTTTGAAGAATGTGACGGCACTTCGGGTACTCCGAACTGTTTTGATCTTGGGTACTGGTTTTCGGAAAACACGTCATGTAATTCCTCCTGTAAAGCTGATGTTTCAAGTTGTACTGAAGTTCTTGATGTTACCGGAGGCTACAGTCATGCCTGCGCCCTCATTTCCACAGGTCAGGTTTTCTGCTGGGGAAATAATTCCTTCGGACAACTTGGAAACGGCCTTTATGGGGGCAGTGGCAATGCTCCCGTGGAAGCTCTCATTATATTGCCGGCAGTTAAAATACGTGCTTACCAGCATAATACCTGCGCTGTTTTATCCGATGGAACGGTTCAGTGCTGGGGGGATCAATTCAGTTCAACTCCATACACTATGCCGGGCATGACTGATGCTCAGGATGTTTGTCTGGGAATGGAACACCAGTGTTATTCGGATTCTTCTGGCAATATGTACTGCCGGGGTGATAACGGCGATGGCCAACTCGGAATTGGCCTGGCAGGAGGCTATCTTCAGGATCCTCAAGAGGTGTTTGGTCTCGTAAATGTTACAGATATTTCCTGCGGTTCCTATCATACCTGCGCAATTTCAAACGGTGATGTTTGGTGCTGGGGCCGTGGCGAAGATGGTCGGCTGGGTTATGGCGGGACCAATGACCGGAGTGAACCTCAGAATGTTCTTATGGCCGGAGAAAGTGTCAGTTGCGGCAATCGACATACCTGTGCGGTAAACGGTGCCGGGGATGCCTATTGCTGGGGTAGCAGTGCGAATCGTCAGGTTGGATATGTTACTTCGAGTAATAGATTGTCTCCCTATATGATGGGAAACGGTTTTGTGAGTGTTTCCGTACGCTGGAACTCATCCTGCGGTATCCGCACCGATGGCAACATCTGGTGCTGGGGTGGTAATGAATACGGTCAACTCGGAAATAATACATATGATCAGAGTTACATGGAAACTGCAGTTTCATGGACCACAACAAACATCACCTCCATGGGCGGCAAGGGCAATTTTGTATGCGCCGTAGATGAAAACAGGGAACTGCGCTGCTGGGGCCAGAATGGTGACGGCCAACTCGGTATTGGAAACGGGAACAATTCCCCTGTCCCCATCCGTGTTTTATCCCCATAAAAAAAACATTTCAACAATCAGAAATCCTGTTAAAATGACACAAACTTTATAAGTTTACGGAGGTATGTTTATGTCACATACGAAAAATATTTTTTCTGCGATTATAATTGCTGCGGGCCTTTTCACAGGTTGCTCGAAGCCGGGCCCGATAATAAAAATAAGAGTGCTCCCGGCTCATGCTCAGGGTATTGAATCATCCTTCCTCGTTCGGGCGGAAGAAGCAAAAAACGAATGGAAAGCCGCAAAAAAACAGCATGAATACGAACTCAAAATCGAGCCCCTTCGTAAACTTGATCTGGCTCAGGCACGGGCCTGGGTCAAAGCAGCACAGATTCAGGTTCAGCGGGCGGCTTTTGCAAACAATCACAAAAACCTGACGGAAGATGTGGATCACCCTAAAGCTCTCGATAAAGCAAAGAAAGAACTGGAACTGGCCCAGCTTTATCTGGAATATCGTGAGACGATCATGGAAAATTACGATCTCCTCGTGGATATGTACAAATGGAAGGGTTATGCATTTCAGGCCCAATCCATTGAGGAAACCGTGATTGCAATCCACAAGGCCAGTTCTCCCAACTCTGCCATTTATTCTAAAATCAAATTCATGGATCAAACGTACTCCATTCGTCGGCGTTTTCTGATTCTCGAGGAAAAGTATACTGCCGTAGCTAAAAAGCTCGCAGCTCTGCGAAAGAAAATTGAAGGGCGCTGGGACAGTTGCTACCAGAAAAACGACGTTATCACCCCGGAAAAGAAATGCCCCGCATGTCCTCCGTGCCCGGAAAAAACCTGTCCGGAATGCCCTAAAGAAAACCCATCCGATGCCAAAGACGGTAGTACGCCGGATTCAAAAGAAAATAGTGGCTCAGACGGTGGCACCGAGCCATCAAAAGCCCCCAAAACTGACGGTGGCAAACCAGATGCAAAACCCAACGTTGCAAAGCCTGAAGAAAAGAAACCCGTGACTCCAGCAAAACCTGCAACGCCAAAAGCCCCCGGGAAATAGATCCCTCTCTTCCTCACGTGATTGTTTTTCTGAGCAAAAAACTACAAAAAATTTAAAAACATATTTCAGTATAGTAACTGATTGATGTAATATCGGATTCAACTTGAAGTTAAGGAACATTAATGAAACAACTGCTTGAATCTCTGAATAATAAGCTCGAAAACAGTTTTCTGCGTATTCCGGTTAAGATTTTTATCCTGCTTTTTATCACGTTTTCTACATTTTTTGCTGTGGGACTTGCGCCATTTGCAGTTATGGATCATCTGAGGATTTATCGTCTTGATTGGGGAAATTTTCCGTTTATTTTCATTATGATTTCGATTTTGACAATAGTTGTATTTATAACTGTACTTGTGAGACTCTATCGACAGCGTCCTATTGAATGGTTTTCCGCGACTCTTTTTGCTGGAATCTTTTTCTACGACCTTATTTTCTTCCTGACTGCTAATTTTTACTGGATGTTTGTGGACCGATGACAACTAAACTTTTTTCCTGCAATTCATACGAAACGGAATTTACTGCCTGTGTGACAGAAGTAAACAAAACCCCAAAGGGCTATGTTCTTGAGTTTGACCGCACTTTGTTTTACCCGGAAAGCGGGGGCCAGAACTGCGATACGGGGACAATTTACACTTCCGATGCGCGACAGTGGTCAGTTGTGGAAGTTTTTTATGAAGGTAGTGCAATCAAACATCTGATATACGGGGAAAATCCGCCATCAAAGGGTGAACCCATAACCGGGCGCATCCACTGGGTTCGACGATACACTCACATGCAGCGGCACAGCGCCCAGCATCTTCTGTCTCAGGCCTTCGTGCGTGTTGATCCAGCCTTCCGCACGGTTTCGGTGGCCATGTCATCATCAGTGTGCACAATAGATTTCGAGGGATTTCCCGATGATGATGATATTGCCCGGGCTGAGGCTCTGTGCAATGAAATTTGTCGTGAGGGCATTCCCATAACCGTGCACGAAGTGGACGAATCAGAAATCGGCAATTGGAATGTGCGGCGTCCCCCAAAAGTCAGTGGCATCATCCGACTTGTGAAGGCCGGAGATTATGAAACGGCGGCCTGCGGAGGAACTCACCTTGAAAATACCGCCGAGGCCCTCCCTGTGAAGATTCTCCGCAGTGAAAAAATCCGCGGCGATCTCACGCGCATCCATTTTATTGCGGGTTCAGAAGCCTTTGAGGATTACATTCAAAAGCACGAAATTACCAGGGCTCTTTCGGAAGGTTTTTCCTCGAAAGTACACGCAATTCCCATGCATGTTGCAAATCTTGAGAGTTCTCTCTCTACGGCAAAGCAGGAAATTCAGTTTCTCTCCGCCATGGTTGCCCGTCAGCTTTTCGATGAGGCCACGATGAAGCAGGACCCACTGATTATAATCGAGGCTCCTGCCGTGGACGTGCTTAAAAAGCTTATGGCCATCGCCGGAGAGACTCCCGATACTGTGTTTGCAGGGTTTTTAACCACCGAGTCCAAGCTTGAAGTATCTCTTATTTCCACGTGCCCCGAAAAATCCATGGGTGATGTCGTAAAAAAACTTCAACTAACCATTGCCGTGAAAGGCGGAGGCCGCAAAGAAATGGCCCGTTTTGCCGCACAAGTCGCTGACAAAGATCTCATCAAACAAACCCTGAAACAAATCCTGAGTAATTGAATTGGTTTTTCCCTGCCGCTCACACTGTACCGCTTCAAGAGTAATACGATAGTGACTCGTTTTAAAGAAATGCTTCAGGAAATTGACCATCGCATTCCGCTGCGCGAAATTGACCCTGATTGTCCTGTTCCTGCTACTGATTTCCTGACATTTTTTAACAGGGACTCAGGTAGTCAGGCAAACAGGATCAGGATCAGGTCGTAAACATTTAACATCAAAGTAAAATTACAAAAATGGAATATATTCACTTTTTTGATTCCGATCCTTTTACTCAGGACACGAACTAATTAGTTCGTGTCCTGAAATTCAATTTTTATCAAAATTGAGCATGTTTACGAAAACATGCTATTCAGAACACTTTAATAATTTCAAAGTCTTCATTCTTAATGTCCTGTGATAGAAATAGTCGTTAACTTGAAAAGTTGGTATAAAGGACATTAACTAATTATTATGTGGGATTATTTGAAGGAGACGGGGTCTTTTTCAAGGCCCTTATGGACACTACCTATCTAAATGTTTGGAATATAGATGAGTGTGTAGTTTGACTGAAATGCTGTGAGTCGGTCACCAGTTCCAGCTTCACCAATTTCATAAATATAGATTGGATGAGTATATCCAGTAACAGAATTTGGAGCACCAACGGCACCAGCTGTTGTCTGCTGAATTAAAGTGGTATTGTCAGACTGACGAGTTTTAACGCTGTTCGACGGAACTTCCATTTCGTCAATTAACGTATCAGTATCATCATAAATTCGAACTCTGTCACTGTCATTTCCATTGGGTTGCCAACTATCTGCCGTTGTAACATATTCTGAAATGTTTTCAGTTTCAGCAGTTGTAAGAATTGGGTTAAAACCGGCGCCCCATGCGGCGAGATCAACTTGATTTCTAACAATAGCAATATACTTACCTTTTACATAATTCCCCGTAAGGTTCATTGTGTGGCCTAGAATAGGTGTTGTGTTTATGTTCACCCATACTTCAATTCTGTATCCGGTAAGATCAACTGTAGCACCAATGTTGCAGTCGGGGTCAGCCATGTCTACAAAGCCGTCGCCGTCGTTGTCGAAGGTGTCGCTGCAGCTTGTTTCTGTAGCTTCGCAGGCGACGCCATCGGGACCTGTTACTCCAACACAGTCAGAGTCAGCGCAGTCGGTGTCGCCGTCACCGTCGTTATCGTTTCCGTCGCCGCAGGTTGTTTCGGTAGCTTCACAGGCAACGCCATCGGGACCTGTTACTCCAACACAGTCGGAATCGGCACAGTCGATGGCGCCGTCGCCGTCGTTATCTGTTCCGTCAGCGCAGTTTGATTCAACAGCACAGGGATTGTTTGCCATTTTGGGAGTACCAAGAAGGTTGTTTGTGGCATCATAAACATCAGCGGATGTACACCAGTTGCCTGCAGAGTTGTTTTCTGTGGCATTCTGAGTGGCATTGGCACTGAATTGAATGGATGCTCCAGCCTGAATTGCTGCCCAACCATCATAGAGTACTGCATCAATGAGGCTTGCACCGGCGAAGATCTGGATTCCATCGGAAGTATCAGCGAACTGGAGTGCTGTTCCATAAGAGTAATCTGCCGTTACTCCGGCGGGAAGATTAGCTCCAGCGCGGGCAAACAGAGCATAGCTGCCAGCTGCAAGTGCATGAGATGCGCCGAAATTTGCAAAGAAACAGTACTGTGTGGCATCGGAGTCACAAATTGTAAGGCCATTAAGTTCAATGGGACCAGAAGTTGTATTGTAAACTTCGAACCATTCATAATCCAGACCGAGAGTACCGGTGTTAATCATGATTTCAGTTACAATAAGATCACTTGCTGTGGGAACTGCGGCACTTGTGCATGAAGCGTCAAATGCGCAGGCGAAATCAGCGCAGTCAATGTCACCGTTTCCGTCATTATCAATAGTGTCACTGCAGTTTGTTTCCCTTGCACAAGAGGGGTTTGCTGCGCCGGGAGTTCCGTATTCGTCAGCATTGAATTTTGCTGTAACATAGCACCAGTTAGCTGCGACATCGTTGTCTGTAGCGTTCAGGGCAGTGGAGCTGAGGGAGAGACTCATCCCAGCGAAGTCATGATAGTTAATGTCATCAAAAGCAACAACATCAATGACTGTTCCACCAGCGGTGCGGATTCCAACATTATCAATGCCGCTATTTGAGAAGGCGAGGGATGTGTACACATAGTCCACGGCTACGCCGCCATTTTCGCCGGTATCAGAACTGAGACCGAGGACGATATAGCCACCGGCAGCAACTGTTACGGGGTTTGCGGATGTAATCGTGTGAGTGGCTTCAGAGCTGGCGGTCATTGAATAAATTACAAGACCACGGAGATCTATTGCTAAAGCGGATGCATTGTGAATTTCAAACCATTCACCTTTATTGTCAGCAGCGGTGTTAGGGTCTTTGAGAAGTTCGGTGATTACGAGGTCACCGGCGGAAATGCAGGCTGCGGTACAATCGGAATCGGCACAGTCTACAAGGCCGTCGCCGTCGTTGTCATCGCCATCATCGCATGTAGTTTCAACGGATTCACAAACTACGCCCGTTCCGTTGGTTTCGCCGTCACATTCGGGATCAGCACAATCGATGGCGCTGTCGCCGTCGTCGTCAATACCGTTGTTGCAGATTTCGCCAGCGACGCATGCGGCATTGGTGTCGCAATCGGAGTCTTCACAGTCGACATCGCCGTCACCGTCGTTGTCGTAAGAATCGTCGCAGTTGGATTCCGTTGTCTGGCATGTCCCTGAAATGGTTTCGACAGTTGGGCCGGGTTGGCCGTTGCAGTCGGGATCCTGACAGTCGACTAAAGTGTCGCCATCATTATCAGAGCCATCATTGCAGACTTCAGCGGTTGCGCAATGGGCGTGAGCAGCACAGTCGTCATCGTCGCAGTCCACATCACCGTCGCCGT
Source organism: Myxococcota bacterium (assembly GCA_018821305.1). GTDB lineage: Bacteria > Myxococcota_A > Polyangia > HGW-17 > HGW-17 > JAHJMN01. The sequence goes on from JAHJMN010000096.1 coordinate 31,743, forward strand.
CGTCATCCTGTTCGTTGTCGCAAATTTCACTGCCGGCCTGGCAATTTGTGGCATCTGCACAGTCGTCGTCGTCGCAGTCGGTTTCGCCGTCGCCGTCGTTATCCTGGCCGTCGTTACAGATTGTTTCGGTGTTTGAGCATTCAGTAGAAGAGGCACAGTCAGTGTCGAGACAGTCGGTTTGACCGTCGCCGTCGTTATCAAAACCGTCATTGCAGCGGCTTTCCGTACTCTGGCAAAGTTCGCCATTTGCACCACCAGCCATTCCGGCACACTGGGGATCAGCACAGTCAACGAGACCATCACCGTCATCGTCAACCTGATTGTTACAGATTTCGTCTTTGCTTTTTTCATCAGGATCGCAACTCATTGCGAAAGCTGAAGTGGCTAAAAGAGATACTACTAGCAATTTCCTTAACATAATCTTACTCCTTGGAATTAAGTTCCGAAAGTTAGAAAAAACGCGAAGGTTAATCTAGCACAAAAAGAAAAGAAAAAAACACCGTAACCAAAAAAAATTGGTCTTCCAGGACGCTTTTGGTTTTATATGATAATATTGCGAAAGTGTTAGGTTCTGAATTCCATAAAAATTTTCATGACCACAATTAGTGATAAACCAAAAGCGTTCTAACAAATTTTAAAAATAACTGTTAAGATGACAGGCCCATAGGCATAGAAATCATTATATTAGACCGCTTTCGTAGTAATACGACACTAACTTAATTTAAAGAAATACTTCAGGACAACAAACCTGATTTTCCTGTTCCTGGTACTGAATACCTGTTTTCCTGATTTTTGTAACAGGGATACAGGAAATCAGGAAATCAGGAACAGGTCATAAATATTTAGTATTAATGTAAAATTACAAAGGATTGAAAAAGTTAAACACTTTAAAATTTTAGATCCTTTTATTCAGGAAGCGGGTTTAGAGGTAATGCTTATCGTATAGTGAACTTACGAGTAAATTTGTCAATAAATACAATATGGTATAATGATTACAGGCAGACAGGAATTCAGGAAAACAGGGACAGGAGCAGGGCGGTTACTTTGAAGGTAAGTGTTTTTGTGGCACAAAGATCGATTTCAATTCAGTATTTGCGATGCCCCTTCAGGCACAAACCCCTGATTATCCTGATTCTGATACTGTTTCTGACTTCCTGAATGTTCTTGCTTTTATTTAAACATGCTGTTTTTGTTAATAATATCTTCTAGTAAGGCTTATCCGAACAGCATTGGGTTTAGAGGGGTTTGACGGGGATCACAATTTCGACTACGTGTTTCTTTTCCGGGTGAGATTCGGGATCGTTCATATACCATTCCATGGTGGGGCGATCATCGCACTGGAAGCCGCTCTTGGGAAGCCATCCCCCCATTACCGCACCCCAGGCATCACCGTATTCCGAAGGATCAAGCTCAAAGTGCGCAAAAGCATACTGCCCGGCAGGAATCTCCATACGACCGATTTCACCATCCACTTTGTCATCCGGATGAATACGGACGCAGATACTTGTTCGAAGGCTGTCTTCATCGCAGATGTTGGGATCATCGTGATAAATTGACAGGAACATGGTGTCCGGTCGCGAAAGCAAGCCCCGGGGTGCCGCCCATCGCGCAAGTTTTTCAAAGAGGCTGCGGAAAAGCTCTGCGTCCCCGGCGTAGGGACCCACGTGCCTGATGTAGGCCACTTCGAATTTTTCGATTGTTCTGACTTCAACGTTGATTTTGTTTTCTTTCATTTTAAACCTCCATAGCTGTTTACCAGCTCTGAAGGATTTATAATCAATTTCGACTTCCACGTCTTTCCACGGGCTGCTCATATCTTCGCGACAGTTGCTTTCCATTTTACCGATATTGCTTTTCCACCCGCCACTGCGCCAATCGGAGGCACTCATACCGTAGTAATCGGAAAATGCCCTTGCAAAACTCGACGATGCGGAAAACCCCATGTCCAGAGCGATATCCGTTATGGGTTTATCGGGGGTTGAAATGAGCATGGATGCTGCCTTCTGAAGCCGAAGACGGTTGATGTATCGATTGAGAGTTTCACCAGTAAAAGTGGCAAAAATCCTGTGGAAGTGAAAAGGAGAGAACGCTGCGATGCGGGCAAGATCATCTAAAGTCAACTTCTGATCGATGTTTCGTTCGATATAATCAATTACGCGGTTAATTCGAGCGGCGTATTCCGTGCGGAACTTCTGATTGTCGTCCATTTAAAACTCCTGATATAATTGAGTTAAAAGGTATAAAACCTAACATATGTAATTAATACAGGATTATAAAATATATTTCAACCGAAAATATGCTGTGAGGTATCAACTTGCGGAATAAAGGGATCGAAACGGGAAAAGTAAATGTTTTCAAACTATCCTTTGCAATTATTCATTGGTGTTGGATGTTTACGATCTGCCACTGTTGCTGTTCCCTGCCTGCCTGAGTCCCTGTTAAAAAAATCAGGCATTCAGGAAAACAGAAGCAGGATCAGGACAATCAGGGTATTTTTCCTGAAGGCTTTCTATGAATTAGTTCGTGTCCTGTAATTCGCTTCGCGAAGGATTTTATTAAAAATCCTAACAGGCCACTACCAGTAAATTCAACACCTTGCGGTTACTGTCCTGAGCAAAAAATCGGCGAAAAATTTGATTTCCGGTATTTCAGGACAG
>JAHJMN010000097.1 GCA_018821305.1 Myxococcota bacterium
ATATAATAAATTTAAATATTTAAGTATTTTTAGCCATCTTAAAAAAATACGAAAAAAGACACATAGAATTTCTGGATAGATACTAAATATTTGCTAATGTTTTTTCATTTGTTATAAATGAAACGTTACTGTAGTATTTCCCGGGATTTTAAAAAAATACGGTTTGCTTTCATTCCACGACCGGAGGAAAAATTGGCTTCCAGCAGTATTACTGAAAAACTTGCCAAAGTATACGACACGGAAATTTTACCCGTATGGTCTATGAAGTTTGGTCGGTTACTTCTCAAGTTGCTCAGACTCCCTGAAAAAGGGATGCTTCTGGATGTGGGTTGTGGAACAGGTTATCCGGCGTTAGAGATCCTTCAAAAACAACCAGAAGGATTACGCATTATTGCTATTGATAATGCGTCTCCAATGATGGAAATTGCTCGAAAGAAAGCTGGGGATCTTTCCGGGAAAAAATTATTTTTCCGAACGGAAAATGCCTGGGAAAAGCTGTCTTTTGCTGATGAAGTTTATGATATTACTTATAGTAATCTCGCTGTTATGGAATTATGTGATCCCTTCACTGCAATTAACGAACTAACGAGGGTTACAAATTTCAATGGGCAGGTTGCTTTTACTCTTCCTGTTTCCGGTAGTTGGTTGGAATTTTTTGATATCTTCAGGGATGTTCTTACAAAACGTGATAAATATGAAATACTTACTGCGCTTTCTGAATATGAAGCGCAAAGGGTACCAGAACCTCAGACTGTTATTGAATGGATGAAAAAAGCTGGTTTGAAAAATTCTTCTTATGAGGTTGAAACCTTTGAACTTCTTTTTAAATCTGCCCGAGAATTCTTTTTTGATCCTGTTGTTGAATATGGGCCTTTAAAAGAGTGGAAGGAAATAATTCCTGATGCGGAGGAAATGAAGGATATCTTTGTTGATATCAAAGACAGCATTGATACTTTATTCAGTGGACTTGTGTTCTCTGTTACGATAAAAGCTGCATGTTTTACAGGGGATAAACCTTCCGAAGATGAAATTGAAGTTCTTGATGGTGAAGATCTTGAGATCTTTACTGAGGATCCCGATTAAGTAGTTATTGTCCTGTAATACGAACTTTCAAGGTTACACCAAATTTGGACACATGACATTAAGAATGAAGATGCTCTCGGCCAGGTAAAACTTTGATATTCAGGGTAAAGCTTATCTGAATTTAGAATTTTCCCCTGAAAATGTAATGTGCGATTTGAAACTGCTGATGCAGTTTTCACAGGAGATACAGATGTACATCTGCCCGCATTGCGGCGAAGCAATAGACGCCGGATATGATGCCTGCCCTCACTGCGGAGGGGAAATTTATCAACAACCCTACGGGGATTCCGATGAATCCTTCGGGGAAGGTCCTTCAAATAAAACATCCATTGTGGCTTTAGATCCTGAGTTTCAGAAGGGCACTCGCATAGTTGCGAATCCCATGATTGATACATCGACCCGTAAAAGGTCCAGAGAAAGGGATAGAAGTGCTCCTGTCGTTGATGAACGCGACAACATGGATGAAATATCAAAACTCATTTTTAATTCTAAAATCGTTTACAAAAGGTTGAATTTTTTAGAAAAAATCACTGTTTGGGTTGCTCTTGTTTTTATTATAATGAGTTTCTTTCCCTGGATACTGGATAATCAAACGAAGATTGAAACATCCGGGTTTGAGTATTTTGGACTCTATGTTGCGTTGTCCGGCTTTGTTGGTATAGTTGTTTTGCTATTAAAAATGGGTTTCCGGCTTGGGTTATGGGCTTCTCTTCTCCATATGTTTTTCATGTTTATGAGTGCATCTGTGGTTTTGTACCTTAAGTTAAGAGGGCTTCCTGACGGCAAAGTATTTATGATGCCCTACAATATAGTTATGATTACTGCGCCACTTGCTTTTCTATTCAGTTTTATTGGCACGATGAAACGCGTTGTTTCCTGATGACGTCTTTCCTGAATCTCTGAGGGTTTATAGTAAAAATATTCCCTTGCAATCTCGAATGCTAATCTATTGATATTAAACAACAATAAAGAAATATAATATTGTAAGTGGAAATACAAAAAAGACCATGGGAGATTTCAAGTTTAAGTTTGTATCTTTTTCATTTTACTGGTATTACCGCCCGTGGTTCCGACTTAGTTTGTGTCCTGTAAATCGTTTTGAGAAGGAAATAAAATTTCTAACAGGGCACAATAAAGTTTATTGGCTCCTGTTTCAGAAATTTCTGGAATTATTGTGGGAGCTCTAACATGTTGGATTTGAAATGGTTTCTTACCATTTTCCTCTTTGAGAAACCATTTGAGGAGTAGAAAAATTGTATACACTTGGTATAAATATTGGTTCCGCAAGCATAAAAATGGTTCTGATGAAAAATGGAGATATTGAGTGGTTTGTAGTGAAGCCCCATGAAGGAAATTTCTCCAGAACATTGGAAAAAATGATCAGAGAACAGCACATTCCCGATGGTACCCGATGTATAGTTACAGGCACTGAAGGACGCTATCTTCTTAATATTGCAAGTGTAGTAGAGTCGGTTTGTATTGAAAAAGCAGTTCATTACCTTGGTGAAAAAGTTGACGCCATCGTTTCTCTCGGTGGGGAAGATTTCGTTACTTATACTTTAGATTCCGACGGAAAAATTGTTAATAACTTTTCAGGGAATAAGTGTGCATCAGGTACCGGTGAATTTTTCAAACAACAGCTTGGGCGTATGAATATGCCTCTTGATATTGTTAATGATATCAAAGACGATTTAACTGTTCATCCGCTTTCAGCCCGCTGTAGTGTTTTTATGAAGAGCGATTGTACACATAAACTTAATAAGGGTGAAGCAACAAAGGATGAAATAGTTGTTTCTTTAAGCCATGTTATGGCTACAAAAGTCTACGATTTTCTCAGCAAAGCACGGTTAGATAGAGGCAGAGTTCTTCTTTTTGGTGGCGTTACTATAAATAAACATCTTGTGCGATATCTAAGAGAAATGCTACCCGAAATCGAATTTATAATTCCTCCACAGGCTCCCTGGTTTGAAGCTTTCGGTGCCGCTATAGTTGCGAAATCTGCGGGAAGTACTTTTCCGGATTATGAGCATCTTTTTAAAAGTCAGGACATTGGTTTTGGAAGATTCAAGAGCCTGAAAACTGCTGATGGCAAAGTTAATTATATTCCATCAAAGATGACAAAAGCTGTGCCGGGAAGAAAATATATCCTTGGAATTGATGGCGGTTCAACAACAACAAAAGTTACTCTTATAGATTTTGAAACAGACGAGATTGTTGCTTCTCACTATGGACGAACCCATGGCGATCCCGTTCGTGCTCTGAAAAATTGCCTTATTGAAGTGAAAAAACAACTGGCAGAAACTCTTGGTAATGAGGCTCCTGAAATCGTTCTGGCAGCTACCACAGGCTCTTCAAGGGAGATACTTGGAGTATTTATTGAGACCGGTGCTGTTTACAATGAAATCATTGCTCACAGTGTTGGAACGACCTATTTTGACAAAGATATTGATACAATATTTGAAATAGGTGGCCAGGATGCAAAATATGTCTTTTTGCGTAACGGAGTGCCCATTGATTACGCGATGAATGAAGCATGCAGTGCTGGCACAGGAAGTTTTCTGGAGGAGTCCGCTTCAGGAGATCTCAATATTGCGTCTGCAAAAGAAATTGGTGAAATAGCAGTCGAAAGCAGTGCTCCACTAAAGTTCGGTGAGCAGTGTAGTGCATTTATTAACTCCGATATCCGGAAAGCAATTCAACTTGGAGCGACCAGAGAAGATATTACAGCCGGTGTTATAACAAGCGTTGTTTCCAATTATCTAAACAGGGTTGTCGGAAACAGGTCCATCGGGACCAAAATAGCTCTTCAGGGTGGGGTTGCCCTTAATAAAGCAGTTTGTCTGGCGTTTTCAATGCTTCTTGACCGGCAGGTTACAGTTCCGCCCAATCCCGAGCTTCTTGGATGTTTTGGAGTAGGAATCCTTGCCAAACAAAAACTTGAAGCAGGTCTAATTGATATTGGTGATTTCAATATCGAAAAGATCCTGAATACGGAGATTGTATATGAAAAGGAATTTAAATGTCGGGCTTGTGATAACTTATGCCCCATAAAAGTCCTTCTTGTAAATGGCACCCGGTACATGTTTGGTGGACGTTGTAATAAGTATGCCAATATGCGAAAAAAGAAGAATCTGGATGAAAATAATATTTTTAATTATATAGATATACGCCAGCGCATGCTTTTTCAGGATTTTGCTGCAATTGGAGAACTACCGCAAAATTCAAAAACCGTTGGTATTCCCAGGGCATTTTCTGTTTACAGCCTATATCCCCTTTACAGTTGGTTTTTCCATGGTCTTGGGCTTAAACCAGTATTATCTGAAGAAATTCCCCATGAGGGCGTCGCCCGCACTGAATCAAGTTACTGTTTCCCAGCGGAAATAGCCCACGGAGCGGTTTATGACATTATTTCCCGGAATACAGACTATATATTTATCCCTCATTTCAGGGACATGCCTTCTTATGAAAATCACGGAAATTCAAATTTCTGTCCTATCACACAATCTTTGCCATATTATATCAGAAAAGCTTTTCCACAGATTAATGAAAACAAATGGCTTTCTCCCGTCATTACATTTAATTACGGAAAGGAAAAAGCAGAAGAATCTTTTCTTGAAATGGGCAGAAACCTTGGGTTTTCTGACGATATCGTACGAAAATCTTTTGATAAAGCATGGGAAAAGCAAAACGGTTTTTTAAAAGCAATACAGGATGAAGGCAAAGTAGCACTTAAAAAAGCCAGAGAGGCTGGGCATCCTGTGATTGCTCTATTAGGGCGTCCTTATAATGCATTCACAAAAGACGCGAACATGGGAATTCCTCTCAAATTCACTTCACGCGGTTGTTCTGTAATTCCTTATGATATGTTACCTGTTGAAGGTGAAGAGATTTTTGATAACATGTACTGGTATTATGGCCAGCAGGACATGAAAGCATCGGCTTTTCTCAGAAATGAACCGAATATTTTCATTACTTTCATAACGAACTTCAGTTGTGCACCGGATTCCTTCATGCTTCATTATGTTAAGTGGATGATGGGAACTAAACCATTTCTTATTTTAGAACTGGATTCCCACAGTGCCGATGCCGGGGTTGATACCCGAATAGAAGCGTTTTTAGACATAATCGAAGGATACCGTAGTAAATTCCGACCAGATACCGAAGAACGATATGATAATGGACTGCGGTTTATAAATAATGGAAAAGAAAAAATTCATCTCCGGAATGAAAAAACTGGCGAAAAAATACAGGTATTTGGCAACCAGCGTGTAAAGATGCTGTTTTCAAACATGGGGCAGCTTTCAACGGAGCTTCTAAGTTCAGTTGTCAGGGGAATTGGAATAAACGCAGAAGGTATGCCTCTTCCGGATGTGTATGCACTTCAATTTGCACGGAATTACATGAGCGGTAAAGAATGCCTTCCTTCTCAACTTGTTTTAGGAAGTGCTCTTACTTATTTTGCTTCGGAAAAATACCATAGTGATGAAATCTACCTGTTGTTTGTGCCAACGACAACTGGTCCATGTCGTACAGGGCAGTATTACATATTTTATGAAAACCTTTTTAAAGATCTTAAGTTTCCAAATGTTGTAATATTTACCCTTGATTCTGATAACTCTTATAATGAACTTGGTCCTGATTTCTCACGCCGGGTGTGGTGGGCAATAGTTATCGCTGATTATATGAAGGATATTGAAACTACTCTTAGAACCTGTGCTGCGGATCCCAAACAGGCTCTTGACAAGTATGACACTCTGTGGAGGCGGCTTATTGCCTATACAGATGATGTTCAAAGAATGCTGAAGGTTTTAGAAGAGATAGCTACGGAGTTGAGGCGAATTCCTTTACGACGAAAAATGGAGGAGACTCCAAAAGTACTTGTTGTTGGTGAGATATATGTCCGGCGGGACGATTTTGCCGTAGATGAACTGGTAGGGAGATTTGCCTCAAAAGGTATTATTGCAAAAATAAGTGGCATCACTGAGTGGATATATTATTGTGATTATTATAGAAAGCATGAGCTTGTTAAAAAATTCAAGCTTGTTTCCTGGAAGAAAAAGTTGTTTTCACCTCAGTTGAAGGAACTGTTTATGTGGGAAGTGGAAAAAACCTATAAACATTACGTTGAGGGTAGAGTAAAGAAAATACTCAAACCCACTGGTTTATTGCCGGAAACACCTCATAATATGGAAGAAATTATGGCAAATGCTAACAGGTTTTTCGTATCAGATGAGCTTTATAGTGAGATCTCGATATCTTCCGGCGCTGCCTCAACTGCAATGCTTCATGATTATAGCGGGATTGTAAATATTAGCCCATTTGCCTGTCTTATAGGTAGAGTAATTGAGGGAATTTATACACCCTGGGCCAGGGAAAGAAAACTCCCTGTCATTTCAGTTGAAATTGATGGCAATGTTCTTCCCCCGGGAATCATAAACAGGCTTGATATCTTCATGCTGAACGTGCTAAGACTCAGGCAGGAAAAAGACACCGCGGAATTCGTCGAATCTCCGGAGGGTAATAAATCCGATACGGACCGAAGAAAACGAATAATTAATTGATATTTTAAGCGAATCGAAGGTTTGTCCGATTTGATGGCCGAGCCTGTTAACGGATTTTTATGAGGAAATAATGGAAAAAGACTCGTTTGAAAGCATGTTTGAGAAAAGTTATGTTGATTTTGATCGTTTTGAGCCCGGACAGAAGATTGAAGCACGGGTTGTTAAAATAACTTCAGATCACATTTTTATTGATATCGGTCGCAAGGGTGAAGGTGTGATCGACAGGCGGGAATTTGAAGATGAAGGTGGCAAACTGCCCTTTACAGAAGGCCAGAATATTGATGTCTATTTCCGTGGATCTTCTGGTGGAGAAATGCGTTTTACTTCCCGCATCGGTAGAGGAAATGCAAACTCCGCTCAACTGGAAGAAGCATGGCGTAACCAGATTCCAGTGGAAGGTTATGTTGAAAAGGAAATTAAAGGTGGGTATGAAGTGAAACTTGCTTCAACCATACGGTCTTTTTGTCCCTATTCTCAGATGGGGTTGAACCGGGCAGAAGCTGCTACACATATTGGGAATCGTTACAATTTTATAATTACAGATTACTCTGAAAAGGGTAGAAATATAATTGTTTCAAACCGACTTATTGAACAGGAGAAAGCTGACAAAGAAAAAGAAGCTAAGCGTTCTTCTCTATCCGTTGGGATGGCTGTTCGAGGAAAAGTACGAAATATCAAAGAATTTGGTGCATTTGTCGATTTGGGTGGTATTGATGGTATGATTCCTGTTTCAGAAATATCATGGGGTCAGGTAGATAAAGTCGAAGATGTACTTTCTCTTGGACAGGAAGTTGAAACAGTTATCATGGCGATTGACTGGTCGAGAGATCGGATTACACTCAGTTTACGCAAGGCTCTTGATGATCCATGGGATAGTGTTATGTCAAAATATCCTGAAGGTTCCAGAGTAAAAGGCACAGTTACAAGGATTCAACCATTTGGAGCGTTTATTGCGCTTGAAGATGGGATTGAAGGTCTTATCCATGTTTCAAAACTTGGCCGTAACGCTGGAAAGCGCATAAAGCACCCCCGCGAAGTATGCTCCAAGGGCGATGTACTGGAGATTATAGTAGAATCTGTTACTCCATCCGAAAGAAGAATTTCTCTTACCATGGATGAGTTTGTAGCACCGGTAACTGAGGATGTCCCCAAAGGTGAAAATCCAGAAGACTGGGCAAAAGAATATGTTCCTGTAAAGGAAAAACAGTCTGAAGGTCTTGGTAGTTTTGGTGAACTCTTTAAAGCTTCCCTCGAAGGCAAATCAAAACCCCGCAAATAGGCAGTAAAAATTATTAAAATAAAACCAAGGGTATGCATTCCGCAACTTCGTCTTGGATTACCTGATCCTGAATTTGTCTATGACTTTCTTTTATATTTAAATTCTTATATATAGTATTCTTTTTTATTACAGCAAAGCGCAAGATAGTACATCTGGAGGTGACGGAAATGCAGATCCTGAATTGTAAGTCTTGACCGCTTAAAAACACTAACCTTCGAAGTAAACAACCCTGCCCCTGATTCCCTGTTTTGCTGACTGCCTGACTATCTGAAATAGATTGATTTATATAGTTAATGTCCTGTAATACGATCTTTTCAAGTTTAGGCCAAATTTGGACACAGGACATTAAGAATGAAGACCTTGAAATTATTATAGTGTTCTGAATAGCATGTTTTCGTAAACATGCTCAATTTTGATATAAATTGAATTTCAGGACACGAACTATATAGTGACACTCTAGCTCAAACAACTTTGGCACTGCTGTAATAATTTGAATTAATACGATTTATCAGAGAATTAGTGGATTAGGCCCAGCGGATAAGACCGGTTTCATGGAGGTAGGAAAGAGCTTCGTTTGAAGGCAGAAGGCGGACGGCAAGGCCCTGCATTCCACTGTTGTGACAACTGATAGTTCCTTCATAAACAGTAATATTTTCTCTTGTTTCAGAAACGCTAAGATCTCTAACCTGAGGTGTTACAAGTTCGCCATCAGGATTAAGACTGCCGAAAAGCACCTGGGCAGAAACATCTTTCGGACTAAGATGCCCAAGAGTAACCTCTACTTTAACACCAATGGTTTCGCCAACTTTAACGTTTTCATGGGATGCGGTTTCAACTTTTACGATTTTGACTTCATGCCAGTTGGCTTTAACCTTTCCCTTCCAGGCGGTGAGATTCCTTGCACCGTTGTAATCCCCGGAACGCATCATGTTCCAACGACTATGGGCAGGGATATAAAATTTATTAGCGTATTCCATAACCATACGGTTTGTGTTGAAAACAGGAACCACTTCTTTAAATATTGATTTCATACGGGAAACCCAGGTGCGGGGAATTCCATCGCGTCCACGGGTATAGAAGTCATGTACTATTTCTTTTTCAATGAGGTCGTAAAGGGCGCGGTATTCAACATCGTCCTGTAAAGCGAGGTCTGTATATTCTTCGCCTCTTCCGATACTGTACCCTGTGTCAGGAGTGTAGCCTTCACACCACCAACCATCAAGGACGCTGAGATTCATGGCACCGTTTGCGGATGCTTTCATTCCAGATGTCCCGCTGGCTTCAAGAGGACGACGAGGATTATTAAGCCAAACATCAACACCCTGAAGCATATATCTTGCGACATTCATATCGTAATCCTCAAGAAATACGACACTGTGACGGAACGGTTCCTTGCGAATTATGTGTATGATTTTTCTAATAAATTCTTTTCCCTCATTGTCCTTTGGGTGAGCTTTGCCGGCGAAAATGAATTGAACCGGGCGTTCAGTATCTGTAATAATGCGAGCCAGCCGCACCAGGTCAGAGAAGATTAGAGTAGCTCTTTTATAAGTTGCAAAACGACGGGCAAAACCAATTGTAAGTATATCAGGGTTTAAGACTTCATCGGCCAGATTCATTTCAGTTTTAGACGCACCGCGCTTTTCAAACTGCTGCTTCATGCGTTTACGGACAAATCCAACGAGGCGTTCTCTTCGACGTTCATGAGTTTTCCAAAGTTCTGCATCGGGAATTTGATCAACGGCACCCCAGAGGTCTGCATCTTCAGTATATTCAGCCCAACGGGGACCAAGATACCGATCGAACAGGTTTCCAAGTTCATGACTTACCCATGTTTTATTGTGAATTCCATTTGTTACATGGTTTATAGGAATTTCATCCACTGGAATTTCCGGCCAGACTTTCCGCCACATTTTGCGGGAAACTTCACCATGAAGTTTGCTTACGCCATTATATCTATCCGATAGGCGCAGAGCTAAAACAGCAAGGGAGAATGGTTCATCATGATTTGAAGGATCTTCACGACCAAGTCCAAGGAAATCATCGCGACTGATTCCTGTTTCTTCGCGATATTTCCAGAAATACTTATCCATCAGTGCTGGGGGAAATTTATCAATTCCCGCAGGGACTGGGGTATGAGTTGTGAAAAGCGAACCGCTGGAACAGGCTTCCATGGCTTCCCAGAAAGTAAGACCACGATTTTTCATAAGATCTTTTATACGTTTAAGACCAAGGAACGCACTGTGTCCTTCATTCATATGGAAAACAGTTGGGTTGAATCCAAGCTTTTTGAGGGCATCAACACCGCCGAGACCAAGAATATATTCCTGTTTAAGGCGCATTTCCAGATCGCCACCATAAAGTTGAGCTGTAATCTCTCTGTCGTCCAGAGAATTTTCCTCCAGATTGGTATCAAGTAAAATCAATGGAATACGTCCTACCTGAACCTTCCAGAGTCTGACACTTACCGAACGATCATGAAGATTGACATGCAGTTTTTGAGGATTGCCATCTTCATCAAAAAGTGGCACTATAGGCATGTTATAAAAATCATTATCCGGATAAGTCTCTTGCTGCCATCCGTCTGCATTAAGATATTGGCGAAAATATCCTTCTCGATAGAGAAGACCTACAGCCACAAGGGGAAGGCCAATATCGCTGGACGATTTAAGGTGATCCCCGGCAAGCACGCCAAGTCCACCGGAATAAACGGGGAGTGACTCATGAAGACCGAATTCCAGAGAGAAGTATGCAACCAGAAAGTTGGAACTATCCCCCTCAAGATTTTTAAAAACGCGGCCATTACTCATTGCATTGTCAAATCGATCAAGGACAGCATTGAGTGAATGCATAAAAGCTCTATCGTTTGCCAGAAACTCAAGTCGTTCCTGACTCACTCGACCGAGAAGGGCAACAGGGTTATGAGCTGTTTCTTCCCAGAGGTTTCTGTCGAGCCTGATAAATAATTCGATGGCATCGAAATTCCAGCACCACCACATGTTGCTGGCCAGTTCACGGAGCCTTTTAAGTGGCTCTGGTAGAGAAGGTACAACTGCAAATTTGTAAATAGTTTTCATGTTTTAACTCCCATAGAAAACGTTCGGGAATATACCCTGACTGTGGAATTATTAATAAATTTTCCGATTATATTCCAGTAATAATTTCTCGGATGAGTTTTTTGAAAATATCTGAAATCCTGGAGGCTGTTTCTTTTACTTCCTCGTGAGTGAGAGGAACAGGACTGATTCCCGCAGCCAGATTGGATATGCAACTGATTCCAATTATCGATGCTCCCATGTGATGTGCAGCAATAGATTCGGGAACCGTGGACATACCGACCATGGAAGCCCCGGCCACTTTGAGCATGTTTATTTCTGCTGGACTTTCATAAGTGGGTCCTGGCATTGCTGCGTAAATACCCTCCTTCAGCAGAATCCCGTTCCGATGGGCAATCTCCTTCACTGTTTTTCGCAGTTCTTTGCTGTAAATATCACTCATATCAGGAAACCGAGGTCCAAGACGTTCATCATTTTCGCCTCGGAGTGGGTTTGCACCCATGAAATTAATGTGATCACTGATCAGGCAGAGATCCCCTGGAGACAGATGAGTAATCCCTCCGGCAGCGTTTGTAATAATAAGGGTTTTACAGCCGAGCATTACGAGAGCACGGGCTGGAAAAATAATATTTTCCATGGAGTGACCCTCATAATAATGTATTCGACCCTGCATTATTGCCACAGTTTTACCCTCAATCTGCCCCGCAACGAGCATTCCTGCATGACCAGAAACCGTGGAAACCGCAAAACCAGGAATTTCTGAGTAAGGAATCCGGAATGCTCCTTCGACAGAGTCGGCGAAGTCACCAAGGCCGCTACCAAGAATCAGTCCAATTTCTGGTTTCAGACCATTGGTCTTTTGCGAAATATAATCAGCAGTTTTTTTAAGATTGTTGTAAATATCAGTCATTTTATCCTCATTAGTTTGTGTCCTGTCGTCGAATTTCTTCAATTATTAGTGGCACTTTACCGGGAGCATTTTCAGAAATTATATATGCTGACTTGGTTCTTCTGATTGCCTCCTCAATGTTTCCATTTCCGTTATGATTTATGAGTGCAAGGACGTCTCCTGCTTTTACCATGGTTCCACTTTTTATAAGTACATCAATTCCGGCTCCATGATCAACTGTGTCAGTGACAACTTTTCTCCCGGCACAAATTTCAATTCCCGCCATTCCTATTTCTGTTGAATTAATAGACGAAACCCATCCGTCGGAAGTGGATTTAACTTCAACTGTGTGTGTATAGCCAGGCATGAGTTTATAATTGTCAAGAATCGCTGGATTCCCATTCTGAACTTTAATGATCTCCGCAAACTTCGACAGGGCACTACCATCAGAAATGGAACGATTGACCAGGTCCATTGCCTCTTTTTCGTTCGTTGCCTTATTCCCCAGAATAAGCATTTCACAGGCAATTTTGAAAGTAAGCTCTTTAATGTCTTCGGGCCCTCTGCCCTTGAGAACCTCAATGGATTCTATTATTTCTGACGAATTACCCACTGCAATACCTAATGGATCGTCCATTCGCGTAATGAAAGCAGTTACTTTTTTGCCACTACGATAACCTATGTCTGCAAGGGTTGTTGCCAAAGTGCGTGCGTCTTCCAGGGATTTCATAAAAGCACCGGAGCCGGTTTTTACATCCAGAACAAGTGCATCAATTCCTTCAGCAAGTTTTTTGCTCATAATGGAACTCGAAATCAGGGGTATACTGGGAACTGTTCCAGTAGCATCACGAAGTGCATAGATTTTTTTGTCAGCAGGCGCCAGTTGGCTGGTCTGTCCGATAAGGCAAACACCAGTTTTTTCAACGATTTCTTTAAATTTGTCCATTGGTATGTTTACGTTGAATCCAGGGATAGATTCTAGTTTGTCCAGTGTACCACCTGTGTGCCCCAGCCCACGTCCGGAAATCATAGGTACATAAACTCCACAGGCTGCAACAATAGGAGCAAGAGGGATACTTATTTTATCACCAACACCGCCTGTGCTGTGTTTATCAACCTTAACTCCATTTATGTGACTGAGATCCACTACATCCCCGCTATGGAGCATTTCCTGGGTAAGGGCTGTAAGTTCACTTCCAGAAAGACCTTTAATGAAAATTGCCATCAGAAGAGCTGATGCCTGATAATCAGGAAGTCTTCCTTCTGAGTACTCGCGGACGAAATAATGTATTTCTTCCGGGGTAAGTTCAAGTCCTTCACGCTTTTTAATGATTACATCCTGAAAGATCACCTTTTGCCTCCTTACAGACCCTGCTTTGATGTTTTATTGCAGGGGTATTATCTAAAAATATACCATTGGTCGTTGTTCGTAAAAAATGTACAAATAAAATTCGTATTTCGATTATTTCCATTTAAATTCAGCATATAGTACTTTAACTGCTTTGAACGAAAAACAAAAGTTAATCTTAGCACAGACTTTTTGTTAATAAAAAATAAAATTATTCTCTTATAGGAAAAAAGATCTCTTGAGAGAATGCATGTTTACATAGTCTGAAAAGTTGCGTGAAATTTAAAGCAAAAGTTTAAGGAACAATTCACTTGATTATTCTTGAAGTTGGGTCAATTAATAAGGAACGTAGAGTTTGACCGTAACGCATATTTTGGGTATATTGCAGTTGCCAGACTGTAGGTTTAACTATAGACAATTGCTTTCTCAAGTCCGGTAAGGATACCGGAAGGGGATTTTAAATTATGAAAACGATTAGTAATCTATTAATTATTTTTACTGTATTATCAATGACTTGTATTGCCAGTGCTCAAAATACTCCTGCCAAGCCAACTACGGAAAAAAAGGATGCTGGGGATAAAACCAAAAAAGCAGATCCCCCAAAGGAACCTGATAAAAAGCCAGTTGAGAAAAAACCAGCGGAAACCAAGCCAGCGGGAACCAAGCCAGCAGAAACTAAGCCAGCGGAAACCAAGCCAGCGGAAACCAAGCCAGCGGAAACCAAGCCCGTGAGCGGGAATGCGCCGGTTACAGTTGGACGGGAAGCTGGACGCGATACAAATCCAGATAATAAAACCACCAAAGATACCAAACTGAGTGCAAACGAATTAAGACTCAGGCAACTTGCTGAACTGGTTGAAGATCTTAAAAATAAAGTCACTGCTTCCAAATACAGGCTGCAACTTTTAAAAGAAGCTATGACAACAGATAAAGAAACTCTTGGCGGAGCAAAAATCCAGATTATCCATAAAAATGAAATGGGTGGTGTTTATCGGTTGGTAAGATTGAGATATTTTATTGATGATAAACTTGTTCAGTCCTTCAGTGATGTAAATTCCAAAGACAAAAAGCAACTCTCAAAGAAATCAATTGACGTTTTTTCTGATCACATTACGCCGGGAAATAAAAGAATTAGAGTTTTTATAACATATCTTGGAAACGGTTACGGTCTTTTCAAATATGTCAAAGAATGGAAATGGGAAATCAATAACAGTTACAGTTTTACTGTTGAGCCTGGAAAATCCTATATTCTTACAGTAATTGGTAAGGAAAAAGGAAATATGACAACTCCTCTCGATGAGCGTCCAATGATTAAATTCAAACTGGAAGCTAAGTCTCTGGTAACTCCCAAAACGACTGAAAAAAAAGCTACAACCGGAACAACAAAGAAATAACCGTCAGGGACGTTTGCTATGAAAAAGGGCTTTTATCTATTTTTAACACTGCAATTTTTTGTTCCTCTCGCATCAGGACAAGTGAATCGTCAGTCTGATGAGCTGAAGATACTTGATTCCAATATTAAAAACGTTGAAAATGTAATAAATACAGCTTCAAGAATCGCCATGGGTAAAAAATACAATGCAGTTGAAAGATTGCTCAATGGCGTGTATCTGCTTAAAAATAACAGACCACAGGATGCCGCGGCTCTTTTTATGTCATTGACAGAACACCCGGATGTTGGTTCTGAGGCTACTTTTTACTACAGTGAGTCCATGTATTTGAGTGGCAACTATCTTGTGGCAGCAGAATACTACTATAAGGTTCTCAAACAGAAAGCTAAACCCCTATTTCTTAATAATTCAGTCAAGCGGTTGCTTGAAATATCAATGAAGCTAAGGACTTTTAAGGGCATTGAAAAGCTTATTGAAAACATTAACGAAATTCCTGATATGAAAAACTCCTGGGAAGTACGTTATGCTCTGGGTAAATATAATTATTATATAGCTCATATGGAAATTAATAAAGAAGCAGGTAATCGAAACGAGACTTTTGCTATACAAAAATTCCAGGAAGCTCTTAAATACTTTGATCTTTTCAAACCTTCTACGGATGCAAAAGGCAAAACGGAGTTTCCTCCACTGTATGCGCAGGCCATATATTATTCTGGTGCGACTTTAGTAAGACTGGCAAAAGCAGGGGCAACCTCATTTTTTAATGATGGCAAGCAGATTCTTCTTGAGCAGATAACTGCATTCCCCAGTGAAATGAGAGATCTTCTCCTTTTTGAAGCTATCAAAAAATTTACTCTACTAACAGCCAATAAAAATCTAAAAGGTGAATTGAAAACCTATTCTTCAAAAACACCATATTTTGAACCTTCAAAGGATGCTGATAAAGAAATTCAAACCCTTGCAATGATGGCAATTGGACGAATTTTTTACGAACTGGGGCAAACTGGGGAAAGTATCAAATGGTATCGTATGGTGGATACCAAATCCAGATTTTATGAAGATAGTTTATATGAGATAAGTTGGGTTTACGTCAGAGAGGGAGATATTATCAAGGCAGTTCAAACTCTTGCTATTATGGAAGTACGAAATAAAAATTCAGTTTTTCTTCCCAGGGCAAAAATTCTTTTAGGCTACCTTAATGTTAAAGGACAAAAATGGCTGGAGGCAAGTAAAAGTTTTAATAAGACCAGTCTGCAATACAAGCGTGTATATAATAAAATAAATGAATTAGTTCAAAAGGATATAGATCCTGAAGCGTTTTTCCATCAGGTTACGAGAAAAAAAGAAGCGAAGGATAATACAGGAAAAAAGGGTAAAACTACGGTTTTTAAAGTTGAATATGATATTCCCGATGAAACAATTCCAATTTTCAGAGATGATCGTAGATTTATGAAGGCTGTTCTTATCGCAGATGATATTCAAACAATAAATAAGGAATTGCTGGAAGCCAGAACAAATTTACAAATTGTGAAGCGGAGATTGCAGTCCACAAGCCGAATCGGGGCTTTTCCTCTTCTTTCTGATATGCGTAAACGGACATATGAATACGAATTTAAAAATATGGCTGTTAAGTCAAAGCTTCTTGAGTCACTTTCAGTTTCACTTCAGACTTCTCTTCCGAAAGATAGTGCTGGTAAGATTTCGCTGCTTGATAAGGAACGAAAAGTTCTGGAATCAAAAATCGCTGCAATGCCAAAGAATACGGATAGTTTAGATAAACGGCTTAAGGCGAAACGCAAAATTTATGATGACATGACCATGTCTATAGATAATCTAAAGAAGGACCTTAAAGATTCAGAACAGTTTTTAGAAGGATTGTATGTTTATTATCAGAAACTTCCTGCAAATAAAAAGCAGAAGTTAGAAGAAGTAGTTAAGAAAATTCGGCTGGAAGCTGAACAACTTCGTTCAGCAATAAGTATGGCTGAAAAAGTACGGATGGCTGTTGTTGATGCCAGTCTTGAAATTGGTGTTGATGATTCAGATATGAAAATGGAAGATGATTTGAGGAAAAAATATCGTCAAATTGTGAAATCAATGTTTGATATTTATGAGAACGCAAAATCCGGATATGACACCGAAAAAAATTCTCTTCTTTCTACAGTTCTTTCTCTTCTGAAGATATCTGAAACTCTGGATTTCAGGATGGATTCAGTTAATAAAAAAATAGATGAGATTGCAAAAAACAAGATGACTGATATTCGCTCGAAAGTTGAACTTGAAGAGGCGAATATCAAGGTTTACACTGATTTATATGGGAATTATTCCAAACGATCTGATTTTATTTCAAAAGTAGTATCTAAAGAAAGTATAAAAAATATTGCAGACAAGTTTCAGCAGATAGTGATGGAAGCAGACATTGGAATTATTGATGTTTCCTGGACAAAAAGATCTGTTACACAGAAAAAATGGGTAGAGCTTAATAATAAAAATAATAAAATAACGCAGGATCTTGAAGCAAGATTTTCTGGATTATCAAAAGAATCAAAAGAATCAAAAGAAAAACCTCAAACGGATAGATACTCAGATCCATTTGAAGAGAAAAAACAAGTTGAAAAAACTCCCGATAAAAAACCTGAGACAAAAAAACCTGACATAAAGACTGGTAAAAAAACCGGTAAAGGAGGCACCCGATGAAAAGGGGCATTCCTGCTTTAATAATTATATTATCTTTTCTCTCTGCATCTCTTACCTGGTCCCAGAATAGAAGAGTGGGAAAAAAGAATGATAAACCAATAAAAAAACTTCCCAATAAAGAGGTATCTGAAAAGAAGGCTTCCTCAGCGGAAAAGGGACCTGAAGATATTGAACTTGATTCAGAAATTAAAGAGATAAGGAAAGATTACAAGCTTTTTCGCGATTCAATAAAAGCCAATGATAAATTCACAACATACCTTATTAAAAGAATGAAACGTAATGAGGAAGTTGCCCTGAGAACAAAGCTTTCGGTGGAGACAAAAACAGCAAAAGTTCAGGATATTATAGAAAGAACAAAGCTTCTTAAAATGCTTGAAACCAGACTTGGAGACTATCAAAAGAAAAAAGATCCTGTCTGGACACCTGAACTTCTATGGAGAACCGCAGTAATTTATCATGAAATTGCAGAAGAATTATTTCTTTGGGCCAGTAAAGAGGACGAAAATACAGGGAAAATACTTGAGTTTGAGGAAGAATATAAAGAGACGCTTACTTCTGCAGAAAAGCTTTCAGGTGGAACTGTACGTATGGCAGATTCGACCCTTGGTGTTGACTACTACAGGAAAAAATCCGAAGAGAATCTCCGACGATTAATTGGCGATTTTCCCTCTTTCAGGGCTATCTCAAGTGCCTATCATCTTCTTGCAAGAATATATGAAAAACCGCCATTTTCCAATCAGGACCCCGATCAGGAATTACCAGCCAAAGTTTCACTGGCTGCAGTTTGTTCCAACTGGGGATATAATCCATTTAAAGATAAATTTGAAGCATTTCTAATAAAAAAAGGTGTTGGCCTTTTGGACAAGGATGCAACTAATAAATATAAATCCTGGAGAATCAATAAATTTCCAGGAACTCTTCCCTTCGATCTTTTTGGTTCATGCAAACCGGTAAAGGGTGGAGTTGAATTTGTTGGAACAGCCTGGGCGACTCTTGGAAAGTTTCTTTCGGCAAAAAATGTCGCTTTTGAGAAACTTGATCCTGCTATGACTGAAGATCAGGTTCTTAATATAAAACTTTTCAACCTTGCGGTTACAAAATGGGCTGCACTCAGTGCGTATAAAAGAGCGCTGGGGCCAGAATACAAGGATCTTACAACTCGTGGGTACATCGTATATTTTGCGGGCCTGATGCTTTATCAGAATGAACTCAATCCAGCCTTGGCAATGAAGTTATTTGATCAGGTAGTTGCTCTTGGTCAGAATAATGATGAAAACTCCCCTCACAAGGAAGCTATTAAGTATATTGGTTTTCTGATGCAGGAAGAAAAAGTAGAAAACATTGAGGATATTAAAAAATATTCATGGAATGATCCAGTTCCAGTTCAGTGTACAGATAAATGCCCAGTGAAAAAACTTGTTACATTCTATGGTGGTCGTGAAAACGAGGCACACATAAAAAGAATTTGGTCTGGAGTTGCGGACTTTTTCAAGGGAATTGAAGACGGTAGAGCATATCAGCGAGAAGAGAAAGATTATCTTTATGCATGGGATCTCTATGATTATATTTTTAGAAAAATGGATATCGAAGGTGGTTGGAAATATAATCCTGATAAACCATCAATTTTCTGGAAAATGAAAGATATCATAGATTTAATGGTCGCAAAAAATAAAGATCTTCTCGAAGAACTGAAAGTTGAGCGAGAAAAGGAAATCATTCGTAAGAAAATAGTTGAATGGGAAAAGAAAAGGAAAGATCTCTATCAGTTTGCACTTAACAATGTTTTCAATACGGAAGAAATAGATCTTTTCCTCACTGCTCACCAGAAGTTTCTAACTTACAATGATAAGAAAAAGATAAAAATACCGGCAATCACTATCGACGAACTTCGGAAAGAAATTGTTTATATTAAGAGTTTTGCTTTAATGTACACAGGAATTGCTCTTGCAACAAAAGCAAAAGATCTCTACGGCAGATTTAAAAAAGCTCAGGGTGGGGATAAAGAAAGATTGCGGAAAGAAGCTGACATCGCTTTTAAAAAGGCAGTTGAATATTTTCAGGGAATTATAAATGATTACCCTAACAGTATATATCAGTATGGGGCAATGGTTCAGATTCTTAATTTCTATAATGATCTTATGGATCGATCGAATGAGTTTTATATAATCGAACTTGCAAAAGATGGTGCTGAAAAAGAGAAAAGGATCTATGAAGCGTTGGATTGGGGTCGCAAGGTCAGAGATTCTCATCTTGGTTCCGATTGGAGAAAAAACTCTGCAGTAATTATCAATAATATATATGTTGAAAAACTTGCTTACAAGGATCTTCCCTATCCGTTTGATCCTAAAAAGCAGGAGAATGACGGAAAAATTGAATTTGTTAAGAAGGAAATACCTGTATCCTTGAAAAATTACATAAAAGACGCCAGGATATATATGAAGTTATATCCCGATGATTCGAACAGCCCACTTTTTCTTTATAAACTTGCTAGAATATATTTGCATTATCATGATCTTAAGTCTGCTCGTGAAACTTATAATGAAATTCTGAAGTCCTACTGTAGTCATGAAACGGCATATCTTGCGAGTTATGATATGTTTCTTTCATATAAGCATCAGAAGGTTCCAGTAGAAAATGAGGACACTCTTAAGAAAGAACGTGATTCGGTAATTGCTGAACTTGAAAAGAAAAAATGTGGTGGCGGTGAGAAACACCGTGAACTTATGGGAATGATTGCGAAACTAGAGCTAAGTGAGCTTGCTAAAACAACAGAGAAAGTTTTCAAGGATGCAGGGAAAGCCAAAGAATCAGGAAAGAGCGATCCGGATAAATGGAGAGCTGCCCTTACTCACTACCTCGCATTAAAAAAGAAGATAGAAGACCGTAAACCATCTAAAAAAGAAGAAAAAGAATACTATGGTAACCTCTTTGGAATATACTGGAATATCTATACATGCCGGCAGGAACTTGGTGATTTTCTGGGTGCAATAGATGTTCTTGAGGACATCCGGAAGAAACCACCCATTCTATCAGTAGCCGAAAAAGAAGGTTATAAGGAAATAGTGTTTCTCCGATTAGCAGAAAGTTATACCAAGTCATTTAATGAAGAGTCGGCTCTTCGGATGTGGGACGAATTGACTAAAACAGGCCCGAGAGGCACTTGGAACGTCAGAGAAAAAGATAAAGTCAAGGCAGCATCGGAAAGTAATTTCCGACTACAGGCAGAAGAGCGAAAGCTTGAAATTTATCGCTCCAATGGGGAAAAATACTTCCGAGAGACTGTTAAACTCATGGAGAAATTACTCGAGGAATATAGTCGCGTAAAAAAAATGTACTCAAGAAAATTCCCTGTGGGAGATGCTGAACCATATAAAGATCTTGCAGTTAAACTTGCTGTCAAACAGGAAAATATAGATAAATTCTATGTTGTTTTCTGGAATTGTCCCAACGGAAAATGTGTTGAAGCAACGGTCACAGACAAATGGATATATTATAAAGAGCAGTTATATCAATTATATTTAAATAAAGCTCTGAGTGAACAAGGCAGTGAACAGGATCTGATGAATGTTCTTGATAAACTTACAGATCTTGAAAATTCTCTCGATACATATGTAAAACTATCAAGAATATTCACTGAAACTGGATCGGGCGAAAATCTCAAGATTACAACTTCAAAAGAATATGAATCCATGTGGCGCAAGAGGATGCTGCTAATTTATTCTAGAGCAAGTGTTTATAAGTACATAATGGAGAAATCACCCGTTGCAAACAAGAGAGATAAAGCAAGGACGAAGTTTACCGAATTGCTTAAGGAATACAAAAAACTCTATGATAAAGGCGTAAGAGCAACTCCACCTCTGAATCCATCATATGCCGTTGTAAATTACGGTGAAGCATTGATTCAATATGTTACAGAAGAGTATAAAAAAGTAGAGAATCCATTTAAAGGACCTTCCACAACAGAAATCGACACTTTTGAATCTGCTCAACTTGATTTTATGGAGATTCAGAAAAAGCTTTCCGGAAAAGGAACGTCACTCAATAAAAAACTTGAAGAGCAGAAGAAAAAGCTAGCGGACTTGCAGAATAAGTACATTAAAGAAATTCAAGAATACTTTGGTGCTTTACAGAATTTGGCCCCTGCAGCCAGGGCTAAACTTAGTCAGAAGGATCTTCTGAAGTATTATAATATCTATACAAAATTTAATAAGAAGTATCCTAAATTTCTTCCTCTGGTACAAAAACTCGGTGCTCAGAAAGCTATTCAGCAGTTCTTAGGGGAAAGAGATGATATTAAAAAGCTTATTAAAGCTATGGAAGATCTTGGCAAAGACTGGACCAAGTCAGTTCCAGAGGCAGTAGGGAAGTTCTTTAAAGATTATATTCCGAAAGCTAAAGCTGCCCATGCGAGTGTTGAAAAGATTTATAAGAGCCAGAATCTACCTATAGTTGCTCAAATAAAGAAATCTATTTCTGATCTTGAAAAGCTTTCTAAAACTAAAAAGGATCTGAATCTTAACGATGCAGCACCTATGCTTCAGATTCTTGGCCAGTTAGCTACACTATCCACGTTACTTGCAGCTACAGATAGCGTTGTTTTAACCATGGTTCGAGGAAATAGTCTGGAAGGCCTTGCTAACAGTTATTCTTTCTACAAGGAACAAAAGGGCTACATTCGCTCTCAGGTCGCAATAATCCGAGCGAATCTTCTTTCACTTAAGTTAAAACTGCTTGTTCAGGGGATTGAGATTTTTTCTAAAGCTCCTTACATGAAGAAAATTTCGGATCTGGAACTTAAAGACACCAGAGATGAAAAACTCAAGGAAGCAAATTGTCAGGGGAAACCAGGAAAAGAAGCGGATAAATGTTATCATGAATACAAACGAAAA
The DNA here is from genome assembly GCA_018821305.1 of Myxococcota bacterium. GTDB lineage: Bacteria > Myxococcota_A > Polyangia > HGW-17 > HGW-17 > JAHJMN01. The sequence goes on from JAHJMN010000097.1 coordinate 22,194, forward strand.
ACTTTCTATAAGCGAGCCTACAGTATTCCGAAAGATGGAAAAACTCAATCCGTTGAGATGATTCCACTGGATCGATTGATTGAAGAATATAACAATACATTCAAGTTATTTTACGATCTAGTGAAAGAAGAGAAAATCAGTTCGCCTCTAATTGAAGAAGCCTTTGAAGACTACAAACAGTTTGATAGTTCCGCTGGTAAGTATCAGCGGGTCTACAGACCAAAAATGGAAATTCTCAACCACTGATACAGGATTGCCATGAAATATCAGACTTTTATTATAATTATATCAATCCTGCTGGTTACCACAGGATGTTCGAAAAAGAAAAAAGGAAAAACAGTTCCGTCAAAGGATAAGACAGAACAAAAAGACGGAGGAAAGACTTCTTCCGACAAAGATAAAAATGATAAGAAGTCGGGTAATTCCGAATCGGGAAAGAATTCAGGAACAGCCACAGATAAAAAAGACAAAAATGATACTTCCAACAATAAAGACAATAAGGTAACTGACGGAAAAACTGCGGAAGACAAGAAAAAGACTCCCGATTCTGGAAAAAAACCTGAAATATCCAAAGAAAAAAAGGATGAAGTTAAGGAAAAAATAATTCTGGCAAAAGCTCTGGTAAAAAAGGGTGGAGATAAAAATTATTCTGAAGCTTTATCTGCAATTCGAGAGATCCTGAAAAAGGATTACCAGAACTTTGAAGCGATGTACATCATAGTCGATATGGAGTATCAGCGGAAAAATTTTGAGAAAATGAAAGATGTCCTTGAAAGAATTCAGTCTCTTGGCCAAAAAATGAAGCCACAGGTGATTCCTTCAGGAAATTGGCATGTTTATATGGGGAAGTACTTCCTGAATCAGGCGAGATCTTACGAAAGTAAAGGAATGACTCTGGCTGCAATAATGGAAAAAGGCAAAGCTGAAAAAGAATTTGGTGATTCTTCTGCGAGTAATATTCCCGAGGCGCTTTTCCATTACGGGAACCTTTTACTGGAAAAAGGCGACTACAAGCCTGCCCTGTCAGCATATGAGAAGCTTATAAAGTTGGACGACGGCACTTATAAAGGAAATTGGAAATTTGTATTAAATCTGGGTGTGGCTTATTTTTATACCGGTAACTATTTGAAATCTGAAGCCCAATACAGGCATGTTCTTTCTTCACTGAATCGTCAGTGTATGTCATGTCATTACAATCTTGCTCTGGTTTACGGAATGTGGAATGAATTACCAAAAGTAGGAAATCTATCCGATGTGGAACGCGCGGAGCTTATTATTAAGCATGCGGTAATCTATCGTAATGAAGAAAGAAAAAAACGCCGCTATGATAAGTCTCTGGTAGATCGATTGAACAGGTGGATCCAGAGTGCGAAAGATCGCATTGAATCCACTAAACGCAGAGGATCAAAATGATTAGAAGTATTTTAACTGTAATATTAATTACTTATGTTTTTGTTGCACCATATGACTCAAGCGCACAGAATAAACTGCCGGTTCCAAAGGAAGCCCCTAATGTAATTGAAGTTCAGATCCCTAAACCCAAGTTCGAAATATTTCAGGCATGGGAATATGGTGGATTTTGGCGTTGGGATGAAAAAGACCCCAGATTTTTCAAAGAATTTCTTAATAAAATCCATGACTCCCTGTTTTTAGGACCTTTTTAACGCATAATCACTTTTTTGTTTTCATGACTACAGAAAATAGGTTATATTTCGACTAACTTATTCACGTGTGCAAAAATTTTATTTCTACATGCGGATATACTTGAGTTTGTGTTTTTTTTGTTATATCTTTCGTAGCTGAAATATCGATTGATTTACTTTTTTTAACCGGCTTACGAGCCCAACGGAGGAAAGAGCATTATGAGTGGATTAGCAAAGGCATTTGTTGATGGTGGCGAGTTCATGTACGTAATTCTGTTTGCATCAGCATTCGGTATTGCCATTATCATCGAAAGATCAATTTTTCTTCTCTTTAGATACAACATTAACGCAGAAGCATTTATGGCTCAGATCATGCAGCTCGTAGGCGCAAACAACATTGATCACGCTATCAAACTCTGCAACGCTGCTCCTACCGCAGCTCTTCCGCGTGTTATTAAAGCTGGTCTTTCAAAATACGCTGAAGGCCCAATGGCTGTAAGTGCTGCTATCGAAGAAGCCAAACTTGAAGTTACTCCTGAAGTTGTCAGAAGAACTCCTGCTCTCCAGGGCGTTGCAAACATCGCTACACTGGTTGGTCTTCTCGGAACGATTATGGGTATGATTCAGGCATTCGACGCTCTCGGAACTGCAACTCCTGAAAACAGATCTGCTGTTCTCTCCCATGGTATCGCAGTTGCTATGAACACCACGGCATTCGGTCTTATCGTTGCTGTTCCCTGTCTTACGGCACATCTTCTTCTTACCAGTTTCACAAAGAAGATTATGGATGACGTTGAACTTTTCTCAACAAAGCTGGACAACCTTCTTTCCAGAAGACTCAGCAGAGCCAGATAATTCAGGCAGTTAACGTTAGTTGAATTTGAAGGTGTGTTTGAATACCTTCAAGTAAGGATTGAACCATGGCAAAGAAAACTGTTGATGATAAGTTGGAAGACCTCAATCTGATGCCTATCATGAACCTTTTGTGTCTTCTGATCCCCTTTCTTCTTCTGAGTGCTCAGTTTATTCAGATTGGTATCATTCTGGTAGATACACCCAGAAAGGGAAGAGCTCAGGCGAATAAGAATCCGAAAGATGCAAAAGCCTTGGGACTTGTTGTGGATATTACTCAAGAAGGTTACTACATTTCTACGAAGAAGGGCAGTGCCTGTCCAGAGCGTAAGAACAATGGACAACCTTGTCTGAGTGTTACCCATGCTGCAGGGAAAAAAGTGTATCCTGCAGCGGCTTTAAGAAAGTTTATCTATACTTCATTTTATAAGCCGCATCATAAGCAAAACCAGAATCCAGACACGCCCGGTGCATTTACCGATTGGCGGAAGGTAACCATTCGTCCTCAAGATCAAATTGAATACGAAACGGTTATCGAAACTCTGGACGCCACTAGAGAGCTTCCCCCGGAAGCTAAAGCAGATTTAGGTCTTGGTGGAGAATCTCTGGCATGTGTTTTCAAAAAACCGGCTGGTAAAAAAGAATGGGAACTTTCAGGAGCATGCATGTTCCCGCTTGCATCACTTGGCAGATAATATTTATTAAAGTATGAATCTGTTCAGGACTAAAGGAGATCATTAAATATGTCCCAGGATATGTCCCCCGAAGAAGAACTGATGGCCAAAAAGCTTGCCGAGAAAAAGGCCGAGCGACGTGGAAAGGAAATGGAAGAATCTTCCTTTAATATTACGTCCCTCATGGATGCTCTTACAATCATTCTGATTTTCCTCCTTAAGAGCTACGGGTCTGATCCCATGCAGGTTCCTCAGAAGAAAAACGAACTGATGGTTCCTCAATCTGATTCAATGTCATCCATGTCTGAATGTGTTGATATTCAGATTTCCAGAACCAGTATAGTTGTTAAAGGTAAAAAAGTAGTAACAATTACCAATAACACTATTTCTTCTCAGGATGCGCCTGATGGTTTTACCATCAAAAGCCTTGAAGAAAAATTAAGAGAACTTCGCACGAAAGAAATCGAAGCGAAGGCTGATAAGTCAGAGGGAAAATTCCAGGGAGAAGCCTTTATTGCTGCAGATCAGAAAATACCCTGGAAGTTGGTTGATCAGGTTCTTAAGACCTGCGTTAAATCCCGTTATGTACGTTTCAGTTTTGCCATCGTTAAAACACGTGGTGGCTGATTTTTTCTTCCGTTCTTTAAGTCTGCCCTTTTGATTCCAATTAAAGTTATATAAAAAGTTCTATTATATTTATGCATTGATGTTGAATGTTTAGTACCTGCTACTGCGCCCTGATTGCCTGATAAAAAATCAAGTATTCATAGAATCAGTAACAGGATCAGACCAATCAGGGGTTTTTCCTGTAGTATTTCCCTACAGTTAGAAGATCCGGAGGATTTCCGGAACAGGATTGTAATTGAATTAGACCCAATGCTGTTCGGTTAAGGCGTATTAGTTGATATAGTTAACAAAAACAAGAATAATAAGTATTAGTAAAAATATTCAGGGAGTCAGAAACAGGAGCAGAATCAGGATACAGGGTCTTGTTCCTGAAGGTGTATATGCAAATACTGAATTGAAATCGATCTTGACCGCTTACGAAAGC
>JAHJMN010000098.1 GCA_018821305.1 Myxococcota bacterium
CAGAGTGGTAAAAGGGGGGCGTGACCGTTTTTTGTCCAGGGGTTCGGATGCTGCGCATCTCTCACCCACTGGCTATTGAAGATGGTGTCATTTCATGACGTACGGTTTCGGGGCCTCTGGCCCTCAACCGGTTCTGGAATCACGCGTCTGGCAGTTATTTTCGGTGATGGGCCTCTGGCCCTCAACCGGTTCTGGAATCGCGAGTCTCGCAGTTATTTTCGGTGATGGGATTCTCGCCCTCAACCGGTTCTGGAATCACGCGTCTCGCAGTTATTTTCGGTGATGGGCCTCTGGCCCTCAACCGGTTCTGGAATCGCGAGTCTCGCAATTGCATGTGGTAAAATCGCGCACTTGAGTAGTTCGTGTCCTGTAATTCGCTTCGCGAAGGATTTTATTAAAAATCCTAACTACAACGTATTTCCGAAGGAAATCGTCAAAGTCGGCCACTGTTTTCGAAGAAAACAGTGAGAGACAGGCCACTATAATAAATTCAACACCTTGCGGTTACTGTCCTGAGCAAAAATCGGGCGGAAAATTTGATTTTCGGTATTTCAGGACAGTAACGAAGTAGCCGGAGGGTTTCTATGGCGCCTTCTGTGGTAATTGGTATTCTGCATCATCACAAAGTTCTGGAATGGCGGACCTTGTCGAGGGAAAAAAGGACTGTTCTCGAATATATTCCCGATGTCTGGAAAAAAGGATAGCGTCTAAATGGCTCTTAATAATGATTTTTTATTAAAAATTCAAAGTTTAATGGATGAATTTATTGCACGGCGGCGGCCGCCTGAGGATATCAGAAATTTAGTTGATTTGTTTTACAGGATTGAAAACCAGAGTGTTGTAATTATTGAAAAACGTCAACGGTATGATTGCGATGAGTATTATGATTTTCCCATTGCGAAGGCCACCTATATTGAGTCCAGAAAACAATGGAAAATCTTCTGGATGAGGAGTGATGAGAAATGGCATGGGTATAAGCCATTAGAGTATTGTCGATACCTATCGAAATTTATAAAAACCGTCGATGAAGACAAATACCATTGTTTCTGGGGCTGATTTTGCGACAGTTTAAAACGAAGGTGGTTAGTGTAAATCTATTGCCAGGAGTCAGTTTCAATCGCGGTATTCAGACAGAAATAACTCCATACCAATTTTAGACATGATTCGAATGGACTCAACACTTAAAACTGCACCGCCACCGCTCGCGTCTTTTCGAACAACAAAGCCAATATCTGCCAAATAGTTACTGTCCTTCAATTCCTCACTATTTGCCTTCAGCCATATGGCAAGTTCTTCAATCTGTGATGTTAAATTCCAATCGTTATCACATATACAATCCAACTGTTCATGAGTTTCATTGTTGTAAATATTAACCGGCAAAATCGACCTCGTGATAAATCGTAACTGTCCTGTAATACGATATATCCAAGTTAACCAAGTTAACCACGAAAGTAAACACAGCATATTAATTAGACCGCTTTCAGAATAAAAGGATCGAAATCGGGGAATTGAATATTTTATTCTATTTTTGTAATTTTACTTTGATGTTAAATGGTTACAACCTGCTCCTGACCTGCTCCTGACCCTGTTTGCCTGACTCCTGATTCCTGTTAAAAAATTTCAGGGAAACAGGAAATCAGTAGCAGGAACAGGAAAACAGGGGGCTCATTCCTGAAGCATTTCTTTAAAACGAGTCACAATCGTATTACTCCGAAAGCGGTCTAGTTACTATCGTATTACTTCGCAAGCGGTCTAGTTATTAAGTTACTGTCCTGTGATAATCTTGTTGCCGTCACCTGAGAATCATGCTAAAAAACCTTCGAATGATTAAGAAACTGGACCCCATAGAGCGCCACAAAGTGGAGAATTAAGTAATGGTCCGTACTTGGCAAAAACCGGAAACAGCGCGTTAAATTTCCTACCACTGATCGGTACCCGTAGTGTGCGGTGTCATCCGGAGACTGAGCCTCAGCGAAAAAACTGGCTGACCCAGACGTGGAGCGATCCTGACCACGCAATGCAGTCCCTTGTGGGAGAGACGGTCGGGCTGTTACCGTCGCTCGGATTTTATGTCGCCAACTTGGCCCCCAATCGCCTATTTTGTAAACGGAGGAACTGATGTCTGTTAACCAATTTTTGGAAGTTGCCGTGCTTGTTGTTGGTCCAGTTGGGGTACTAACCATCATGTGGTTTTGGTTCATCCGCGATGAGTGGGAGAGTCGGCGCGCGTGGAAAGAGATCGAGCGGTACCGGGGGTTCGGGCTTCGCTGGAATGGCTCGGAGCTCACAGGCAGCGTTGAGGGAGTGTATCTCAAAGTGATGCCCTCTGAGTCGGCCATTGTAGTGCCCCTGCAGCGCGAAGCGGATCTGCAGTTCGCGAACGTCGACCAAGAGGAAACAAATTCCTGCGAGGCGGACCAACAGGGGGGAGACGAGCAGGACGAGGAGGCCAAGAAGGAGATGGTGCGGTTTCACTTTGGCGTGGCGCTGCTCGACGAGTACTTCAACTTCGCAGAGGCCACGCCGTCGGTCCGCAAGCGGCTGCTCGCAAATCACAGGGCACTGGAAGTGCTGCAGGAGATGGTCAATGGCTGTAAGGACGAGCCGGTGTGTCTTGATTTTTACTGCGGCATGTTCCGCCTGACCCTCCAAGCGGCGTCCAAGGGACGCTTTGCTGGCATTCGCGCCCAACAGGTAGACCTTTGGCTCCCCCGGCTAGTCAAGTGGGTCCAGCAGCTCGACGCGGTCATGGACTTCGGGCGCCAACGAAAGGACAAACCAAAGCATTGGATGTGGACCTGGTAAACAATTTAAATTATCAACTTTGAAAGTTTCAGAATGTTGTAGACTGCGATGCTGGATAGCACACCGGCTTCAAAGTTTCTTGCGCCTTTCCAGTTGCATTTTCGGAGACTGAGGAATATATAATACCAAGTGCCTATCAGGCTATTGCAGCCTGGTATGATTAGAGCAGGTAAACGAGATGTTTTCCATGACGGTGGAGATGGTTGATTTTCAAATTTCAAGGGATTTCATCAGGGCGTGGAAGTATATTGGTTGTTTTTTATCGTATAAGTTGTACCAGTTTTTCAGGGTCTCATTTGAAAAAACATGCAGGTTTTTTAAAACTTCATAACTGAACTCAAGGGGGGCAATTCCCGATGCGGTTATGAGGTTTTTATCATTCACTGCATGAGAATCTTTGTAGTATTGATCTCCTTGATATTCTGGACAAACCATTTTTAAATAATCTTTATTGTTGCTTGTGTGGAATTTTGAATCAAGTGCACCATGCTTTGCTAACCCGATTGTGGCTCCGCAAATAGCAGCGACATTCATATCATTATTAATAAACTCATGAGATTTAATCAGGATTTCTTCATTTTCCTTTTCAAACCATCTGTCACCTCCGGGAAGTATCAGGAAATCATCCGGCGAGAAGACCATCTCACTTATTTCGATATCGGGAATGATTTTGAATCCACCCATTGATGTTTTGATTTTCTTATCGCAACTGACTGTAATTATTTCAAGATCCTTCTTTGATTTTAAAAAATATCTTTTGCTGCTTAGTTCAGATGCGAGGAATCCGTATTCCCAATCAGCCATTGTATCAAGTAGGTAGAAATAAACTTTCATCGGTAACTCCTATAGTGTGATGACACTTTCTGCGTTAAAATGCTTATGTCCTGAACACAGCGAAAACCTGTTAATCGCCTGTTATCGGACAGTAAGCAATCCTACCCTATCCCTGCTGACACCCCTATGTCAGTAGCTTTTGAAGATCTGAAATTTTCTTCCGGAGTTGATTCCGGGCTTCTGATGGTTCAACTGAAACGACGCAATCGCTGACCGTACATAGCCAATCTATAAATGACGGCCAATCAAAGCCTTCGTATGTCCACTCTACAAGGCCATCGGGATTTTGTTTTTCATTTACAAACGACCAGTGTTGCCGCTCCCGTATCCAGCGAGCTTGCTTTGGTTTGGTATACAATGTCGCGCTTTTTACAGCGGAGGATTCTGAGGGGGAGTGGTAATCAGGGCGGATCCGTGGGAAAAATCGAGTTTCTGTCGTTTTGACTTGAACAATTCGATCAAGACGGAAAATACGCCAATCATTTCGTGTGAGACAATAAGCATCCAGATACAATCTATTGAGCCCTGGTGCAAAAAACAGTTTCATTGGCTCAATTTGCCGGATTTCAGAAACGTCTTTTTTGAAAGCGTGGTATTCCATTTCCACAACATATGAATTCTTGATGGCAGTCAGCAGCAGGCGGAAATATTCATTGGAAAATGGAATCTCTAAAGACATGGGAACGAAATCGAGAACTTCCAATTCGCGCAGGTATTCACCTCGAACGGTTTTGGGAAGAATGGATTCTATCTTCTTAAGTGCGTCCAATGGCGACTTTCTGGAGTGCGGGCTGCTGTAAGTTGTCAAAAACTTCAATGCAAAACCAGCGGCAATTGCCTCATCCTTTTCAAAAAGCAAAGGAGGAAGAAAATAGCCATCCTTGAGTTGATAGCCAACCCCGGCCTCGGATCGAATCGGTATTCCCATCTGGATCAGAGCACTCATGTCACGGTAGATTGTTCGCTCGCTGAGTTCGAACTCCGCAGCCAGTTTGTCCGCCTGGAACAACTTCCCATCGGAGATTTTCAACAATATTGCAAAAAGACGATCAATTCGGTTCATGTTTCCTCAGTACTCAGGTTGATTCCTGGACTTAAAGTAATTTTCTTCAGTCAAAAGATAATTTTTCCAAATTTCAAAAAAATTGTTAAAATCTGAGGAAGAGTTTAATAAATGTGTTTTATTGGAAGGCATGTAACCTATTAAAGGTACCAGTTGTATTGGATAATCTAAATCTGAATATAACAATTCCACAAGGTCATATGGCTCACCTGAATATTCTCTATAATGCTCATAAATCCATGCGAGGGCCAGAAAAGCCCAAAGCCTGCGGATATCAGTAATATCCTCTTGTTCTTCTTCAAATGCAAGTTGAGACACAATATGAATTATTGGTTCGTCTCGTCTTTTTAAAGCTATCTCCAGGATTGCATTGTTATCAATACCTTTAATAAGTAGGTCAGTAGCAAAATCTATTACATCAGGTGGCGAAAACAACTCCTCTTTAATTCCAAAAAGAATTTCTTTCCAGCTCAGGTGAACTTTATGACTAATAAAATCGTAGGGAATTCTTATTTTTACTTGTTCCATATAAAACCATACCTGAGTAAAAACTCGATGAAAAACTTGAGAGACAGGCCACTTCAATAAATTCTACACATTGCGATTACTGTCCTGTCGCGAAATCTATTTAAACTTAAATTCTGCCACTACAGGACATTAACTTGTTACCGTTCAATTGAGAACAGGTAGCCTTGACCGTGGAGGGTCTTGATGTATTCTTTCTGGCACCCGGCGGTGGCGAGTTTCTTTCGTATGCGACCAATGTAAATATCCACCGTCCTTGTATTTAAAGCTGATTGATTCCAGATTCGGGAGAGAAGTTGACCTTTTAAAAACGCCTTCTCTGCGTTGGAAGCCAGAAAGAAAAACAATTTGAACTCCGTTGCCGAAAAGGGAATGACGTCGCCCCGGAAGCGTACGAAACCGCCATCACCATAAATCCTGATTTCATCGAAAATCAAATCCTTGCGATCCGAAACCCGTACAAGGGAATCTGTATCCTGCAGGGGAATCAGGGTAAGACACTCAAACTGCGCACCCAGGTAAGTAAAGTCCGAACGAAGGAGTCTGAACAAAATGATTTCACTGCCTGTGTCAGGAACAACCCTTACGGTGTGAACCGGGTTATTGCGCTTTTTACGAACAAAATCCATGAAATCGACATGATCCACTGAATTGTAATCAGTGATTCGCATGATTTTACTGTACGCAGAGTTGGCATAGAGGAAGTCATCTTTATGCGAAAGAATGACAATTCCAGTACTTACTGGTTCATAAAATAAGTTGAAGACATCAATAACTTTTGATTCCACAGAAAATCGTTCAGTATCTCCACTGTTACAAACATTTTTCAAAACTGTTACACTCCTGTTACAAATTTTAGATTATATTCATTTCAGTTGAATTTCAACGGAGGAAATTATGAATCAGAAAAAAGTATTTATTGTCTTTGCGCTGTTTATCTCAGTTTCATGTTCTTCAAAAAGCGGACAGCAGAACGGAAGCCTTAATTATTATGCCAGAGGAAATATCGAGAAAGCCGTTGAAATGATGGCTGACTCTAATGACAACAGTGAGCGTGCCCTTGTCTTCATCACTAAGGGTAAGTTTATTGAAGCGCTGGCCCTTGAAGGTAACAGCCGGATTCTTCTTGAATATAAGAGTGTTGCTGCATGGCGCGCCGGGAGAGGAGACCTGATGTGCCAGACGGTAAAGAGACTCAGAGCATTCAAACAAGCGCCGGCGGACCTTTTTCAGATGGCGAAAATCACAGGGTGCCGACGCGATTTTAGAAGAGTCGTGATAAAAGGTGGCGAAGTTCGATTCGATCCGAAGTTCGGCATTCCGATCATTTCGGTGAATATTTCAGGTAACACTTATAATTTCATATTTGATACAGGGGCCGAACTGACCACTGTCGATGAAAAACTCTTAAAGGAAATGAAAGTGAAGACTGATCCTGAAGCGGTAGTTAAAGTAAAGAGTAACGTCGGTGTCCTGGAAATGCCAATGGGACTAATGGAGTCAATGATTTTCGCTGGTGTTGAAATCAGAGATCTTCCGGTCATTGCCGCGAATCTATCAGGCTTTCCTGCTTTTCTGAAGATATCGGGGATTTTATCTCCCAGTGATATTCTTCGTGGAAGCACTGCCGAGCTGGATTACAGCAAAGGAACACTCAGGATTGCCAATAAACCACTCAAATCCGGTCAGAATTTCTTTTATCCCTGGGGAAGAGCTGTGATTGCAGTCAAGGCAGGTGTTAAAAATGGACCGTCGGCACTTTTCCGGATTGACACCGGAGGGAGAAGGTCTATTTTTACTAAACATTATGATAACCTGATGTACTCATCGCCCCTTTGGAAAACGACATCTAGCGAAAGCCGGAAAGTTGTTGGACTCAAATCGGGAAGACGAAAGATTCGCGCAGTTTTATCTCCGGAAATCTGTACTACAAGTACCTGCATAAAATTTAAAAGTGTCTTAATTGACACTACCAGCGCCGATTCCCTCATAACATACGGAGGCAAACTGGGAGCTGACGCGTTCCGGAGTAGAATACTTACGATGGATTACAAATCTATGAAATTAACCCTCACAAATTCAACAGTAAATTAAAAAGCATACGGAATAAGATGTTCAAATGCCGTGCGGAGTGTATTTTGTACAGGTGAAATATGGTAGGGGGAATTGGAGGTCTGTGTTAAAACAGTTCGAATGCACAAGATTCCTGACATTCTTTCCATTTTAAGACTTGTTTTAGCACCTTTTATGCTTGCACTTGGTGGGTCGCTCGTGGGTGATTGCTCTCTTTGTTTTCTGTGCTTTCTCGGACTTTCTTGATGGATTTCTGGCGCGGGAGTTTAACTGGACTTCTAAAACCGGCGCTCTCCTTGATTCTCCTGACCGCTTTCGGAGTAATACGATTGTGTTGAATTTCTGAAATATCGTTCAATTTGACACTCACCATAATTTGGTTTCGATCCTTTTATTCCGAAAGCGGTCTTGGTGACATTGCTTTTTTTGCCTCTGCAATGGGTTATACTGCTATTCATTACTTTGATATTTTAAAAGAATTCTGGTTATTTAGTTCGTGTCCTGTAATTCGCTTCGCGAAGGATTTTATTAAAAATCCTAACAGGCCACTACCAGTAAATTCAACACCTTGCGGTTACTGTCCTGAGCAAAAAATCGGCGAAAAATTTGATTTCCGGTATTTCAGGACAG
>JAHJMN010000099.1 GCA_018821305.1 Myxococcota bacterium
AAATTATTGTAGTGTTCTGAATAGCATGTTTTCGTAAACATGCTCAATTTTGATAAAAATTGAATTTCAGGACACGAACGTATCAGTTAATGTTCTGTAATACGATCTTTTCAAGTTCAAGTTGAATTTTAGCACAGGACACGACATTTTTAATGAATTCTTCGTGAAGCATAGTTCATGACGCAAAGTCAGAGGTTTAAATGACCCGAATTCTTCTTGCTGACGACGATCAGACCTCGAGAAATATTCTTAAAGCAATTCTTCATAAGTGGGGATTTGAAGTGATTGTTGCATCTGAAGGAATTGAAGCTCTTGATATCATGCTTTCCCCGCAAAGACCTTCGATTGCTATTCTTGACTGGATCATGCCTGGACTTGAAGGGACAGAAATTTGCCGTAAAATTCGTGAAGTAAAAACAGACAATCCTCCGTATCTAATTTTGCTTACAAGTAAAGATTCCAAGGACGACGTCGTAACGGGACTCGTGGCGGGAGCAAATGACTATATTACAAAACCTTTTTTTAATGCAGAACTTAAAGCTCGTATAGACGTTGGTCGACAGGTTGTGAATCTTCAGAATGCTCTCAGTTCGAGGGTTTCAGAGCTTCAACATGCCCTCGATCATATTAAGGTTCTTCAAGGAATACTGCCTATATGCATGCACTGCCATAAAATCAGGACTGATGATGAAAGCTGGCATAGGTTAGAGTTATATATAGAAAATAACACAGATGCACAGTTCAGCCATGGTTTGTGCCCCGAATGTATGAAAAAATACTATAACTTAGAGGACATCAATGAATAGACCTTTCATTATAATTACACTTCTTACTTTCCTTTTTTCCTGTTCTAATAACAATAATAATACTGGTACAGAGAAATGTACAAAAGGAATTCCTGTTTCAGGAGATCAGAGTTTATTCAACTCAAGAATTGAAATCACGGATATAAACATTACTCCACCCCATCAGTGTGATATAAAAAAAGAAAATGAACATCTCATTGGTGTTCAATATACAAAAGGGGCTCTTCCTTTTGACAATGAACCCAAAAGCGGATGTAAATCCCCTGATGCAAATTGTTCCTCTGTAAATGTAACTGAATATTTAAAAGCAGCGTCTGTCGTTGCTCAACAGAAAGGAATACAGGTTACGGGAGTGGGTATTGTTTCCTGTGGAGACGATTTCAGTGATGGTAAAGATTATTTTCGTAACTCAAAAAAAGTAATCCGAATAAAAGACTGGAAATATGCGGAGCAGATGGTCCGAATCCTTAGTGACAGTCTTAAATCATGGAACCTCAAAGCTACCGTTTATGTTCATATTGCGCCAATAGGCCCGGTATGCCCTCTGGAGAGATAATAAATGAAGCCGATATTATTACCCGACCCCGTCAAACATATGATTGATGTTTTTCTGTTTATTCCTGCAGGCTCGGATGTAAAAACTAAACCCAATATTGAAGTTCCAGAAGTAAATTCTACTGACTTTCTTTTAAGAAAAGTTTTTAAAGTCTTTTCCTTGCCGGAAGAACTCAGAATTCAAAGAACCGATAATGGTCGGCCTTTTGTCGATATAGAGAATTTCCACTTTTCGGTTGCGCATTCGGAAAATGTCACTGCTATATCGGTTTCAGCTTCAGTAAATGGTTGTGATCTGGAGAAATTAAGAGAAATATCCAGAGAAGATGCTTTGAAAAAAAGAGTTTTAAAAACCCTTCCCGATGAGCTTTTTGAAGACGACAATGGCCCCCTTCGTGCCCTGAGTGCTTGCGAGGCTGCTCTTAAATATTTTCAGACAGCAAACCTGACTGATATTTCATCATTTAAATTTAAAAATTACAGAAAAACAAACATCCCCCTCTGGACTATCCAGTGGAAAAAACTGACCTGCAGTGTTCTGGAAAAAAGGTTTGGTGATAAATTCTTATTTATTGCCTACCCTGAAAACGTGGATATAAACTGCACAATTCACCGCAATTACTATACTATTTCTGGATAATTCGAAATTCTCCTGATCTCTTCTGACAGGGGTTTCATCAATTTGATAGCTTTTTTGTAAACATTATTGAAATAGTCATCATATATTGAATGATTTGCTAAATTCGGCTCGATACAACTTCTTTGAGATGTCATTACTTTCACTGCAAATTCCCAGTCAGGATGAAGTCCTGTTCCCGCCGCAACGGCAATCGCTGCGCCCATGAGACAACTTTCATGAGATTTCCCGCGGATTACAGGTTTTCCAAAAATATCTGCAGCAATCTGGCATATTTGATTGGAGCGACTTGCACCACCGGAAACAAATATATTCTCCTTCTTTCCTGTTACTTCAGAAATTCTTTCGAGACCTGCCCGGAGACCATAACACAGCCCTTCGATTACAGATTTATACAAATATCCCCTCGAGTGAACATCACCGAACCCGATAAATGCTCCTTTTGCAGCAGGTTCCAGAAGAGGAGCGCCCCAGTAAGGAAGCATCATGAGACCAAGACTTCCGGCGGGAATATCCTGCAAGTATTTATCAAGAATTTCTTCCGGAGCGCGTTCTAATTGAGCTGCCTGCTCAACTTCCAGATGGGCAAACTCTTCCCGGAACCACCTGATCATCCAGAATCCTCTGTAAATTTCAACTTCGGGGTTATATTTTCCTGGAATAACCGCTGGATATGAGGGCATAAATCTCTGAATTTCTGTATATCTGTCCGTAAGGGTCTGGCAGGTTGCCGTCGTCCCGAAACTCATTGCAGCGCTCTTTGAATCAAAAACACCACTTCCAAGGGTTTCACATCCTTTATCGGATCCTGAAGCAATAACTGGGAGCCCGCTTGGCAATCCAGTCTTTACGCTTACCTCATGCGTAATTTCCCCACACCTTTCTCCAGGGGATACAAGAGCACAGAGCATATTTTCATCAACAGGAAACATTCCATGATTTCGTTCACCATTTTTAGACCATCTCAGGTTTTTATAATTAAAGGGTATATGCCCAATCTGACTTGCAACACTGTCACAATACTGTCCTGTTAAACAAAAATTGAGGTAGCCACTCACAAGTAGAAATTTATGCGTTTTTTTCCAGATATCCGGCTCATTCTGCATAATCCAGTTGCATTTACCATCAACTTGAACCTTTCTCAATACTTCGTCCATTCCGATAATTTTCATGCCCGTATGAAGAAAAATTCCTGGATTATATGGGGGCTGTGCTTTCCTTTTATCCATCCATAAAATAGCCTTGCGTAATGGCAATCCATTATTGTCCAGATTGATGACTGAATCCCTGAGGGTAGTAACCGTAACTCCACAAAAACGTTCTTTTATTTTTGAATTACGCTCGCAAATGGCTCCCGTTGATTTACACAAAGCATCCCAATAAACAAGGGGATCCTGCTCTGCCCAGCCGGGGAAAGGACTTTCATAGGGTGAATAGAATATCTGTTCTATATCAATTATTTGCCCATTTTCATCGAATATCGCAGTACGCAGACTCTGGGTTCCGCAGTCAATGGCAACTATAAGGTCTTTTTGCATATCACACCACTCAATAGTTCGTGTCCTGTAATTCGCTTCGCGAAGGATTTTATTAAAAATCCTAACAGGCCACTATAATAAATTCAACACCTTGCGGTTACTGTCCTGAGCAAAAATCGGGCGAAAAATTTGATTTTCGGTATTTCAGGACAG
>JAHJMN010000100.1 GCA_018821305.1 Myxococcota bacterium
CTGTCCTGAAATACCCAAAATCAAATTTTTCGCCGATTTTTTGTTCAGGACAGTAACCGCAAGGTGTTGAAAATATTACTAGTGGCCGGATAGAATTTTTAATAAAATTCTTCGCGAAGCGAATTTCCGGACACGAACTAATTACAAAGGCTGGAAGAATATATTCACTGTCCTACTCTCGATCCTTTTACTCATGAAGTGTCCTAGTAGGCGAATTGAGGATTCATCGGACCACCGCCACCCCCGCCGCCGTGCATCATCGAACCGTGCATCCCTGAACCCGGACTGCCGAAAGCACCTCGCATCATCGGCCCAACAGGACCGCCGGGGCCAGTATGAATCATCGGTCCACCGGGAGCGCCGGGAAAGTGCGGAATCATCGGGACGCCAGGACCACCGGGAAAGCCGTGCATCATGGGGCCTTTGTGCGGTATCGCCGGGCTGTGTTTTTCTGAAAGTATTTTCTCCATCTTTTTGCGCTGCTCCGGTGTCATAATCTTCCGGATTTCAAAGGGCATTGTCAGGTGAGAGCGATCCATTTCGCTTTTCATTTTGACAATCTCATCGATAATTTTCATCGCAGCAGCTTCATCGGCGGCGCCTTTTTTCATCAGTTCACTGAGTTCCTGATGTTTATTATCCATTGAAAGTCTCAACTTTTCCCGTGTGGTGCGGGCTTTTGACTCTACATCAATAATCTTTTCAATCTGCTCTTTTGAAAGCCCCAGATCCCGGGCCATCATTTTAAGATGACCGTCTTTTTCCTTCATTCTGTCGTTGTGACGACCCATTTTCGGACCATGATGCCCCGAACCTCCGTGATGACCTATTTTCGGGCCATGATGCCCCGGACCTGCGTGAAACCCTGCAGGACAACCCCCCGCACCAGGTGGCGGCAACTGAGGTGTTTTTTGATTTCCCGGTCTTGCGAGCATAATGACGATCAGCGCCGTCGTGGGAAAAATTATTGCGAGAAATACTGCTATCCATCCTTGTTTTGACATTTCAGACCTCATTTACCTTCCCTCAGGAATTGAGCCAGTTTTGTATAACTGCTCAAGTTTTCAGGTACACTGATTTCCTCAGATTTCACCGGTGCTGTCTGAATCATCACGTACTGGTTGTCATTTACTTCTTTATCAACGTTTACTGCAGTTTTATAAGTAACTGTTTTCCCGGAATTAAAACCGAAAAACAGGATAAGGACCATCAAACTAAGCGAAAAGGATAAAGCGGGAATAACCCACAGCGGACGTTTGCTGCGTTCATGTTTCTGCTGAGTTGATAAAAACAATTCCATCGCACGGGAACTTGTGGCCGAGGGGGCCTTAATTGCTCCCCGGGCATCATCAAATGCTTTTAAAAAGCTTCGGCAGGCGGGACAGTTGTTAACATGTGCCACAAACGGGGCAAATAATTCACCGTCGGATTCAATAATTCTGTCCTGAACTTCATGGCATTGAATATTCATCTGCTGCCTCCATGGATTCTCCTGCGTTCATTGCTTTGCGCAATGCCGAAACACCGCGATGAATATGAACTTTGACCGTCTGTTCGCTGCAGCCCATAACCGCAGCAATCTCAGACATTTTAAGCTCATCACTGAAACGCAGGATCATTGCTTCTCGCTGTCTCACGGGAAGCTTTTCTATAAGGGTCATTATTCCCTGGAGCCTTTCGTCTCCGGGCTCGTCAATATCATTGCCGGGAGCATTATCAATCATAGCCTGAGCATACTCGCCCTGGTGAAAAACGCTCCGTATTTTCCCCCAAATTCCCATCTGACGTCGGCAGGAATTGAGTAAAATCGTATAAAACCAGGTTGAAAGGCTGCTTTCCCCTCGAAAGGATCCAATATTCCTTAAAGCACTGATGCATGCATTCTGAAATGCATCCTCTCCCGTTTCGCGACCGCACATCCTCACGGCGACGGAAAGAAAAGTACTTCCCTTTTCACCTATAAGATTTTCAAGATGTACTTGCGTGAAACTTCCCATAAAATCCTTCCGACCCTTATCTGATGTTTCCTCATCAAAAAGGGTTTTCAGTGTTTTTGAGTCAATCCCCCTCTAATGGGTTTACAGGACGAAAAAAAAACTTCCATTGATTTCATTTATTCTGATGGTAAACTGCCCCGCAACCTTGAGTGCGACAATCTCAGAAGGGGTTATACAACATGAGATATATTATATTTTTTAGTTTCTTTATAGCGATTTCCTGCACGGAAAACAACGTATCAGAGTCAAACAACTCTAATACTAACAACAATAATATAAACACAACTGTTTTAGAAAAGATTGATGCCTTTGCTCTGGAAGTCTGCAGTCAGCTTTCCGATTGCTGTAGTGACGCATTTATCACCGCCGACTGTATCGCCGAAGTTACAGACCTGTACACAAACGGAGGAAACCCAGCGACTATCCGACCGGAAGAAATGACAGCATGCATCGACCTTCAATCGATCCCGGAAAATTGCGATGCGAGTTTCATGATGGCTACTCCCGTTACTGATTACCACTGTCGCAGTGTTTTTTCAGGTTCCGTGGCCCCGGGGGAAATATGCACAACCCCTTCGGACTGTGGCGATGACGAATATTGTCCGTTTTATCGCGGCATGCCTATTTGCGCCCCGAGATTTGGAGCGGGGGCGCTTTGTACACAGGATTCTGATGATGTTTGCGTTTCCGGTTACGTCTGCCTTGAGATGAAAGCTGACAATACGGAACATGTCTGCGTCCGTCCCTTTGCCCATGGTGACAACTGCGAAAGTGATCACCAGTGCGGAATAGCTATCGCCAAAGGTTTCTGCCACGAAGGAACCTGCGCTCCCCTGTCTCCCCCGGATGGCTGGTGCGCTTCCAACTGGCAGTGCATAACCGGCGAATGTGATACAACTTCAAACACCTGCTCCTCCACCCCCCTGACACAAATGTGCGAATAATCCCACGAAACAAACTGAGCGATATCCTCACCCCTGGTGGTTGAAAAAGACCACAGCGAAACGTAGTGAGTGGAATGTTTTCATCGCCGAAGGCGTGGCAAAGCCTTGCGTAAATTTGAGCGAAACGTAGTGAGTGGAATGTTTTCGACGCCGCAGGCGTGGGGAGTCCAGAGGGGGCTTGACCCCTCTGTGCCGGTTCAAGGGGGATTGGGGGGAAGTCGGAATCCCCCCAACTGAGAGGTTTAAGGAGAGCTGTGCTCTCCTTGATTAATTTAAGAGAAGATTAATTTTATTATTAAAAAAGGCAATTCAAATAAAGCACAAACAGAAATGAGCGAAACAAAGTGAGCGTTATCCTCGCCGCTGAATAATTGAAAAAGACCACAGCGAAACGTAGTGAGCGGAATGTTTACATCGCCGAAGGTGTTGCAAAGCCCTTTTGCCCTTTCCCCGAATTTCTTCTGAACACTTTTGTCCCACTGCGGTGTTTCATCAATTGACGACATTTTGTCGGCAACGGAGAACTCTTATGCCCCTCATAATACTTATCATTATACTCACCATTTGCCCTCTCGCCGCATTCGGCCAGAAAAAAAATGAACCCACGAAAGAGGAACTTGCGGGCCTTCGAAAGCGCGTTGTTTACCCAAAACTTGTAAAGCATGTTCCCGCAGTCTATCCCCCAAAAGCAGCAGCGGAAAACCGTCAGGGCATCGTTTATCTTACGGTTTCCATAGACGAGACGGGAAAAGTGATGAAAGTGGAAGTAAGAAAATCACTCTTTCCTGATCTTGATGAAGCCGCCCGGATTGCCGTTTTAAAATTCGAGTTTTCTCCAGCTACAATTGACGGTAAAGCAATCGCCGTAAAGATCCCCATCGCTTACCCATTTAAACTGTCACAAAAAGCCATCACCGTCGCCGCCCCCGCAGACCCAAATAACCCGGCAGCTAAACCAGTTGTGACTGCTTCATCGAATGATGATAAAAAAGGTCCCCCTGCCCCAACTCAGGCAGCAACTAAAACGGACAGTAAAAATAATACACCATCTACAACGTCAAAAACGCCAACCGCAACCACGAAAAATCACCTTATACAACCTTCCCCACCGAAACTGCCTCCCACCTCCGTAGCTGACGAACAGATAACTGTCACCGGAAAAAATGAGAA
This sequence comes from Myxococcota bacterium, assembly GCA_018821305.1. Classification (GTDB taxonomy): domain Bacteria; phylum Myxococcota_A; class Polyangia; order HGW-17; family HGW-17; genus JAHJMN01. The sequence continues at coordinate 4,112 of JAHJMN010000100.1, forward strand.
AAAAGTAGTGACTCGTTACACCCTTGAACTCACGGAAATACAAACGATACCCGGAACTCAGGGGGATGCCGTACGCGGAATCCAGAACATGCCCGGCGTCGCCCGCGCTCCTTTCAATCTCGGCCTTTTAGTCGTGCGGGGAAGTGCACCTCGAAACACGAAAGTGTACTTTGAAGGCCTTGAACTACCGGGCCTTTTCCATTTCCTTGGCCTGTCATCAGTAATAAACACAGATATGATAAGCAAAATGGATTTCTACCCGGGGAATTTCTCCGCCCGCTATGGCCGTGCGACAGGCGGAATAATAGACATCGGAAGCAAGACACCAAAAGCAAAATCCCTTCACGGCTACATCGACATAGACTTATGGGACGGCAGCGGATTTCTCACGGGTCCCATCGGTCAGGGTTCCTGGGCTCTCAGTCTTCGCCGCTCGTGGATTGACGGAATCCTCGTGAATCTACCGGATGTTGCCGTATCACCGGTGTACTATGATTACCAGGGTATCTTGGCCTACCCTCTTTTCGGCGGCAAATTCAAGCTTATCGTCATCGGGTCAGACGACCGACTTAAAGTCGACGACACAGAGCCCCTGCGTTTTACTTCCAGTTTTCAAAAGATCATTGCCCTCTGGACCAAAAAAGACGGAAAAGATAAATACCGCATGAGCATCGGCGGTGGACGTTCAGATACAGTATTTGTATATAATCCGGAAAACCTCGACTGGGTTTACACGCGCATCAACTGGCGTAATGAGTACCAGCGAACGTTTTCAAAGAAGTTCAAACTCGCCGTCGGTATGGACGGAGAAATGGTGAATGCGGAAGTTTCCCTCAAGTTCAAGGATCGCGGAGATGTTTCGGGCGCTTCATCGGGTTCGGAAACGGGATTTCACCTTACGGACTACCTGCTTAATCAGGCATTGTGGACAGAAATCGAATGGAAACCATGGTCCCGACTGACCATCGTACCGGGCCTCCGCGGGGATTTCATCAAAACAAAACTCTCGCGTCACGCCTTTTTCGACCCACGATTCAACGCCCGTCTCGAAGCAATCAAGGATACATTCTTTCTTAATGCTGCTGCAGGGCTGTTTCATCAGGAGCCGACATCCGAGTATATGGCCTCAGAGAAATTCGGAAATCCCGGCTTGCGTTCCGAACGCGCCCTCCATACGGCCTTGGGGTTTTCATGGAAAGCCGCCAAATCCATTTCTCTCGATGTCACCGGTTTTTACAAAAACATCAAGGATATCGTCGTCTCTAATCCTTCCCCCGATGAAAACAATCCCCACATAGTTACAAACGATGGCATCGGACGCGTTATCGGTGCTGAAGTGCTCTTCAAAAAGCAGACTTCAAGTGTGTGCCCCAAAATCCCCGGCATGAAAAAGTGCTTCGCGTGGCTTTCATACACTTACCAGAAATCCGAACTCAAGGAAAGTGCCGTTGAAAAGTGGCGCCTGTTTGATTTCGATCAGTCTCACATCCTCACAGCTGTCTTTTCCGGCATCTGGCCCGGGCAGTGGCAGGCGGGCTTTCGATTCCGCCTTTCCACAGGAATTCCCATGACTCCCTACATCGGCGGCGTTTTTGATGCGGATACCGGGCGTTATCTTCCAATTGAAGGTCGTCCTTTCTCCCAGCGTCTTGATACCTTCCATCAACTGGATTTCCGTATTGATAAAAAGATTAACTTCACTTCCTGGAATCTCACGATCTATCTTGATGTACAGAATGTTTATCATCATCGTTCAAGTGAATACTATAACTATAATTTCAATTACTCACGCAGGAAAACACTGGCGGGGCTGCCGATAATCCCCTCCCTCGGCCTGAAAGGAGCCTTCTGATATGCAAATCAAACCTGCCTTCATCCTTCTCATCACTGCAATTACCATGTTATCCTGCGATAGTGATTTTCCCGAAATGGGTGAGCTCGGCGATGACATGCGCATTATGGCCGTCAATGCCGAGCCACCGTGCGTGGCCATGGGAGAAACAACTGTTATTACGCCCCTCATATGGACCCATGCAAAAGCTGCCAACCGACTGTGGTTTGCCTGCCTTCCCGATGCCGCCGATAAAGAAGAAAACCTCGATCGCTGCATGCGGGAAAACTATGCATCACAAAATGGAGTCATTCCCGATTGCACTCAGGATCCCGAAAGCCGCCTGTGCTTCATATCCGGTGACGAAACCGCAACGTACACAGTTCCCTCAAATTCGTGGTTTGCGGCTTCTTCAGAGGCATCGGCCACGGAATACTTCTATATAATGCTTATTGCATCCCCCGCACTGGATGTTTTTGAACATTGTGAAAATACTATTCGAACCATGGCACCGACTTCCGAGTGTCTCATCGCTGGAAAGCGAGTTCTGTTCAGTTCCCATCCTCTTTCAAACGACAACCCCGTCATAACCGGCCTTGAAACTCCCCTCGCAGCATCCGATGCTACGGAGATTCTGCATCTTTCTTCAGGCAAAACAAAAATCCGTCCGGTTTTCGATCCGGAAACCATAGATGAACTTGCATCGGCAGGCTCCATGGCTCTCGAAATCAGTTATTACACAAGTTGCGGAACCATTGACCCCTGGTTTGATTCAATAGAATGCACCTCAAGCGGTAACTCATTCATTCAGTGCGATGTGCCCTGGGCCGAACTCAAAACCGAAAAAGTGGGCGATTGCATGGTATACGCAATTTTGCGGGACCGTGAATTCTACGGCGAATGGGGTGATATATACGAAGGAATTGACCCCTGGGTCCCCGGAGTAAACTGGCTGGAAAAACCCATAACAGTAGAGTAGTTGTTACTGTCCTTACCTCCAAAGTTAACACCCCTGCCCCCTGATTCCCTGTTTTGCTGACTACCTGCTTCCCTGAAATTATATTAAGACTTCAATTAAAAGCGATCTTAATCGCTTATGAAAGCGATCTTAATGCCACAAAAACACTTACCTCCATAGTAAACACCCCTGTCCCCTGATTCCCTGTTTTGCTGACTACCTGATTACCTGAAAATATATTAAGAGTTCAATTAAAATGCTATATTACTATATCTGGATCCCGCACCTGCAGGGGTCGCACCTCTATTCCTTCGGTATCTCAATGTTTTGACTTCTTTTCCTTCTTTCGGTAACGGACGAATCTATAAAACATATACCCGAAAAAGGCAAACGCGATGATTAACACGATCTTCCTGAAATTACCGGGAAATATAATTCTTCTCTTCGGCGGCGGTGGGTTCATACCAAGGGCCGCCGTTCCCCACTTTCCCATCAGGACTTCAATATCTTTATAATTTTTAGGTGTATAGCATGTAACAAATAAAAAATAACCGGATAAATTTATTAAATTTAATATTCGATAATGGTCCTCATCGCTATCAGTATTCCGGCCGAGGGGCTTGAAATGGAATGTAAATATACCGTGAAGGTTATTATTTTTGATGAAATGCATAAAAATAGAAGCAGGTTTCTGTTCATCAGTTTTATTTTGACTCCCGTTGTCTCTTTCCTGTTCTTGTAATAAAGAATTGGATTTCAAATTCTTTAAGGTCACCTTTATTTCCTTAGAAAAGTGATGTTCATCCATCCGCAAAGACGTTTTTTTTAATATAACACAGTTGTTTTCCCCATCCGTTATGACACGAACAAATTCCCAGCCCGGCCGAAGAGGGTCTTTTTTTGCCTCTTCTTCCAATTCTTCATCCCCAAATTTGAAGCCATCAGGCATCGGGAGGTTGATTTTGTTTCCTTCAATTAAAGTGTAAAAAGTATCCGCGGTCTGGGCATGGATATTTAAGAAGAAAAAAATAAGTAAAGCCATTGTTAACTCCGTATCATCGCCACCATCAGTATCAGATTTGCTGGAAAAATACTGACTATCTGTAAGACATTATTTTGCCCTTTTTTTCTTTTTCAGAACGAACCAGAGGGCCAGTACGCCTAAAACTATATAACCGATAATCTGAGCAATCGCTTCGATGTTATCGATAGTCTTATCAGGTGGTTCATCATTTTTGTTAAGAGCTGAGGTCCCCCAATTTTCCATAAGGACCTCGAAAGGCTGATAATTACTATCAACATAACAATTAAGGATAAACATATATCCTGCAAGGTTGAGGATACTCTGAACCGTGTAACTTGTTGTTTCAGAATCATTGTTATCCTGATTACTGTCGATAATTTCTGTGTGTGAGATATAACTGAAATGACGGTCACTTATTTTTCTTGATTTGACCAAACGTGATTGGTACTTTGGAACACTTTCTCCTGTCTGGGATTCAACTTTTTTCTCAATTTCCTTTGTTAAAAGATTTTGAAGGCCAGTTCCAATAACTGTATTATATATAAATTTAAGCTTTTTCATATCTCTCACAAATTCTTTATCGCTGAGTCTCCCCCCCGGAAATTTCAAAAGAACGCAGTTGAATTTGTCATTTGTCATCATGTGTACAAATTTTGCTTTGTGAGTAGTAAATATTCTGGACATTTGCTTTTCAACTTCTTTATCCGCTAGTTTAAACCCTTCAAGCATAGGGATAGTTATTGATGTATCCCCGGTCACTGTAGTGAAGGTATCCCCGGTCTGGGCATGGATATTTAAGAAGAAAAAAATAAGTAAAGCCATTGTTAACTCCTGTCAACTCCTGAGTTTTAGTCCTGCTGCATTTCGCTACCCGAAATTACCAGCCAGGGAGAAAATCGTATAAATCACAATCAGGACATTAATTAGTTCGTGTCCTGAAATTCAATTTTTGTCAAAATTGAGCATGTTTACGAAAACATGCTATTCAGAACACTACAATAATTTCAAGGCCTTCATTCTTAATGTCCTGTGTCAAAATCCGGTGTAAACTTGAAAAGACC
>JAHJMN010000101.1 GCA_018821305.1 Myxococcota bacterium
CCGGGTTTTATGAACTGGACGAATGCGTTTTTCCTTCAGTTGCCTTTTCCGAATGTCCGGAATGCGGGGTGTGAGAATTGAAATTCTGCGAAATATATGTCGACGCCTGCGAAATATATATCCGCGTCAGGTTGGAAGGAAAGACCTTTTTGTTAGTTATAGCATCATAATTTTGAAATATATATCGACATTTTTGATAGATATGCGCGAATCAGGAAATTTTATTGTGACTTTCGATGATAGACATAGTCGTTTCTATGAAATATATTGCGACAACAAACAATTTTGGGCCGATTTTCGACAAAAATATAACGACATTTTTAAAATATAACCTCACGTCGGCAAAATATATATCGACATTTTGTAAATATATACACGCGCCTGCGAAATATATATCAACATTTTATAAATATATACACGCGCCTGCGAAATATATAGTGACGACGGAGAATAATATATTCAAGAAAACGAGTCCTGATGCGGATTCGGCGATTTTGCACGACCCCTTCAGGGCCGTGGCGGATCGGATGTCGTGATCCAGGGATTTTCGATTCTTCCAGAATCTTTAATCCCTTCGCTAAAATATTGGAACCGCGTTGCGGCTCCTTTTTATGGTAGCAATCAAGGAAGGCAGAAAGGCAGGGAGGCAGGAAGGCAGGAAGGCAGGAAGGCAGGAAAACAGGCGCAGGAAGACAGGCAATCAGGGTCATTTTCCTGAAGGTTTTCAATAAATAAACCATACCGCTTCGAAAACCGCACACCCCTGAATACCCATGCGATTCCCAATTCGTCGATCTTCCACCTCAATTTGCTTTTTTTGCGGGAAATCTATTTGGCTACTTGACCAAATAGGAAAACAGATTATAACTTCCAGCGTGGAGGTTATTATGGCTGGTTTTGATGATCTGGAGTATCCGGCGGGAGTTTTCAAGGCATTATCTCATGCGGTGAGACTTTATATAATGGAGCGTCTTTCTGAGAAAGACTACTGTGTGCAGGAGCTTACTGCCCTTATCGGATATGATATTTCAACGGTATCCAAGCACCTGAGTGTACTGAAATCCGCCGGTCTTATCTGCAGCAGGCGTGATGGAAACTGCATTTATTACTCACTGAAGGCCACCTGTGTCACGGGTTTTGTGAGTTGCATAAGAGCAATGAACGAGAAAAACACCGATTCTCCTGACTCATGCATGTGCAAGACATGCGATAGTGAAGATTAAAATGGGAAAGACCGAACTCAAAGCCCTGACTATTATTTTCGGCATATTTGCCGCTTTGTATTTCCTGCCAGTGGACAGCGCCCGGTTTACTGCGGCGATTTTTGAATCCATGAAACTCCTTCGCTGGTATGCCCGGGAACATGTAATTTTATGTCTGCTTACTGCTTTTTTCATTGCTTCCGCCATCGGGATTTTTCTATCTCAGGGAAGCGTTATGCGATACCTCGGAGCCGGAGCAAAAAAAGTTGTTTCTTATGGCGTTGCTTCCATATCAGGCAGTGTACTGGCTGTATGTTCCTGTACAGTACTTCCTCTTTTTGCGGGAATCTACAAAATGGGTGCCGGAATCGGTCCTGCAACGGCGTTTTTATACAGTGGTCCTGCAATTAATGTTCTGGCAATTATTCTCACAGCAAAAATCATCGGAATGCGCATCGGCATCGCCCGGGGAATTGGTGCTGTGGTTTTCAGTGTGATTATCGGTCTTCTGATGGCGTTTATTTTCAGAAACGATGATGAGAGACCTCAAATAAAGATGCAGAATGTTGATGATGGAGAAAAAGGCACCCTGTGGAAAAGCGCCGCAACCGTGGGAAGTCTCATGCTTATTCTGATTTTTGCCAACTGGGGCGCTTCCACGGAAAAAAGCGGGTTTTTTCATGCCGTGTACTCAATTAAATGGTACCTGACAGCGGGGACAGCCCTCCTGAGCCTTGTGCTCATGCATTTTATACTTCGGATCCCCATCTGGCATTTCGGCATTGGGGCAGTTATCACAGCGATAACGGCATTTATTCCAGGCTCGAATCCTAATCTGGTTTTCCTCATTGGACTTTTATCTCTGAGCATAATCCTTTTTGTTGATCGCGATCGCGGCAGAGAATGGCTTGATTCAACCGTCGGCTATGCAATTCAGATTATGCCACTGCTTTTTGCGGGGGTTGCCGTTGCGGGATTTTTGCTCGGGACTGCGGGAAATGAAGGGATCATTCCGGGAACCTGGGTGAAATCAGCTCTTGGCGGTAATGGCCTTTTGCAGACGTTCATCGCTTCCGTTGCAGGAGCATTCATGTATTTTGCAACTCTTACGGAAGTGCCGATAATTCAAGGGCTTATGGAAAACGGCATGGGTGAAGGTCCCGCACTTGCGCTTTTACTCGCCGGTCCGGCTTTATCGCTTCCGAATATGCTGGTAATCCGGTCGGTTATGGGAACAAAGAAAACAGTGGTCTTTGTCTGTCTGGTAATTGTTTTGTCGACCATTGCCGGTTACGGATACGCACTCATTTTTTAACAACTGCCTCAAAATGCGGGCGGAAAGGAAATATTATGAAAAAAATTCAGATTTTAGGAACAGGATGCCCTAAATGTAAAAAGCTTGCGGAGAATACTCAAACAGCAATCAATGACTTTCCCGGCCAATTTGAAATCACAAAAGTAACTGAAATAAATGAAATAATTTCCTTCGGCATAATGCAGACTCCGGGGCTGGCTCTGGATGGGAAGGTTCTGAGTGCCGGAAAACTTCTTAAACCCGAAGAGATTGTTGAACTCCTTAAGAAAAACGGAGCATAAAATGAAAAAGATAATCACTGGAGTACTTCTACTTTTCGTTGTAGCAACAATTGGTTTTGTGGTTTATAAAAAGACCACCGGTAAAGCAGGCAAGCTTGAGATTAAAGAAAAAGACCGTATCGTTTATTACTTCCATGCCACAAAACGCTGTTACACCTGCAATTTGATTGAAAAACAGGTAAAAAAATCCCTGGATACTAACTTTTCAAAGGAACTGGCGGACGGAACCATCAAGTTTGTCAGTGTAAATCTCGATAAATCGGAAAACGAGCACTTTGTAAATGATTTCAAACTCAAAGGTCGTGTTGTGGTACTGGCATATATGCTGGAAGGCAAGGCAGTTTATAAGCGAATGGATGATGTTTTCAAGCGGGTAAGAGAAGGGGATGCCTTTTTAGATTACGTTAAAAATGAAGTGAATACCTTTTTGCTGAAAAGGAATTAATGTATGGAGTTTACTGTAATTGCAACGGCTCTGTGGCTTGGAATTTTAGTAAGTATCTCACCATGCCCTTTAGCAACGAATATTGCCGCGGTGAGTTTTATCGGACGCCGGATGAATAACCCGGCAGCAGCGATAATCGGCGGTATGATTTACACCCTTGGTCGAGTGTTTTTTTACTTCGCCCTTACAGTGTTTTTTATTTACAGCGTTTCTTCGATGCCGGCAGTTTCACACTTTCTGCAGAAGTGGTTTCCCATGATTGTGGGTCCGCTATTGATTCTCACGGGGATGTTTCTGCTGGAACTTATCTCATTGTCCTTCGGAAAGGGTGGGATCAGTTCGTCCATAACGGAGAAACTTGGTAAAATTCCATTCATGGGAGCATTTCTCCTGGGGGTTTTATTTGCCGCATCCTTTTGTCCTGTGAGCGCCGCGATATATTTCGGTTCTTTCCTGCCTCTTGCAGCGGGGAAGGCATCCTCTGCCTTTCTGGCGATGGTTTTCGGCATAGGAACAGGGCTTCCGGTACTTGCTTTTGTTGTTATTCTTGCTTTATCCGGTGGGTTACTGTCAAATATTTTTAAAAAAACGACTTCCTTTGAACTCTGGTCCCGTCGGATAACGGGGACTTTACTTATCCTGCTCGGAATATACCTGAGCATCGCAACCGTATGGAGGATGTAAATGAGTGATAAGAAAAAGGTTCTCTTTCTATGTACCGGAAATTCCTGCCGATCCCAGATGGCGGAAGGCTTTGCACGGCATTTTCATTCTGAAATCATGGATGTTTTCAGTGCCGGTGTTGAAAGTCACGGTATGAATCCCTTTGCGGTAAAAGTCATGGCAGAATCCGCCGTGGATATTTCTTCTCAACGTTCGAAATTGATTGATGAATTTGAGCAAATTACTTTTGATCTTGTCATAACCGTTTGTGACAGTGCCCGGGAAGCATGCCCGTTTTTTCCAGGCCCTACGGTTCATCATTCTTTTCCTGATCCTCCTGCTTTAGCGGCGGAGGTTAAAACCGCCGGAGGAAGCGAGGGCGATGTTTTTGATTGTTACCGCCGGGTCCGGGATGAAATCAGCGAATTCATCCAGACGAAACTTATCAATTTAATAATTGTAAATTCTGGACAGGAGGCACAGCCATGAATAGCGCCTGTTCGACTGAAAATCGTGAAATGACGAGTGTTTTTGAGAAATACCTCACTGTGTGGGTGATCCTGAGTATTCTGGGAGGAATTCTCCTTGGCCGCCTGCTGCCTTCTTTTGCGGGTAGTCTTGATGCAATGAGTATCAATGTTGGTGGTGCTCCGGTAATTTCAATTCCCATAGCAGTATGTCTTTTTTTCATGATGTACCCAATTATGGTTAAAATCGATTTCACAAAGGTTATGGCAGCTGGAAAAAGCGGAAAACCCGTTTTACTGACTCTTTTTATTAACTGGGCGGTAAAACCATTCACAATGTACCTAATTGCCATGTTGTTTCTGGGTTTTGCATTCAAAACTTTTATCGGAGTTGATGCCACGGATCTTGTGAAAATGCCCTTCGGTCTTGATCTTCCCGTTGGCTCAAATCATGGAGCCGGGACAGTCGTAATGCATGAAGGTATTAAAATGCTTCAGATTCCCCTGTGGCGCAGTTACTTTGCCGGGGCTATTTTACTCGGGATTGCACCGTGTACAGCCATGGTTTTAGTCTGGGGTTATCTTGCCCGGGGAAATGACGGCCTTACTCTCATAATGGTGGCGATTAATTCACTGACTATGCTTGTTCTCTACGGAGTTCTTGGAGGTTTTCTACTTGGTGTAGGTCGCTTGCCGGTACCGTGGCAGGCTTTGTTGCTGTCTGTGGGTGTCTACGTCGCATTACCGCTGATTTCCGGATATTTTTCGAGAAAATGGATCATCGCCTGGAAGGGAGAAAAATGGTTTTCGGAAAAATTTCTGCATATTCTTACTCCCGTAACTATTTTTGCATTACTGACCACACTTGTTTTGCTTTTCAGTTTCAAGGGAAAAGTAATTTCATCCAATCCCCTCACAATTTTGTGGATCTCAATACCACTTTTTATCCAGACAGTTCTGATTTTCGCTCTGGGCTACTCACTGGCTAAATTCCTCGGGCTTTCATATGAGGAAGCCGCCCCCGCTGCGATGATTGGAGCCTCAAACCACTTTGAGGTAGCCATAGCTACGGCAGTTATGCTTTTTGGACTATCCTCAGGTGCAGCTCTGGCGACTGTTGTCGGAGTTTTAATAGAAGTACCGGTAATGCTCATGCTTGTGTCCTTCTGCCGTCGCACCCGCTCATGGTTTCCAGAAAAAGCCTGAAAAAGAGTGACCGCCGGGAACTTTTCTGGTACTTCCTGTGGTCTTAAGACGCGTATAAAATTTCAGGAATATGCTCATGCGTTTTTGTCTGGTTTGTGTTTTAATTTTTTTCAGTTCATGTAGCCAGTTTGAAAAACTGAAAAACCCTTCTTTATATGCCGATGATTCTGAAATTAGTGATACAAATCATAAGTATGAAAAAGAAAAAATGGTAATTTTATCCGCAGATGCGACTCTCAGGAAAATTATTGAAACAGCTTTAGAAAAAAGTCCTCAAATCGGCATCATCAAAGCGAGGATTGATGCGGCCCACAGTCGTTTAAACCTGGCCATCATGGAGTACTACCCGGAAATCAACTTGTCGGGTGGCATCAGACACAACTGGAATCGAGAGCGCTTTTTGCCGATTACAAAGGGTGAAGATCCTGTTTTTGCATACAATTATATGTTTGCGGATCTTGCAGTACGGGTTCCGATTTACACAGGTGGAAGTTCAAAACATGCTAAAGATGCTCTTCGATATGAACATAGCGCCCTTAAATATTCATTAAAACGAACTGAGCAACAACTGGTCTTTGAAATAGTGCGTCTGTGGTATCTGATTATCCGCAATCGGCTCATCCGGGATGAACTGGTTCTCTCTATAGAAAACCTCAAAAAAATTCGTAATATGACGGCCATGCTGGTAAAGGAAAAAAAGGCTCCGGAACTGAAACTGGCAGCGTTAGATACACGAATGGGTCAACTTGAATATGAAAAAATCCGGATAAACGGTGTAATCAGTTCTCTCTTTTCAGCTCTGTCCAGTTGCAGTGGGGCTGATTTCCCTCAGGGGGCGGAAAAACACTGGAAACTCAATGAAAAACTTCCCCCTTTTCTTTCGGACAAGGACTACTATTCCCTTGCTCTGGGAAATCGTCAGGATGTTCGTGAGTTACACCGCAGGATAACGGCTCAGGAGCTTTCAATGGCTTCGAAGCGCTCAACTCTGATGCCTTCTGTTTATGGGGTTTTGAGTTATGGTTACCGAGTTAATACTGATGCGGATCATGGAGATACGGGGTTTGCTGGTATCGAAGTTTCGTTTCCGTTTCTCAACTGGTTCAAAGTTAATGCCCAGATCCGTGAGGAAGTGGCAAAACTCAAAATACTTACGGAAACCATGAGGGAGCTCAAAAGAAAAATAAGGCAGGAAGTTTCCGATGCGCTTTTGGCATTGAAAACCGCCCAGGCAATGATTTCATCCAGTGCTCAGACAGTTAAGTATGCGACATTGAATTTTGAAATTACAAAGAAAAAATCTGATTTATCCATGGCTGATGCTACGGAACTACTTCTGGCTCATCAGGAACTCCTGGTAGCTAAATCTAATTATTACAAGGCCATTACCGACTGGTATCTGGCCCGGGCAAAATTGTTTTTTGCGGCGGGAATTGACAAATGAAACCGACTTCAGCCGTTTTGTTTCTGTTTATAGTTTTATCAGTGTTCACAGTGTTCAGTTGCAACAAGGAAAGCGTAGAGAAGCAGGTTAAAAAGAAGAAGGGTGTTCCGTTTGTGGATTTTGCTGTAGTAAAAACAACTGAACTCACCAATTCAATAGATCTCTTTGCTTCCGTAAAACCTCAGCGTCTCGCGGTTATTTCCTCACCGTCTCAGGGGCCTGTTCTTTCCCTTACGGTAGTTGAAGGCGACAGAGTGAAGAAAAATGATGTACTGGTCACCATCGGACGCCAGAATGCCGATACGGCGGAGGCTCACAGCGCGTGGGCTACTTATAAACGTGAAAAAACGGATATGGAACGCCTTGATCGGCTGGCAAAAGCCGGGGCTGTAGCGGGTGAGGAAGTCGAAAAAGCAAAACTTCGTATGGTGAATGCTCAGGCAAAATTGACCGCAGCAGCGCAAAAAGTTGCTGATTATCGTATTGGCGCTCCCTGGGATGCTGTAGTACTCAAAGTCCACACTTTTGCGGGTTCGTTTGTGACACCAAATCTGAAACTTCTTGAACTTTTCGATCCTGCTTCGTTGGCGGTACAAATTCCAGTACCGGAGGAATTCTGCACTCTGATAACCGATAAGACACCTATTAAATTGCGTTTTGATGCATGGCCGGGAAAGGTTTTTTCAGGAAAACTTGTGCGTTTTCATCCGGATGTGGATGACAAAACAAAAACCCGCATTATGTGGACAGAAGTAAAAGAAAAGATTCCGTTGCTTCCGGGAATGAGCGTTAATGTAACAATTGAACTCGAGAGGATAAAAGGAACCGTAGTTCCGTCTTCAGCTGTTTTCAGGCTACCTGATGGTCGTTTACGCATTTTCACTGTTGAAAACAGTCAAATTCGAGTGAAATTTGTTAAAACCGGCATGGAAAAAGGCGGACTTATGATTGTTTATGGTCTTGAAGAAGGAACTGAAGTTGTAACGAGGGGTAATCTAAAACTAAAGGATGGTAAAAAAGTAAAAGTTATTAAAAAACAATCAGGTCCTGAAAATGGTATGAAGAAAGCCGGCATGCCAGAACAAAAAGAAAACCCGGTTCCATTAAAAAAAGAACCCTCGGGAATGAAAAAATCCGATATGAATCATAGGAAGTAAGTTATTGAATTTAATATATCTTCTTCTTAAACGAAAAACAGCAGTTTTTGCTCTTGCCATTTTGTTTGTGGTGATGGGCAGTGTCGGTTTTAATAAAATAAGCGTAGATTTTCTTCCGGATGTTAATTACCCCCTTATCAAGGTTCACATCTGGTGGAAAAACGCAACACCGGGAGATATTGACATTTATATATCCGATGTTGTTGAGCGTGAAATCTCCGGGCTCGAAGGTCTTGATTATCTTGAATCAAGTGCGATTGAAGGCAGTTATACACTGCAGGTGAATTTCAAATACGAAGCGGATCGGGATGCGGCATTTATGGATGTTCAGGCAGCCATGAATCGTGCAATTCGCAAACTTCCCAAAGATATTGAGCCGCCAGTTATTATTAAAGCAGATCCTCAGCAACTACCTGTTCTCAGGATTGCCGTTTCTTCAAATGTATGGAGGGAAGAGGATTTAAGGGAATGGGTCGAACAGTGGCTTCAGCCTCGAATCATGGCTGTAAACGGAGTTGCAGGTCTGGATGTTATCGGGGGGAAAAAGCATGAAATACGGATACACCCCGATTTGAAGGCTCTAGTACGGTATGGTATAACGGAAAAAGATCTTGCCGCCGCCCTTGAAAAATGGAATGTGGAGCTTTTTGCCGGTCGCATTGATGACAGCCAGCGTGAATTCATCGCAAGGACAAACTCCCGTTTTAAAAATGTTAATGATATTAAAAACGTTGTCGTCAAACAGGATGGAATCGCAGTTGTTACCGTGGGGCAACTGGCAAACGTTATTTCTGATTCCGAGGAAGTGCGCTTTATTACCAGATTCAATGGTGCCGGATGTGTAAATATAAACATTTATAAAGCTCCCGATGCTGGAACCGTGGATGTTTCAAAGCGTTTAGCTGCAAAACTCCGTGAGATTCAGGGGGGAATTGAGAAACATATTGATTTCCGCATATTTGAAAATCAGGCAGATTATGTCGACAGTGCTCTGAAGGGAGTTCAAAGATCAGCTCTTCAGGCTATTTTGCTGGTTGTTTTTGTTACGCTGATATTTCTTAGAAGTTTGAGAATGTCTCTTATTCTCATTACGGTTTTGCCTGTAATTCTAATAACATCGTTTTTCTTTATGAATCTCGCGCGTTTTACTCTCAACATATTCACCATGGCGGGTTTGATAATCGCTACGGGCATGGCTCTTGATAACTCGATAATTGTAACGGAATCATTAAGCAGGGTCGTTAAGCAGAAAACCGGAGATTTTCTGCACCGGATTGCCGTTTCCGTTGCAGGAATTTTCTCTCCCCTCATGGCGTCAACTCTTGCAATCATGAGTTTGTTTGTTCCCTTTGTTATGGTGAGTGGCCTTACGGCGGTTTTGTTCCGTGAGTTGGTTTTTACAGTTGCAATAATTGTTTTTGTAAGTGTTGTAGCTGCTCTGCTTTTTGTTCCTTCAATGGCCGCAATGCTTTACGGTTTTGGAAGAAAAAACAACGACAAATCTGATAATCAAGATCAAAAAAACATTTCGGATAGTCCGGAAAAGCCAGAATTAAATGAAAAGTATTCCCTGCCCCAGCGAATATACAGTTCGGTGATTTCATACATCATTCGATTCCGGATAATAGTTGGCCTGTTGCTGATTATTGGCCTTCTGGTCGGCTTTTACACTTTGAAGACCCCGGGAAGTGAGTTTCTGCCGGAAGTAGATGATGGGCGGATTATGATTAAGATTAAACTCCCCACGGGAAGCACTCTCAAGCAGACTGATGGGTATTTGCAGCGGGTAGAGTCAATAATTGCCAGTGATGATATTATTGAAAGTTACTCTACTCTTTCCGGCGGAAAAATGTGGGGACTTTACACCTTTGAAAGTGCCGTGGAAGGCGAAATAAACATTCAGATGGTGCCTCCGGAAATGCGCAAAACCAGCGTTCATAAATATATGATTATTCTTCGAAAGAAGTTACAGAAAATAAAAATTCCCGGGGGAAAACTCATGGTGCGCAAGATGAGGGTTAAAGGTTTGCGTAAAATGGGTGAAGCGGACCTTGAAATTCAGGTAAAGGGAACAGATCTTAATAAACTTTACAAATATTCAGGGAATTTAGGCTCAAAACTCAGCAACAGGGCTCAACTGGCAAACGTACATCTTGCTATGGACGCAACAAAACCGGAACTTGTTGTGGATGTAGACAGACTGAAAGCTACTCGATATGGAGTAGATCCACTTATGGTAGCCAAAACTGTAAGAAATCTTGCAGGAGGGCTTGTTGCAACAAAGTTTCGGAAAGGTGATCTGTTTTATAATATAACGGTCAGGCTTCCGGAAAATGAGCTTAATTCTCCCGATGTTTTAACAAAGATTCCACTGAAAACACCTGCAGGAAATATGATTACTGTGGGTGATCTGGCAAAAGTGCGACATACAACTGGCCCTGTTGAGATTCTGAGAGATAATCAGTTGAAATTTGTTCTTTTACGGGCAGATGTCGGTGCTGCTTCTTTAGGTGAAGCCCTTGAAACAGTAAAAAAAGAAGTTAAAGCCCTTAAAATGCCTCCGGGTTATGAAGTTACCTACTCGGGAAAAGCTCGCCTTATGACCGATATCAAAACCTCGACTGTAACAGTACTTCTGTTTTCACTGTTCTTTGCATTTATTATTTTAACAATTCAATTTAATAACTTCCGTTATGGTACCATGATTATTCTAACAGCGCCTTTGAGTCTGGCCGGATGTGTTGTCGCCCTGAATGCAACCGGGCATATTTTCGGGGGTACTGTACTTTTAGGTCTTATTATTGTTATAAGCGCACACATAAACGACTCTGTTTTGCTCTTTGCAGAATCTGAACATCAGGCACAAACAGGTCTGTGGTTTACAAAAAGGGATGTGATATGCGCTGCCGCCACAATCCGTGCAAAACCACGTATCATGACGACTTTGACTACAATAGCGGGGTTCGTACCACTTGCGATATCCCGGGGTGAAGGTTCGGATATGCTTGTCCCGATGGCGTATGCGGCAATAGGTGGGCTTGTTTTTGAAATTGTTACAGCATTGTTTATAATTCCATTACTGTTTTCATTTATTTTCAGTTTTAAAACTCCCGAATCAAAAACGTCCCAGTTAATGTAGGAGCCTGCATGAGAAAAATATATTCACTCATTTTACTATTATTTTTAACAATTTCATGTTCCGGGAAAACTGAAAAAATCGGAGATTCAGTAGACTGCAAATGCCTCAAAAATCAGGTCTGCAAAAAAGGAAAGTGTTCCGGAATCGGCTATATAAGTGCTTTTGAGTTGAAAAAGAGTCTGGGAAAAAAGGATTTTGTTCTAATAAATGTACTGGATTTTGACGCTGGAACGATTCCGCAAACCGATGCAAAAATTCATTTCAATGACAGGGCGGGTTTCCTTAAATTTCTCGGGAACGACAAAGAACGAAAAATAATTGTTTACTGCCGCACAATTCCGAAAGCGAAAAAGGCCGCAAAACTTCTATCTCAGGAGGGATATACAAACGTAAGTATCCTCGATGGAGGAATCACCGCCTGGAAAAAACTCAGTTCAGATTAACCTTTCTTTAGACCGCTTGCGGAATAAAAGGATTGAAACGGGAAAAGTACTTGTTTTCATCCTGCCATTTGTAATTATGCTTTGATGTTGACTTCAATAAAAATTCAGGAGTTTGCCGTTACCGTAGAGGAGATTGTAAGCGAAGGCACTGGAAAGGACGTGTTTGACATAATTACGTGTTTCTTCGTAGTCGATGAGTTCCACAAGCATTTCCTGATCAGTTACCGTCTGCTTTTTCAGGAATTTTTTCATTTTTCCCTCCCCGGCATTATAGGCGGCAATAACATGATACATATTGTTTTTAAACAATTTTTTGAGATATTCAAGATACCATGTCGTCATATTGCAGGATGTTTCCGGATCTTCGAGAATGTCAGAAGATGTATATTTAATTTTCAGTTTTTTTGCGATGTATTTTCCCGTTGCAGGCATAATTTGAGTCAGGCCCCGGGCACCGGCGGAACTACGAACGTATCTGTTAAAAGCACTCTCTTCGCGGATGAGGCCGCTTAAAACAACCCAGTCAATATTCCGGGATGAACTCCATTTTTTTATAATATCAAGGTGCAAAAGGGGATGAGCCATTTTCCAGAGTGTTACGGAGTTTCCCGATGGCCAGCTTTTTGAGTGATCCCGGAGAATTTTTCCCGTTATACGAAAGGGAATTGAAAACCGCCGGTTTCGCCAGGAAATCCATGCTATGGCCCGGAGAAAATCCTTTCCTGAATCGGTTTTGTGTCCATAAAGATTAAGTCCGTCTTTTTTCAGGAGCTCCATACCCTGATCAATCAGACCAAAGCGTGAAAGTTCAACGAAAGCAAAAAATGAAGGGCGCTTGAAAAGTTCTGAC
Organism: Myxococcota bacterium; assembly: GCA_018821305.1. GTDB lineage: Bacteria > Myxococcota_A > Polyangia > HGW-17 > HGW-17 > JAHJMN01. The sequence continues at coordinate 12,613 of JAHJMN010000101.1, forward strand.
TTGAGAGACACCCACGGATACTGCGTTGGTGTTGAAGTTTTTAAAAGCTTTGCAAGGAGTAAGTCACCATCTCCTTTTTTAAGGCGGTTGAGACTTTTCAGGGCTGCATGGGCGTACCATGACACTGGTGATAAAACTACTGTCTGCCGATACAGGGCGTCGGCATTTTTCGCATCTCCTGCTTTCTCCGATGCATAGGCCGTCCAGTACATGATTCGACCTTTTTCCAGAAGTGATGCTTTCAGACTCATTGAATTACGTGCGGATTCCAGTAGTTTAACTGCTTTACTGTAGTCTTTTCCGATAATCAGTTTCAAGGCTGAGTTGAAGACCGCATCTGTTGATCTGTCCCCCGCAGGAAATCGCTTTTGCAGAGTTTTTTCAAGCTTTGTTGCAAGAGCAGTATTTCCTTGTTTCCGCCGGATTTGCGCCTCTCGAAGGAGGGCATCATCCGCATAGGAATGCCGTGGATATTCATTGTATACTCTACGGAAAAATGTTGCAGCCAGAGCCTGTTTCCCGCCTGCCTGCAACGCTTTTGCCGCCAGATACATGGATTTTACATGTAGTTCGCTGTAAAAACTTTTCCCGGCACACTGAGTCGATGCATTGCGAAGGTATGAGACGGATTCATTTTTCTTTTTGGTATAAAATAAAGCACGTCCTTTGTACCAGTTAAACTGACATTTTTCATATCTTGAACATCCTGCGGATGAAGTGAGTGTGAGTAAAACCTTTTTAAAAAGGCGTCTTGAATTAAGAATTTCCGCTCTTTTTATTTTCACCGAACAATCTGCACTGGCGAGGGGGGCTTTTCCAGTTATGCTTTTTATTTTTTTTGATGCTTCCACGGATGATTCAGTACCGGGGTTATGAGCCCAAACCAGCAAAAACATTTTTAAAGCTTGATTTTTCTTTCCGTCCTTCAGATAGAAAACGCCTGTTTGAAAATAAATTTGCGAGAGATCCCGTTTATTTCCTTTGTAGTTTTTAAATAAATCAACGGCGGTCTTGATGTAGTCATCCTTTTTGTTTTCTGCTTTCAGGATTTTAAGTTTCATGAAAGGAACATCTTTATTAAAAAATGTTTTCTCCAGAATTGAAAGAAAAGTCATGGCTTTTGTGAAGTCGTTACGCACCATATGTGCCTGAGCGGAAAGCCACACCAGATATTCTTTCAAAGCGGGAAACTTCAAACGCAGATCAAAGTTTTCGCTGATTATCTTGTCCCCGTTTCCTCCCAGAAAAGCAGATAGGCTATAGATAAATAAATGGAAAGCATTTTTTAGATTGCCGTTTTTAGAAATGTTATCAGCCGCTTCAGAATATTTTTTTAAATTCAAGTGGTCTGCAGAAACTTTAAGGACTTTATCCGTATCTATATAAGATGTATATGCAGAAGGGTAGAATCGGTCTTTTGCAATCAGTGCGGCGGGTAATGTATTTATATGATTATGTTTTTCGGAAAAAGAATCAGGTATAGCATGGGATACAGGCAGAAAATCCGCATGAAACGACATTATTTCGATGTTATTATGTTCTCCGGGTTTAAAGAAACCGGGAAAAACGACCGATAAAACTAAAAGTGCCGAAATGAGAGTTGAAATAAGTAAAACCGGCAGTAAAAAGCGTAATTTCATTAAGTCCCCCGCACCTGTGGATATTACCCTCTGATGTTGGACGATGCAACTTTTAGACGTTCCGCAGTGTCATCATATCCCGGGAGGTGGAAAAATCGGCACTGCTTAGTTACTGTCCTGAAATACTAAATTTTCAAGTTTTATCCAGGTTTTTACTCAGGACAGTAACCGCAAGGTTCTGAATATACTGGTAGTGGCCTGGTAGGATTTTTCCGAAAATCCTTCGCGAAGCGAATTACAGGACACGAACTGCTCAGGCATTTCGTAGGCAGTGTAAACAACAGTTTCCTTGACAACGGCAACTTAGAAAATAAACTGTGAATACCATGGCTGATTTAAATGATCATTCCCTGAAAATCCTCAAAGACCTTCTTCCAGGTATTATTCATGAAATCAATAATCCTCTGGGAGCTGTTATGATGAACATAGCGATACTTCTGGAAGATCTTGAGGAATCAACTCTCAGCGAAGAAGAAATTCAAAGCTTAAAAGAAACTTACACGGACATGGATGAAGCTCTCGGGAAAATCAGAGATTATGTTCAATCTCTTGGATTTCTGAGCGTTTTCCGTTTTTATGAAGATCCCACAGGTATGGATCTGAGATACCTTATAAATCACTCGCTCCTGCTCAATCACAATCGACTGAAAAGGACCGTTAGAGTTGAAAACACAGTCTCCGACCACGGCTATCTCTTTGTAAATGTTCGTGTTGCTCGAGTACTTCTTGCTTTGTCAAACGTTTTTGAACAACTTATCGAACAAGAAGCGGGCAAGAATCTGTTTGTTCATGCTGCAATGGAAAACGGGCTTATTGTCTGCCGTATTACCAGAGAAGGCATTACTCAGGACCTGGATGAGGGAGTGCTTTCAGTGGCCGCTGATGCTGGAGATTTTACATTTAACAAGATTTCCGGGGGTATGGCTCTTGCTTTTACACCCCATGAACAGCAGAATTCTGACTGAAGTGAGAAAATACATGAAAAAACTTCTCCTTTTTTTAATTACAACTTTCATTCTGTCCGGTTGCGCTTTTGAAGAAGAGATAAAGCCCGCCCATGAAGTAGATTCATATATAAATGGTGGATACACGGAAACCGGAGAGCCCGGTGTTGTATATCTTGAACATCAATACGGATATGCCTGTACGGGAACCCTTATTGCACCAACGGTGGTATTGACTGCAAAACACTGTGTGCGAGACCTTGATTACGGTCAGGATCTGCCTGCTTGGGGTTTCTCTGTTAACATTGGTCCCAATCGCTATTCCATCACCAATAGTTACGATGTGGATGCCATTTATAAACTTCCGGGAAATGAAATTGAAAACGAAGACGTTGCCCTTATGGTTTTAGGTACTCCCATTCCTGAAACCGTTGCTACACCTTACAGTCTGAAATTATCCTGGGGTGGAGATAATCCGGTTGTTGCCAATCAAACGGAACTCACACTTATAGGGTATGGCGAAAGTGTCTGTGGTCAGACGGGGAATTCCGGGGTAAAACTTCGAACAGAAGATCTTTACATTGGTTCATACACATCAGGAGATTTTGTTACTCAAGGGCGCGGGGCAAATCATGGTGACAGCGGTGGCCCGATTTTCACACCGGATATGAAGGTTATTGGTGTTACTTCCCGGGGAAGTGATGAATGCAGTGGAGAACTTGCTGGTATAACCATTGGTGCCAGTGTTATTTATCATCTTGATTTTATTAATGGAATCCTTGAAGATGAAGGGTACTGCGCTCCAACTCACGAAAAGGAAATTTGCGGCGACAGTAATGACAACGACTGTAACGGCCTCGTTGATGATGCCTGTCTCGATGATGGGGAAACTTGTACCGATGATTTTCAGTGTAAAAATGGCATCTGCTACGAGCAGTTTGGCGAGAAAACTTGCCTTAAAAGTTGTGATCCCCGCAGTGAAACAAACTCCTGTGGTGCTGGTAATTATTGCCGTCTTACGGACTGCGATCGAGCGATCTGCAGCCCCGGTTCTCCGGGAACAGGCGAAATCAATGATCTTTGTACAGTGGATACCGATTGTGAAACACTGTTCTGCCGGGCTGGACTTGATGGAAAAAGCCGCTGTATGATTCCCTGTGAAGCTGGGAGCGATCAGTGTATGTCCGGTGAACTCTGCATAGATGTTCAGTACGGCTGCGGTGGATGTGTTGATGAAGAATATGGTCCATCAGCCGGACGTAATACCGGAGAAGAATGTGACTCAAACTCAGACTGTAGTTCAGGTATCTGTTTTACAGTTGGTGAATTCGGTTATTGTACAGATCTTTGTGTGAGTGATGATAGTTGTATTGCCGGTTACCACTGTGACGGTGTGAGGTGCATCCGGGGGGAACGAGGAGCCGCTGGGGATCTGTGTCTTGTTGCTGGAGATTGTGATGCAGGGCTTTCATGTGTTGATTCCGGTTCCGGAGTTAAACATTGTGCTTCCGATTGTAGTGACGGCAATCCTTGTCCCCTTACTGGTTTTGAATGTTACAGCGTTTCCGGAGGCCAGTGGTGTCTTACTTTTCTGGGAACTTTTGGCGATGTTTGCGGGAGTGGAAGGAATTGTCAGGCCGATTATATATGCCAGGATATTGGCGATGGGGACTATCGCTGCATCGACTTCTGTAGTCGTTTTACGGCGGATGAATGTCCAGCTTACAGTGCCTGTTTGACTCTCGGAAGTTACAACTACTGTGTTCCCCTTGAGGGAGCCAGCGCTAGTTCTGAAAAAGATAAAGACAGTGGCTTTTTCGGTTGTTCAGTTGGCTCTGGAAGTGGTTCGGGAAAATGGCATTTTTCTTTTATCACCGCTATCTTCTTCGGATTATTTCTCTTAAGAAGAAGAAAACTCTGAAATTTTTTATTAATTATGAATAAAACTGCACGGTCATTCGGGAGCTCATGGGAAATATCAGCTTGACACCTGAGTGCGTTGGAATAAAATTCAGGGTTTCAGTATCATCTTTTATGATGCTTTAGAAAGGAACCACCAAGTATGTCTATTTCAAAAGAAGATCTTGATGAAATTCGCGCGGACCTGACACTGAGAAGAAATAAACTCCTCGAAATGGTAAAAAATCAGCTGAAAAGCGATATCAGTCTGGATCGAAACGAAATGGCAGACGAAAACGATCTTGCTTCAAGTGAGTACCTTCTTTCTTTCGAACTCCGAATTCGTGACCGGGAAAAATATCTTCTCCGGAAAATAGAAGATGCTCTTGAAAGACTTGATACAGGTGATTTTGGAGTTTGTGAATCCTGTGGTGAAGATATCGCAGTTCCCCGCCTCAAAGCCCGCCCCGTTACCACAATGTGCATCCGCTGTAAAGAAGAACAGGAACGCAAAGAAAAAGAATACGTTGATAACTAGTACCTGTTCAGAGTAATACGATCGACAGATTATAAGTGTATGGTTCCATCCTTTGTAGTTTTACTTTGATATTGGATTTTTATGACCTGATCCTGTCCCTGATTTCCTGGCTTCCTGTTTACCTGAAAAAATCAGGGACACAGGTAACCAGTAACAGTAACAGTAACAGGAAAATCAGGTCGGCAATTTCGCGCAGAGGAATGCTATAGAAGGCTCATTCCTTTAAATCTTTCTTTAAATTAAGTTACTATTGTATTCTCCACAAGAAGTCTGGTTCACAACAATGATTGGGTGGCAGTGGATGAGAAGTTATGGACTTTAATCAGTTCCCCGGGGTTTGAGAGGATCTGAAATCTGGCACTGTCATAATTTCCGCTGATTAACTGAAGGTCAAAATGATCCATTCCAGCGGAAAACATTACTTCGCTTCGAGACAATGCTTCATTTACCTTTTCTGCGGCCTCATTAATTCGGGTTGAAATTGATTCCTTTTCACCCATAATCTGTTTTTTTGCGTGATCGAGAACAGCCCGGGCTTTGATAAGTCCCTTTTCCGTGGAAACGTCCATCCCTTTACTCGCCATTGCTTCATCCTGTGGGGACATGAACATCTTGGGAAATGAACCAAATTTTACTGGGGTTCCGGGAACTGCCTTCTCAAAGACTTTCTCACCGTTGTAACTGGAATCCTTAAGAAGATCATCCATTTCGCCGAAGACCGATTCAGAAAGCTTTTTAAAGGGTTCGACATTTCCGCTATCAAGGGCATTCTCGAGTTTCTCAAGATTTTCCATTACCCGGTCAAGGGCATCGGAGGCGGTTTGCATTCCACTGATGCTGTCATTACCGTTTTTTATGAATTCATTAAGTTTTCGCGAAGCGTTATTGATGCTTACGGTGCTGTTTATATCAGAAGAGTATGAGAGAAGGCTCACTGTTGGCAACTTTGAAAGAGAAGAAAAATCACTTTCGGCCCGGGTAATTTCCCGAGTGATACTCTTTTTTGCTTCTTTTCGAAACCGACCCTGATCCAGTCCATAGCCGGTAAAATTTTTAATAATTGACATAAAACCACTCCATGGATCAACATCGACAAAACCCCAAAAAAACTTGAATTTCAGTGAGACAATAGTAAAGATTGATGGCTTCTCAGGAATTCTTTCCTGAATTTTGATTTGAATTCAATAAAATTGGTTTTTTTGAGTTTATTGTATAATTTTTTCTGTTTTTATTTATAATTCCAGCGAAATTTGATTTTTATCTTTTAAATAAATTAACTGCACCCATGGTGATTAAGGAGTTGAAGAAATATGGATAAGGTAAAAGAAACCCTTCGTGATTCGGCGAAGATAAGATGGCTTGTACTGATACTGATAAGTACCCTTATGTTTTCGACCTATTATTTTCAGGATTTCTTTTCTCCCCTCAGGGAATTGATGGAAAAAGATCTTGGAATAAACTCTGAGGAGTTTGGTCGAATCATCGGTCTCACAACCATTGCAAATATGTTTGGTATGATAATTCTTGGGGGTATTTTTCTTGATAAATGGGGAATTAGACTTGCCGGTCTTGTATTTGGTGGTGTGGCCACTTTAGGTGGAATTATAACAGCTCTTGCAAGCGCAGGAGTTTTTGGAACCAGTAAAGGAACCGTACTTACGGGTTTAATTATTGGCCGTATTTTATTTGGTTCGGGGCTTGAGGTCATCTGTGTCATTGTTTCTAAAACAGTTGTTAAGTGGTTTATGGGGTTTGAACTTGCCCTTGCAATGGCAATCAATGTTGGCTTTGGTCGGTTAGGCAGTGCACTGGCAATTGCTATTTCTCTGGATATTGCTGGAGCAAAAGTTTCTCCTGCTGTTGTTTTTGCAGCAGCGTTGATTGGAATTTCTCTATTATTTTTCCTTGTTTACCTCTTCTTTGATATCAAACTTGATAAACAAACTGGTGCAAGTGACAAGGTGCCTGATCCTGATGAAGAGTTTAAGTTCTCAGATTTGGTAAAACTAGCTACAGATAAAAGTTTCATCTATATAACTCTCCTGTGTGTTGCTTTTTATTCGGCTGTTTTTCCATTTATACAGTATGCTCCAGACCTTCTGGTTAACAAATTCGGATTTACCTACAAATTACCACCTCATGCGGAAATAGTTGTTTTTGGAAGTAAATCTCTTGGTAGCGTTATAGTTTATCTTGTAGTATTTATATTTGCGCTTTCTGTCACCCTCATCCCAAAAAACATAAAAGAAAAGAAATTTAAAATAATTTCAGTTGCTGCTATTATTACTGTCTTTGGAATTCTAGTATTCCTTGTAAGAGATATTCTTGCAGAGTGGATGAAAAATGGTCCGAAAACGGCTTCTCTGATTCCTCTTGGAACCATTATTTTTACTCCAATTTTTGGTAGCATAGTAGATAAAAAAGGTAAAGCTGCATCTCTCATGATGCTTGGGTCTTTCCTTCTAATATTTGCACATGTATCCCTAAGCATATTCAACATTAAAGCATTGTCATACATGGGGCTGCTGAGTCTTGGAATAGCGTTTTCACTTGTACCAGCTGCTATGTGGCCGAGTGTTGCTAAAATCGTTCCACAGCAGCGATTGGGAACAGCATATGCATCCATGTTTACTGTTCAGAATTGGGGACTTGGATTATTTTTCTGGGGTATAGGGGCTTTACTGCTCAAAGTTAACACGAATGTTATTAAAGCAATTGATGATATGAAAAATGTTTTGAAAACGCAGGGTGTTGCTGCAAAAGATATTGGTGAACGTATTACACAGATGCAGATAAAAGGTGAGCTACCATATTATGATTATAAGTGGCCTATTCTTACACTTGTATTCTGCGGTGTAATTTCCATTTTCCTGGCATTCATGCTTAAAAGAGCAGACAAAGAGCAGGGATACGGCCTGGAAGAAGGTACTAAAAAAGCGTAATTCCAAAAAGCTGGAATTAGACCCGCCGCTGCTCTGTTAAACCGTATTGGTTGATATTCTTGAGTTAAAATCAGCGAAAAATTTGAAAAACTGTATTACAGGACTCCACTTTCGGAGTAATACGATAGTGACTTGTTTTAAAGAAATTCTTCAGGAGAAAGCCCCTCTAAAGCATTCCGCTGCGCGAAATTGCCTACCTGATTTTCCTGTTGCTGCTACTGATTTCCTGTTTATCTGAAATTTTTTAACAGGGAGACGGGTAGTCAGGTAAATAGTGACAGGCTCAGAGCGTAACCATTTAATATCAATTAATAATTAAAAAAAATACGTAATTTTTAATTCAATTTCCCAATTTCAATCCTTTTATTCCGAAATTGGTCTATCGTTTCGTATTGCAGATCAGGGGGTTTTATCCGGGGGATTTGTTTCTGGGGGTGATTGTGTTTGGGGTGGATCGTCGGAATTATCCGGAGATGATTCTTTGAAGGGTATTTCCCTGCTGAGATTTTCAACCCAGGTGGAAAAACCATGATTTTCCATGGAAAAAGAACTTTCAGGTATATCGTTTTCTGGAGATGAGATCGGATCGGATTCTTCCAGTTCAGAATTGTTTTCCGGTTCAATGGATTCCGTCGAGTCTGGTGACTCAGAATCAGAAGTTACTTGAACCTGATCTTCCGGAGTACTCCGTGGAGACGCGGTAAAAAGAGGTTGTCCAATTTCGCGCACGGCTTTGCGAACATTTACAGCATTAGCGATATCCTGAACAGTTTGCTGCATCTCATTGAAAACACTGGCTGTTTCTTCATCTTTGATCACTTCCTCCCGCACCTGCATGAAGGCATCTTTGACCATATGCACGAATTCACCGATTTTCCGGGCCATGACGGGAATCCTTTCGGGACCTAAAAATGCCATGGCGACGAGGGCGATCAGAATAAATTCGCCTAAACTGATATCAAGCATCAGAGGACTCCCGGTTTTTCTGTCAGTGCGTGGAGTTTAAGCCATTCGAGACGCAAAGCCCAGGATGCTTCAATCAATGCGAAGCGAAGCTTGAAATAAGAAACAAGGGCATCGACCATTTCTTTGGGTTTTACAACATTCATAGCTTCCTGATCTTCGAGAGCTATAAGCCATCCTCGACTGAGTTTTATGCCTCTTTTTATTATAGAGAGTTTGTCGATCTGGTAAATGATGTTTTCCCTTACGGTAGAGATCTGCATTTTAAGAAAATCTCTTGCCGCAGTTAATTTTACGTTGGCCATTCGAGACTCAACACGAGCCAGGCGGAGATCTGTCAGCATTTTGGAAGGGTCAAATTTCATCTCAAGTCCAAGACCGAATGCGAGAGAATTTCCATGCAGTCCATCGTTAAGATATGCACTTTTTGGGTCTTCACTGTTTGAGAGAGTCAGTCGATAGCGGAGAAAAAGCCCGATATTGGGCTTGAAAGCGGCTTTTGCAAGGCCATGCCGGGCCTTGGCCGCTGCTCTCGCTGCGGAGATCATGGCAAACTCAGGACGATTACCCATGGCTTTCTTTAGTAAAATACTTACTTCCTGAGGTTTTACTTCCGATGGGTCCTCAACTGATTTGGATGCATCAATAGTGACATCCTTCCCCGCAAGAATTTTCATAGCCTGAATGCTAATTGAATTAAGTTTTTTAATTTCAAGAGCCCGGAGGTTAAGTTCATTTTCCCCCAGTTTAAGTCGGATGAGATCTGTGGGAGTAATTTTTCCGTCTTCTTCCATCTTCTCAGCTTTTTCAAGGCTCTTTTTCATCAGTTTCTGGCTTTCATCAAGCAACTTCATCAGTTCTGCCGCAGCGTGAGAAGAAAGCCATGCCTTTTTTGCCGTGAAAATAACTTTTTCCCGGACAGATTTCATATTTGCTTCACTGTATCGGACTCCCGCATTGGCAAGTTCTTTTGCATATTCAATTTTTCCGAAAGTATAAAGGGGAAAAGTCGCTTTTGCCTCAAAGCGGACAACATAGCCGTCAAGATCCAGAGTGATGTTGTCATCGCGATCTGTAGTCAGGCAGTAGGTTTCACGGAACTCTTTCTCACTCATACCTCCGAGATCTACAAGGTTCATCCATTCCTGAGGAACCATGCATTTGTATTTGGGGCTGGGAGCTCCCTGAACCGAAAGGGTTATCTGTGGGAAATACAGTAATTTCGCGCCTTTAAGCATTGCCTCATATCGGTTGACCTGAAGCGATGCTTCTTTGAGGGATGGGTTATTTTTCAGGACGAGTTTAATAAAATCATTCATGGAAACTGTCACTGATCCCGGGTTTTTGGCAGATAAAAAAGGTAAAACAGCGAGTATAAGCCAGGTCATAGTTACCTCCCTTCGAGGCTTTAACCGGCAAACGCTATCAGAAACGCTTATGTCCTGAGTTTTCTGAAAGTGAGCCGGTTTATGAAATTCAAGTGAGACAACCCGGCACTTCCGGAATTATGGACTTTGAATTTCCAGAGCGGAAATTACTATTATTTATCCGGCGTATGCAAGAATTTTCAGTTTTTTAAGTGCAGATTTTGAATATCGGTACATAATACGAGTATCTTTCGGGCCTGATTTTTCCGGGCTTTTTTTCGTCGGGTGAATTATTACGGGGATTCATGGACCAAAATCTACGTTTTTTATTTGATTTAACTGGTATATGTCACCGTTTTACGCTATTTTAACCCGTAAAAAATGGGCCTGAAACTTATCGGTCCCGGGAAACAAGTAAGGTATTAAAATGAAAGTATGTCCAGCGTGCAACGCAACATATGAAGATGATAAAGTATTTTGCCCCAAGGATGGAGGCAAGCTTGTTGAGGCGGGTTCAAGTGCCAGCAATTCAAGGATCGGACAGGTTCTTGATGGTCGCTATCGTCTGGTAAGGATGCTGGGCGAAGGTGGAATGGGGGAAGTTTATGAAGCTGCCCACGTCTATATTGACAAAAAGGTAGCTATCAAACTGCTTCGTCCGGAAATTACTTCCTCCTCTGAAGCAGTAAAGCGATTTTATCAGGAAGCTCGCAGTGCATCATCAATTGGCCATGAAAATATTATTGAAATTGAAGACTTCGGTAAGCTGGATGATGGCACGATCTATCTTGCGATGGAGTATTTACAGGGTTCAGCTTTAGCAGATCTCATGCTTAACGGGGCCATGGAACCGGGTAGAGCTCTGGATTTTATGAAACAAATTTGTGAGGGTCTGCACGCTGCCCATGAGAAAAGCATCGTTCACCGGGATATGAAACCGGAAAACGTTTTTATAATTCGTGACCGGAAGGGTCGTGAGCTTGTAAAAATTCTTGATTTTGGTATTGCCAAGATGACAAGTACTGACGGAGAGGGCAAAGGGCTTACCAAAACCGGTACAATTTTTGGGACACCGCACTACATGGCTCCTGAACAAGCTATGGGAAATGCCCTGGATCACCGGGCAGATGTATACAGTATCGGCGTTATTATGTTTGAGTTGTTTACGGGTAGCGTTCCTTTTAAAGCTGAGTCTTTTATGGGAATTTTGACCCAGCATATAACAACTCCGCCTCCCAGACCCACAACTTTGAATGCTAATCTTCATCCGAGAATTGAGCAATCCATTCTTCGTGCCATGGGAAAAGATCCCAACGAACGATACCAGACTATGGCTGAATTCTTGCAGGATCTCAATAATATCGGTGTTGAGCTTGGTATTTCTGAACCAGTTCCAGTTCCTGTGACAGCCCCCGTCGGCAGTGCTCCCATGCAACCAACGGGTTATGCTCCTCACCCAACAGGTTATGCTCCACCTCCCGTGGGCTATGCTCCTCAATCAACGGGCATGATGACACCGCCGCCTCAGGGCACCGGGAATTTTGCCCCCATGCCGAACAATACGGGGAATTACGCGCCTCAAGGTAATACCGGAAATTTTCCCCCTCAACCAGGAAATACCGGGAATTTTGCCCCTCAGGGTACGGGTAATTTTCAGGCTCCGGCAAATACAGGGAATTACACTCCTCCGGGTAGTGGCGGTTATGCACCTCCCCCCGCTGCCGCTTCAACGGGTTTTCAAACTCAGACTCCCTTTGCGGGACAATCGACCCATGCTAAAAAACGTAAAAAAGGCAATGGTCTTGCCATTGGTATTGTAATTATAATTCTTCTTGGAGCCGCAGGCGGTGGCGGATACTGGTGGTTCTTCCTGAGGGATTCCGGTGATAAGAAATCTGACGATAAAACGCAGGTCGCCAGTGATGATGTTAATAAAAAAGGGTGGGAAAAAGGGGACATGAAACCCGAGGATACCAAACCCGAAGACATGAAGCCTGAGGACATGAAGCCCGAGGACATGAAGCCCGAGGACATGAAGGCAACAGAACCGGATAAAAAACCTGAGGACATGAAGCCCGAGGACATGAAACCGGAAGAAGGTCCAAAATTCAAAAATCCGGTTAAAATTACAATTCTCACAAATGTGGATTCCGATCCTCCTCCTACAATCAAGATTGGTGATAAAACCTATACTTCACCATATGTTCTCACAATGGAAAACAATGGAGAAGAGGAAATCGAAGTTTCAAAACCCGGTTATAAAACCGTAACCAAGAAAATCAAAGGTTCCGGGCGCTCTCGTGTGAGAATAAAACTTAAATATATTAAAACTAAAGATCCTAAAGTTGATATGAAACCTGTCATGGATCCGGTAATGGTAAAACCACCCATGCCACCCATGCCGCCGGTTATGACCGGTGTTACATTTGACTGAGTTTTAACCGATTATGAGGTATATTATGAAGGGAAAATCTATTGTTTTTGCTTTACTTATCATGGCTTTGCCTGCAGCTGCTATAGCGCAGACAAAAGCAGCTCCCATTTACATGAAACTCTATCAGAGTGCTAAAAAACTTTTTGATGAGAAAAAGTACACGGAAGCTCGTGCTTTATTTATCCAGGTAAAAAGTTTTGCAAAAGCAGATGGTACCTATCAGCACATGATCGATTACCGTATTGGTGCCTGCTATGAAGGTGAGCACGATTATGAAAAAGCTATCGAACATTATAATCTTTATTTACGGGCAGGATCTTTCCCGGCAAAACTCCCTCAGAAAGCTGCTGTTGAAAAACAGATTGAGGATCTCAAGGCTAAGTTAAATAAAACAAAACAGCCAAATAAAGATTACAAAACCCGCATGCTTGAGCAGATGAAGAAAAATCTTGAAACTGCCATTAATTACGAAAAACAGGGTAATTACCGTTATGCGGTTATATATTATTTGAACGTTCGCGGACTCATGTACAGGACAAATACTCATCTGGCGGTTATTGATATATATATTGGTAATTGCTATGAGAAGTTGAGAAACTATCCTTTAGCCGTGAGATACTACTCATATTATATGAAGGCAACGGCAATTCAGCCAAAATGGCCAACTAAAAGTGCTGTACAAAAAAGAATCACTGATCTCCAGAATATAATTGATGAAGAAAAAAAGAAAAATGACGAAACCAGGATGACCGCTCAGGAAAGACGTAATTTTCAGAATCTCCAGAATTACAGTCGAATAGGGGCCGATTATTTTCGGAAGCAGAACTATAACATGGCGAGATCATATTTCATCAGATATAAAAATCTCGCTGTTCGCATGAACCGATATACTCATCTCGTTGATGCTCTTATTGGAATGACTTATCACTACCAGAACAACTACAATATGGCGGTGAAACATTATAAAATCTATCTGACGGCAAAATATTTCCAGTCCGATTGGCCAGCTCCCGCCACAATCAGAGATTACGTAACCCGGTTGTCTGACTATGCGGCTAAACAGAACGCATTTGCCGGAGATCCCAATGCCGGAAACACTGGAAACACCGGAAATACTGGAAACCAGAATGGCCCCGGCCCTGGTCCCGGTCCCGGTCCCGGCCCCGGCCCTGATCCTTATTCAAATTCTGATTCACTTTTAACAAAATGGTGGTTCTGGGTTGGAGTTGGAGTTGCTGCTCTGGTAGTTATTGCTGTTGTTGCTGGTGGTTCCAAGTCCGATGACACAGAATACAAGAAAATGAACCCCGGTATTGCCAAATCCCGCCCCGCTGGATTCACAGTGTTTAAATTCTGATCCGGAGATTTTCATGACAACTCCAAAAACCCCGGTTATGCTCACCACAAGTGGCAAACTTGAAGATGCTCTGGCTCTCAGTGCGGCCATCCTTAAGGCAAATCCAGGGAAGCCGGTTTGTCATCTGGATTTTATGAGTTCTCTAGCACTCTTAAAACCAGGCAGACTGAATCTTTCCCACGCAGGAAAACTTCTCAAATATTTTTGTCAAACAGGGGATTTTCCGTCGGCACTTGAGTGCTTTGCGTTTATGGGACTCGCTCCCGGTACCATTGAAGATGAACTTCTTAAAGTCTTTTTAAAAGCATTTGGAAGTGATGCTCCAGAAACTTCGCGTCCTCCTGCCCCAAAGGATGCTGCTTTAGCGTCATCGCCCCTGAGTTACAGAAATGCTGAAGATCTTGTCACGCAATCTGAGAACATTTGGGACGAAGCCATAAAATCAATTTTTATGCCTCCACCGATACCCGGAAAGAAAATGCCTCTTTTTAAAGCTATGAGCCCCGAAAGCCTTGCTCTGGTTCTTCGAAAAGGGAAAATTCGGCTCTTTACGCCGGGTGATGTGGTATTGAAACAGGGCAATACGGACAGTTCGTTTTTTATCCTGATTCGAGGGGTCATTGAAGTTATTCGTGAGCAGGAAAACTCGGAAATTCGATTGGGCTTTCTTCGCAGTGGATCATTTTTTGGAGAAATGGCCCTTGTGACTTCAGCTCCGCGGTCCGCTACCACCCGCTGCACTGAGCCATCTTATATATTTGAAATCGAATGGTCTCTTCTGAATGAAATTCTTGGAAAAGATCCTGCATTAGCGACTGAACTTGCGGAATATACTCGTTTTCGTCTTCTCAAGAGCCTGATGGCTACTTCAGTTCTTTTCCGTACACTCCCTTCGGAAGCGAAAGTAGAACTGATGGCTGCCTTCAAGCCTTTAATGATTGATGCAGAAAGTGTGGTAATTTCAGAAGGGAAGCCTTCTCCCGGACTGTTTCTCGTCGCAAGTGGTGAAATGCTTGTGGTGAGCGGAAAAGGAAGTGATGAAACTCTTCTTTCTACTCTTAAAGCGGGAGACGTCTTCGGGGAAATTTCGCTGATCCGTGAAGGTGACGCTAAAGCCACTGTAAAATGTGGGGGAGATGACGCTGTTTTACTTGAACTTTCCAGAGAAGACTTTCAGGATCTGGCCGTGCGTTTTCCGGAACTTCTGAGTCATGTATATCAGGTAGCTATTGAGCGCACTCGAATGAACGAAAAAATTAATCAGGCTCAGGCACTACCCGCTGATGATCTTCTGCTCTGAAGCGTGGAGGAAGTATGAAATTAATTAATATTATAATATTTTTAATGTGCTTGAATTTTGTATTTGAAAGTCAAGCCCAGACTAATACGGAAATTGTGGTTCCACCAACTCCCGTCGTAAAACCCGATGGTAAAGACAAAGTGAATACTGATGGCAAAGACAAAGTGAATGCCGTGGATAAAAAGGTGGTGGACAATAAAGGCACTGCGGACACTACTTTAAGTACAGAAAAAAAAGACCCAAAAGTTTCAACCCCGGAAAAGACAGAACCGACGAAATCTAAACCGGTTTCCGAAGTCAAAACCGAAGAAACGATCAAACGTAAAGTGGTTTACAAGGATGTTCTACCGGGTTTTAAAGCACCTCCGAAGCTACGCCTGAGTGCTCGAGGTCCAAATGCAATCAGTGGCGGAGTTGGCCTTGTCAGTGGTCTTACAGACAGTTCAACCGGTGGTTTTGCCCTCGGGTTTACTTACAATTACATGCTTGGAAAGTATATGTGGGCTGATTTTCACGTAGGTTTTAACTTTGGTGGTGACTGTAAAGCTCCATCAGGTGATGATAAACCATGGAATTGCAGTGGTCTTTCCGGTTTCGGTACTGATCTTTTGGTTGGCATAACATACCGTTTTCTATCCTGGCCCAATTGGGAAATTCCTCTGAACCCATATGCACGCATTCTTACAGGAATTTCATTTATTGTTGGTGATGGACCAAACGATGGGGCCGCCCTTGTTGTTAAGACTGCAGGTGGTCTTCGCTACAGTTTTACAGAGGAATTTGCCGTAAGTGGTGAACTTGGTCTTAAAGTAGGTCCTGCATTCCGGTATGATTATGGTGCCGGCGCCTTCATATCAATAGATTTCCTTGTAAGCGCTGAATATTCTTTCTGATTTCATGAAAAAAGTTTCATTTTACACTCTCGGATGTCGGGTAAATCAGTACGAAACCCGCAAAATAATGGAGAAACTTCCTCTATCCATAGAGATTGTCCCTTTCGGGCAGGACTGCGACCTTACAGTTATTAACAGTTGCATTGTGACAAAGCAGGCGGAACGGGAAAGCCGTCAGTACATAAGTCGAGCACGGCGTCACACTCATGGGGATGTTATTTTAACAGGTTGCTATGTGGAAGTAGACTTTGAACCATTTGATGATCCCCACCTTGTGATCTGCGCCGGTCAGGATAAAGCTAAAATTGCGAAAATAATTTGCGATAAACTTGGTGTTTCCGGCGATGGGAGAGGTTTTGCTCTACTCCAGACGGTGGCCAGACCTTCCCTTCTTGTGCAAACCGGGTGTAATAAAAAATGTACTTATTGCATAATCCATACGGCTCGTGGACCTGCCGTAAGCCGCAACACCGACGATATTATCAGTGAAATGAAGGATATCTTCCGATGTGGTGTGGATGAAATAGTTCTGACGGGTATAAATATAGGATCATGGGGGTCTGATCTGCCAGGTAAACCGCCGGTATCAGTACTTTTAAAAGCAATGCTTGATGAAGTACCTGATAAGAAGCGACTCAGGATGGGAAGTATTGAACCGGAATATGTTACGGCAGATCTGATTGATATATATCAAAGTGACAAGCTTGCTCCTCATATTCATCTTCCTTTTCAGTCCCTTGCAGACCCGGTTCTCAGAGCAATGGGAAGGCCAAATACAGTTTCTGAGTATATTGAAACCGTTAGAGAACTCAGAAAGGTCAGAGATATTTCCGTTGGCGGAGATATCATTTCAGGGTTTCCCGGTGAAACTCCTCAGGACCACGCCCAGTGCATGGAAAATCTGGAAATTATAATGCCATCCTACCTCCATGTATTTCCCTATTCACCCAGACAGGGAACTCTGGCAGCGGAAATGGGCGGATATAACCATCAAATAGCCCGGGAAAGGGCACTGGAAGTCAGACAGATGGCTTCTTTAATGAAAAGCCGATATCTGGAATCACTAACGGGAAAAACCCTTCTTGTGGTTTCAGAGAGGTCCCTTGGTGAAGGTCATTTTCAGGGAACAAGTGGAGAATTTGTTTCAGTTTCATTTGAATGCCCGGAAATGATACCGCCAGGAAAAATTGTGCCAGTGTTTATTGAAAAAACTGAGGACGGGATTCTCCGGGGAAGAGTAATCTGATGAGAAGTTCCGATTATTTTCCGGCAGGGAGCGTTTTAAAAAAAACCGAAGAATGGATGGAATATCTTAGATCGAATGCAAGAATCCGCCACAGGATCCCCTTTAAAACTGACGATCTGGCACTTTTAGTCATTGATGCCCAGAAGGCTTTTCTTTCTCCCGTTGGATCAGCATTTTTAGCGTCTTCGACGGTTATCAAGATGATTTCTCAGTATGTTGATTTCGCGCAGAAACAAGGGATTCCCATAATATTTACCAGACATGCTCATGATTCGAGTGACGACGGTGGTATGATGAGTCGTTTTTACAACGGTTTGATTCGCGAAGGCAGTACTGATTCAGAGTTGCTGGACATTTTTTCTGGAATTGAATCCTGTAAAACGATCAAAAAAAAATCTTATGATGCCTTTCGAAATACAGAACTGCTTGAATACCTGACTAAAAAAAGCATTAAACGACTTCTTGTGTGCGGAGTTGTGACCCATCTTTGCGTGGAAACCACCTGCAGAAGTGCTTTCATGGAAGGATTTGAAGTTTTTATTGCTGTTGATGGATGTGCTTCCTACACGGAGACTCTCCATCTCGCGTCCCTTTTATCTTTGTGCGATGCTGCAGCGATTCCTGTTTCGCAAGAATCAGTAACTGGAGGTTCAGATTGTTTGACGTAATTATAATTGGAGCGGGAGTTGCGGGTATCAGTTGTGCTGTTCAGTTGAAAAGACTCGGCCTTAAACCGCTAATTATAGAGAAATCAGGTTTTGTTGGTGGATTGATTCGAAATGCAGGATTTATTGAAAATTATCCAGGTCTTAAAGCACCTGTTAATGGACTTGAATTTGCCGCACGACTGGAAAAAATGATCGAAAATTTTGCACTTGATCTGGTTTTCACGGAAGTTATTTCGTTCACTGAAACCTCGCAGGAAGTCACTATTTTAACTTCAGAAGGTCCCTTCGTTGCACCCTGGGCTGTTTTTGCTGCAGGTACAAGTCCTAAACCCCCTCCTGTAGAGTTTTCCGGGGTAAGTTGTATATTTGAACCAGTTAAACTTAAAGGCAGTAGTGGGGATCGCCTGGCCATTTTGGGAAGTGGTGAGGCCGGTTGTGACTATGCTATTTCGCTTTCAGAAAAAGGGTTTGATGTTACGATGTTGGTTCGTCGTGATATCCTGACTGCTCGTGGAGTTCTGAAAGATCGCGTCTATGCTTCGGAAAAAATAAAAGTAATTCACAATTTCTCCATTCTAAAGGGGTATGAAGAAGGTGTTTTAAAGTATATTTCTGGTGAAACTCCGGGCCTGTCTTTGCTACTTGAATTTCAACACATAATTCTGGCTCTGGGTCGAACAGGAGAAGGGGAAAAGTATGGATTAAAAAGTATTAAAGGAGTTGAGACGAACTTCAAAAGGATATACATTGCCGGTGATGCAGCTCGAGGAAGTCTGGGTCAACTTGCGATGGCGGCGGGAGATGGAATCCGCTGCGCTCAGATAATTGCGGAAATGCTTTGAAATGGAAGTTATATTTGAACACGGTAATGAAGAAATAGCTAAAGTATACGCCCTGAGGATGGACGACGGCAGTGCGGTGGAATGTGTTGAATCTGTGCAGCCACCCATCAGTCGAGACAAAAAATGGGTACTCATAATTTCTACTTTAAAAGGTTGCCCTGTTAAATGCAGTATCTGTGATGCTGGTTTATATTACCGGGGGAAGCTCTCCTGGAAAGAAATGCTTGCTCAGATTGACTTTATGGTTAGTCGTCGCTATCCAGATCGTCGAGTTCCAGCGGAAAAATTTAAAATTCAATTTGCTCGCATGGGTGATCCGGCCTTCAATGATGACGTTCCCTTACTGTTAGAAAAACTTCCGGATTTATTTAATGCTCCCGGGCTCATGCCTTCCGTAAGTACTATTGCCCCGGCCTCCTGCGGTTTGTGGATTGAAAACCTGAAACGTGCAGTCCATGAAAATTATTCACCGGGGCAGTTTCAGATGCAATTTTCTATACACACTACGGATTTTGAAAAACGGCGGGAGCTTATACATGCAAAAACATTGACGTTTTCTGAAATGGCAATTGCAGGAGAAAGTATTTTCCGGGAAGGAGACCGCAAAATTACTCTTAATTTCGCTGCGGTAAAAGGCTATCCCCTTGATGGCCTTGAACTTCGAAAGTATTTCAATCCGGAAAAATTTCTCGTTAAACTGACTCCGGTAAATCCCACAAGAAACATGATGAATAATGGGCTTTGCTCACTGATTGATCCCGATGATCCCAAATCCAATGAGGAAATTGTTCAGTCTCTCTCAAGGGAAGGTTGGGAAGTGATTCTTAGCATCGGTGAATTGGAAGAAAACCAGATTGGCTCCAACTGCGGTATGTATGCCATTTGTGATGAAACTAAGGATAAACTATGAAAATTCTGTCCCTCTTCTTTATATTAATGTTAATCGGGTGTGCATCTACTACACAGGATGCTGATTTTTCGAAAATATTTAAAGAAAAAGGTTATGATGGAGCATTTATTTTATATAATGCTCAAAGTGGAAAATATTCTTTTCATAACGAAAAGTATGTGAAGATTCGTCAGACTCCGGCATCTACCTTCAAGTATTTGAACAGCCTCATCGCCCTTGAAACAAAAGTAATAGTCGATGAAAAAGAAATGATAAAATGGGATGGAAAAAAGCATTCCTATGAAAACTGGAATCAGAATCTGGATCTCACCCGAGCGTTTACCTTCAGCGCCGTATGGTTCTATCAGGAACTTGCAAGGCGTATTGGTAAAGAGCGAATGCAAAAATACATTGATGCCGTCGGCTATGGTAATCGCAATACCGGGACAAAAATAGATACTTTCTGGCTTGATGGATCTATTAAGATATCGCCAATGGAACAAATGGATTTTATTCGTCGCCTTGCGGATGGCAAACTTCCCTTTTCGGAAAAAACCATGCAAACCGTACGAAATATCTCCATTGTTCATAAAGAGGGTGATGCGGTAGTTCATGCGAAAACCGGTCTGGCTCTCAGGCAAAAGGATGTTATCGGCTGGTATGCAGGCTGGGTTCAGAAAGGTAACAAAAAGTGGTTTTTTGTCCTGATGATAAAGGAAAAAGGAAGACCGAAAAATATTTTTGGAGACCGAAAAGAAATAACTTTTTCAATACTCAGAAATAAGGGAATTCTCTGATAATTCAGGCTTCCATTGTCTCTTTGACTTTATTGAGGACCTCCCGCACAAAAGCACACTCACAAAACATATCACAGCGTTCAAGATTATCCTGATCGAGGCAATAACCGGGGCAGCCAGGCTCCTTAGTTTTTCGTTCGGAGTATTTAGGGCCATCGTACATATCCAGAAAACTCACCGCTTCAAGAACTAAAGTAGATCCGCAATCGGCTTTATTGTATGTAAAAAAGAAAAGACCGTACTCAAGTTTTTCAAAATCAGCGCTGTAGCCGTTAAGGTTCAGTGATTTATCCTTGAGAAAATCCTCCCTCACGGGCCATATATATCCGCACATTGGGCATTTTTTGAATTCATTTTCCATGATTATTTCTCCAGAAAATATTATCGGTGAGGATTGTGGGAAATTTAGAATTATCTATTCCGCTTTCGGAGTAATACGATTGTGACTCGTTTTAAACAAATGCTTCAGGAATGAGCCCCCTGTTTTCCCCTTGCATTTTTGCAAAGCAAAAATTGCCTCCCTGTCACTGCTACTGATTTCCCGTTTATCTGAAATTTTTTAACAGGGACTCAGATAGTCAGGTAAACAGGTAACAGGGTCAGGTCATAAACATCTAATATCAATGTAAAATTACAAAAACTTGAAGAAAATACTTACTTTTTAGATTTCGATATTTTTACTCGAAAGCGGTCTAAGGAAATTCAGCGAAGGAAGAAAAACCAGGCGGCAAAACCTGCAGCGCCTACCAGAGAAAGAAGTATAGCTATTTTTAAACCGGAGCCTCCACTAGTTTCCTGACTTCCCTGCCTGACAAAAGAAATCGGCTGGGACGAGTGAGGTCTCATTACAGATAATTGTCCCGATTCATGGGGATCGGATTTTTCCTGAGTTGATGGAGTTGCAACAGCAGGGGTGGCATCTTCCTCTTCTGTGGCAAATACTGGCTTTCCCGTGGTTTCAACGGAATATTCGAGACTATCAAGGGAAAGAGGGGCAGCGCCAATATCGTCAGTTGTGTCGGTGTTTTTACCGAGGCTGATTAATTGATCGAGTTCTTCCTGAATCAGGGTCGTGATGAAACTGTCCCTTGCAATGAGAGCACTGGGCTCTTTATGTTTTTTATTTTTTAGAGCTGTAGTTACAAGGGATGAGAGATCTTTTTTTGTAACTGCGGTGCCCTGTTGAAAAAGATATTTTGTCAGATCTTCGCTGAGATCTCCCGCTCGCTGATAACGGTTTTCAGGGTCTCTTGCCAGTGTTTTTTTGATGATCCGCATCAGTTCCGGAGCTACTCCGGGAACAGTTAGCGGTGGAACCAGAGCTTCACGAACCATCATGACGGTGTCGTAATCAGTTTCTCCGTGGTAGAGCCTTCTGCCGGCAATAAGTTCCCAGAGAATTATACCCGCAGCAAAGATGTCTGTGCGATGATCAACTACGAGCCCCTTTGCAGCTTCCGGGGAAAGATAACTGAATTTTCCTTTGATAACACCTGGATCTGATTCCTCTTTCTGGCTTGCAGCTTTCGCCAGACCGAAATCCACCAGTTTTATTTCCCCCTGCAGGCTGATGAGGATATTTGGCGGACTTATATCTCTGTGGACAATATTCAGATGACGCCCCGATGAGGGGTCATGAAGATTATGTGCATAATCAAGGGCTTCACATACGTTATTTACAATGAAAATAGCGAGAGGGACTGGTATTGCCTGTGTCGGGCTGTGTTCAAGAATGCTTCGGAGATTAAGGCCTTCAACATACTCCATAACGATGAAGAAATGATCTCCACTTGTGCCCACATCGAAAACCGTTGCAATGTTTGCATGTTGAAGAAAGAGACTCAGTTTTGCTTCATCCATGAACATCTGGACGAATTTCTGATCGTCGATTAAATTTGGACGAATTCTCTTAATAGCAACGGTTTTTTTAAAACCTTTTATGGTTTCAACTTCCGCTTGAAAAACCTCCGCCATACCGCCGGAATCAAGTTTTTTAATGATTTTATATTTCTGGACTTCCATCGCTACCAACATACAATAAAAGGGTGTTTAAAAAAAGAGAAATAGTTAATGTCCTGTAATACGATCTTTTCAATTTTACACCAAATTTGGACACAGGGCATTAAGAATGAAGACCCTGAAATTATTGTAGTGTTCTGAATAGCATGTTTTCTTAAACATGCTCAATTTTGATAAAAATTGAATTTCAGGACACGAACGAAATAGTTAATGTCCTGCAATTCGCTTTTCGAAGGAATTCAGTAGAATTCACGATGGGACATTAATAATATTTTCAAACCTTTGTATTCACTGTCCACTGTAAAACTTTGTCACAAAGATCGAAAACTCGGATTGACAGGCACAGCCTCATTTTCAGACATTTATTTACTCGTTGGTTAGAGAAAAACAAGTAATTATATTAGTTATTACAACAATTTAAAAATCTTTTTAATTGATTATTTGAAAAACCTACAATGTAGGATAATGTAGACGTATGAAAGAATCTACATTTTCCCATTTCGGTCGTTATGTTCTGTTAAAATCTCTTGCCCGCGGAGGTATGGGACAGGTATGGCTTTCTCTCATCGGAGAATCAGGATGGGAAAAGTTCCTGGCCATTAAAAAGATACTCCCGGATTCTAACTCTCCCGATGCCCTCATGCGGTTTCAGGCGGAAGCAGGACTTGGGGTTCGACTGACTCATTCGAATCTCGTAAGTGTTTTCGACGTTGGAGTGTTAGGGCAGGAAGCTTTCATGGCCATGGAGCTTGTGGACGGGGAAAACCTCCGTTCCATCTGGAATCGGTGTGCTGAGAAACGCGTGCCGTTTCCCCTTGAAGTTGTGGCCTTTATAATGAAGGAAGCATGCAAGGGACTTTCCTACGCCCACAGTTTTGATGAGCTTAATCTTATTCACCGGGATATAAGTCCGCCAAACCTGATGGTAAGTTATCAGGGTGAACTGAAAGTACTGGATTTCGGCCTGGCAATGCATTCCGAAGGGCGTCGGTTTACTAAACCCGGAATCATTTACGGAAAAATGCCCTACCTCAGTCCTGAGCAGGCTGCGGGAAAAGAGTTATCCGGAAAATCGGATATTTACTCTTTAGGCATTGTTTTCTGGGAATTGATTACAGGACGAAGGCTTTTTGACAACGAAAAAGAGCAGAATCTTGCAACTCAACTTAAAAAGCGTTGCGAAAAGCGCGACATAGTGCCTCCTTCACAGGTTGCCAAACGTGGTGATGCGGGACTTGATAAAATAGTTTTGTCAATGCTTGAATGGAATGAAGATGATCGGCCGAATGCATCCACTTTGATTACAGATCTGGGTACCTGGTTAAGTATGAACTATCCCGGATGCGAAAGCCGGAATGTTGCTGCTTTTATGGAATTTCTGTTTGATGAAGATATTAAAAAACTTAAAGACGAAAGAGTAGAACTCATTGATTCCTATAGAATCTGGAAATCCAGAGATGACAGAGAAATTATTCCAGGTGACATAATTTCTGATAAGTACAGGATTAACCGTGTCCTCGGTGAAGGGGGTATGGGAAAAGTATTTGAAGCTGTTCATACAACTTTGGGGAAGAAGGTTGCGCTCAAAATTCTTGAACCAAAGACTTCAATGAACAGACAGGAAGCAGAAATCCGTTTTAAAAGGGAAGCAAGGGCCGCTTCAAGAATTGAGCATCCCAGCGTAGTTAATGTTCTTGATTACGGCTTTGTTAATGGAGCTCGACCTTTTCTTGTAATGGAGTTACTTGAAGGAGATAATCTCGGAAAAATTCTGAATAATGGACCCATGGAACTCCGCAGGGGTTGCAGATTGGCTTCACAACTGGCTCTTGGAATACAAGCAGCTCATGAAGAAGGTCTTATACACAGAGATATAAAACCGGATAATGTTCACATTGTGAAAGATCATTCGGGCATTGAACAGTTGAAAATCATAGATTTCGGTATCTCTAAAAGTCTTATGGGCGATGATGAAAACCTCACGAGACCTGGAATCACTCTGGGTACACCGGAATATATTGCTCCGGAGCTTTTACTTGGGGAAATGCCTTCTGCGAAAGCGGACATATACAGTTTCGGCGCTGTGATGTTTGAAATGTTTACTGGTCGTCCGCCTTTTTCTGCACCTCGTACTGAAACGGTAATTTCGGATAAAATAAACGGTAGAAGAACAAAGATAGATGATCTTCGACCGGATCTTCCATTGAAACTTCGGGCTATAATTGAAGGCTGTCTGGCTCAGGAGCCTAATTCAAGACCTTCATCACTTTATATGGTTTCTGAAATCCTTATGGATACTGCAAGGGAAGGGAATCCAAGAGTTTTAAGAGATGAAATGCCTGAACCTGCTATGGCTACAAGACATTTTTCTATTGCTCCTTCGGAAAAACCTGTTCATCGGGCCGACAGTGGATCCTGGATGCCTCTGGGGCTTGCTCTTGCCGGGGCTGCAATATTTATTGTGGGTTTGATGTATTCAGGGCGCAGTGATGCAAAGGAACTTGATCCCTTTGCAAATCCTCAAATTCCTCAAACTGTTCTGGCTATACCTGCATCTCCAGAAGTTAGAGTAACTGAAGTTGTTCCGGAAAAAGTCATTCTGAAAAAAGAACCAGCAAAAACTACAGTTACTAAAAGCCGCCGGAAGGTTACTGCAAGAAAAGCGACTCTTCTTGATAAGGCGAAACTTGCAATTAAAAAAGGAAACTATTCAAAAGCTTATGAACTTGCCCGTCGCAGCGCTCGAAATGGTGGGGGTCGTGGAGCCCTGAGTATCCAGAATCAAGCTGCAAGAATGCTCGGACTTCCATATTGATCTTCCCCTACCATTAAAATGTCTTTTTTCCTGTAGATTCTGAAAGAATATCCGATATAAAATCTCTGGATTCAAAAACCTGACAATTTATATGGAGTCTGAAATGGCTATATTCAAAAAGTATCCCGTGTCCGAACTTGTACGTCTTGGCCCTGAAATTAACGAAGTTGTAGGAAACTATGCGGCGGAAAATATCGCCCTCCTGGCTCTCGCTGGAGAAATGGAGAATCTTGCAGGAGAACTGATGGAAATCCGCCAGCCGGAGTCAATGAATCTGGAGATGGCCGATCGTGTGCGTGATGCTCTGGTTATCAGTTTTGTTCATGGTCTTTCACATTTCAGTTACCGCCTTGATAGGCGAGATTTGAAGGAAAAGGCCGATCGTCTTGAGGCAAAACTTTTAGATGATGGATATGCCTGGATAAAAGCCCCCTACGGAGAGGAATCCGCGAGAATTCACCGACTTTTAAATGATGCCAGTGATCCGAAAATACGCGCCGATCTTGAAAGTCTGAATCTTAAGGAAACCATAGAAGCTATTGCAGCAGCACAACTTGATTTTGAAAAAGCTGAATTTACTGCCAGTCATTTGAGTGAACAGGCCAGAGATGCCCTGCAAAAAATCCGAACACTCATCAAGGAATTTCATCAAAAGATAGAACTTTACACAGTCATGGTTCAAAATGAGTATTCCGACGGTGAGCATTTAAGTATTCTCGCAAAACTCATAAAACCCCTGTACGAAGCCACCTCCCGCATAAAAGCCCGGGGCGAAGTCTAAACCGCCTTCGGATTAATATGATATTAAGCAATTTTCAGGAAAAGCTTCAGGAATGAGCCCCCTGTTTTCCCCTTGCATTTTTGCAAAGCAAAAATTGCCTCCCTGTTCCTGCTCCTGTTTCTCGCTTTTTGAATGTTCTTGCTTTTATCAATGCGTGTTGTTTTTGTTAACAATTTAAATTGTAAGTTTATAAAGCAATACTTATTTATTTTACAGACAAATTGTCATCGTTAGTTTTCATCATCATGTAAGAACCGGTTCTTTTAAGGAAAATCATCGATAATGTCAAAAAAGCAGATAATAACAAAATAAACATTGCGTTTTTTGTTCCAACTACCTATAGATATAGCTTCCAATTTTCTTCCGTTGCCCTATAATTGCACTCAATCAGGTTTAAGCGGAATGATGTTTTACTTTTATCCGAATTTTCGAATGTTGAGTCTCAGGTTTTCAAGATTCGGATTATAACTCACTACGGGAGTTTTAAAGTGTTTTTTACAATTTGTAAAAATTGCAGTCTGCCTTCAATGGAAGGAAGACAAATCTGTGCCGAATGTGGGTCAAGCCTTCTTGAACAAGATCTCGTCGAAGGAAATGGTTTATTAGGTGTCATCCTTGAAAAACGTTATCGGCTGGAGCACTACATTGACGAAGGGGCCATGGCCTGGGTGTATCGTGGTTGCCACGTTGAACTGGGGTCCTCAGTAGCTGTAAAAATACTTAAGCCATCATTTCAAACGGATCAGCGCTTTGTTGAACGATTCAAGCAGGAAGCTATTGCTGCAGGAAGTCTGAATCACCCCAATATTTTATCCATCATTACTTCTGATACCACGACTACTGGTTTTACTTATATTGTCAGTGAATTCATCAGTGGTAAAAGTCTTTCCAAAGTTCTTGAAGAAGAGCGTTCCCTCCCCCTTCCACGTACGGTTAAAATAATAAATCAAATACTCAGTGCTCTTGATGAAGCCCACTCCAAAGGCATTATTCACCGGGATATTAAACCTGAAAATGTGATGGTTATCAACCTGAGAAGTGGTGAAGATTTCATCAAGCTTGTTGATTTCGGGATAGCCCGACAGACTGAAAACCATGACTTGAAACTGACTAAGCACGGGGAGCTGTTTGGTACTCCTGAATACATGTCTCCGGAGGTTATCCGAGGAATTGCTGCAAGTTGCACGGCGGATATCTATGCCGTTGGTGTTATACTCTTCGAATTACTCACGGGAAATGTTCCTTTTACCGGGGAAGTGATTTTCGATGTTTTGCGAGCTCACCTTGAGCAGGAAATACCTTCCATTTCTTCTGTAAACCCTGACGTTCCTTTTGTTTTTGATTCAGTTATCAAAAAAGTTCTAGCCAAGAAACCTGAAAGCAGACCACAGTCAGCTATAGAATTCAAAGACTTGCTGAACACCGCAATAAACGAGTCCACAGGCGTTGTCCAGTGCCGAATCTGTGGCTTCAGTCTTATTTCCACCAGTAAATTCTGCCCAAACTGTGGAACAAATGTTCATGCCGTAACTTCGGAAAAAGAAGTTTCAAAAGCAGACATTAAAACCAGTTTAAGTTCTCAAAGTCACAAAACTATTCAAGATTTGATTATAAAAGAAAAAGTTATGGATCCCGTGTTTTTCGGAAGAGAATCGGAAATTGACGCCATAACTTCGTTTTTATATTCAGAGAAAATTGTTCTTGAAATAAATGGGCAGTCGGGTATCGGAAAATCAACACTCTCCTCATGGATTATCAACAATCTTGAAATGGAATCTGTTCAAAAGTTTACGGTTTATCCCGATCCTGCTCTTGTCAGGACACCCTGGTACTCTGTGCGTGAGCTTTTGATGAAAATAATGGAGCTTTCTGAAGAATTCACTATGGATGATTTTAATAGAAAGCTGGCGGATCTCCGTCTTGAACCGGATGACTATCAGCATATCAGCAGAATTCTGAACATTCGCTCACCGGAAGTCAGTGTTGAAAGAGCTGTTAAACTTCGTGAATTCGTTACGAGTGCCGTAAGGGTCGTTTTAGCGGCGGCTACCCAGGCACCAACGATACTGTTTTTTGAAGATATTGATGAGTATGACTATCCATCAAGGGTTTTTATAGACAGGCTCATTTCTAATGCTGCTGGCTTCCCCATCAAAGTTATCGTTACCAGTGAGGATGCTCATCTGGTGCAGAACAATTACTCTGATGCACTTACCCTTGGGCGCTTAGATAATGATGGTTTGAAACCGATTATTTTACAGATGGTGAGCAAAAAGACCGACAGTTGGCTCGGGCTTTTTGAAAAACTTTTTTCCAATTCTTATGGGTTACCCCTTCATCTCATTGAGGGTATACACATGATTATGGAAGGTGGCAGTGAAGTAGGAAGCTCCCTTGCGGATATCATAAACATGAGAATTCGTCGTCTGCCAAGTCCGTCCTTAAGAATCCTTCAACTTTGCGCACTTTATGGCAGGATTGTTCCCCTTAAACTGGTTTACAATGTTGAAGGGAACACCGAAGACACGGAAAATGCAGTAACCCTGCTAATTAAACGGGGTTTTGTAAATCAGATTGATGCTATGAATCTGGAAGTTGCCCATCGAATTTATAGCCGGGTTATAACAAGTGTTATAACTACGGAAATTCAGCATAAACTCCATGATTCCATACGAAAATACCTCATTTCTGAAAAGGCACCTGTCCATCAGATTGCCTATCACACAGTGCGGGCCAACCATCTTGAAGAGGCTCTTTTGCTGTGTGAAGAAGCTGGAGATCTTTTCGAAAAACGTCTGGATGACCCCGGAGCCGGGGAGTTTTACAGAAATGCTTTTGAAATATCAAGATATTCCACCCTTCAGGGAAAAGATCCCGAGCCGTTTATTAGACTGAGTATTAAACTTGGTGATGTTCTTCGCTATACAGGTCAGACTCAGGAAGCAGAAAATGTTCTCAAAGAAGGGCTTCTTTTCTGTGAAGACAATCCGGAAAGTGAAGCAGCAATACTGAGTTCCCTTGCAAGACTGACAATCTCTTCCACAGACAGCCCAGATTCGCGTGAGCGGGCAGGGGCTCTGATTAGTCGTGCAACCCGGAAGGTTCAGGATACTCAGCGTGCGGACCTTGTATTTAAAGTTTATTTTGATCTCAGTTCCATTGAGATAACCCGGCAGCGGTTCGAGCAGGGTGCGAAAATGCTTCGGGAAGGCATGGAACTCATGCTCAAAATTAATAAAAGACCCGATGGATTCTGGCGTCTGTTTACTCGCCTTGCAGAACTTGAGTACTCTTCCGGGCGACAGAATGAAGCTGTTGAAATTCTTATGCAGGCTCTTAACCTTACCAATGAACACTTCCCACAATGGAAGTTGGCCCGTGGCAGAGTTCACTACCTTTTAGGGAAGTTTTTTGCTGATATGCAACGCAGAGATGATGCTCTTATTCATCTTTTAAGTGCCGTGGAATTTCTGCAGAATGTCGGGGACAGACTCAGTGCAGCTGAGGCGTCTTTGGCGGTTGTTGAAATGGATCCCGGGAAAATTGAACATCTCGAAAAAGCAGTATATCTATCCATGCAAATCGGTTGGAAACAGGGGCTGGACAAGGCTCGACGTATTCGAGAACAGATTCAACACTGACATGTCCTGAAATAATCAGTTTACTTTGTCAGCTTCGATTACTGATTCCCGTCCGCATCCCAGTTCACTTATATATTTATCAATAAGCTCATAGTCGCATTCTTCCCCAGCATCTAAAGTGACATTTCCTTCCCATGTAGTGGAGGTAACAATAACACCTGTATCTGTTTTTTCAATATATCCGCGGGTTCTAGACAGCCAGCAGGTTTCTCCCATGGTTGAACTGGAATCCATATACTGAACCCATTCCCCGTCTTCTAGAACAAATGACATCATTAAATCAAAGGAATCATCGCAGGTATCTGATGTTTGGCCAGTACAGAAACTCCAGCCAATGACTGGTGTACCCATGAAATCAATGCCTTCAAGAAGAAAGAAGTCTTCCTCAAGAGTCATTTCATTCCACTCTCCGGAACCGCAACTGGTGCGTTCCTGAGAGGTTGTGACTTCGTAGATTCCGTTGTACTGACTGTTTCCAGAACCACCATCATCATCACAAGCAGTAAAAGCAAAAACCGTCAGAATTAAAGTAAAAATTGATAAAAATTTCATAATAAATCTCCTTTAACTCTTAACATGCTCCGTGACAGACAAATTTTCAACAGAATACTTGTTCACACAAGTAACCGAATATTCACTTTACGGTGACTTTGAATAAAAATGTATGGCATTCAGGAAGATTATACCGCTTCCTGAGTAATACGATTGTGAGTTATTCTAAAGAAAATCTTCAGGAAATAGCCCCTCTAAAGCATTCCGCTGCGCGAAATTGCCTACCTGATTGTCCTGTTTCTGCTACTGATCTCCTGGTTGCCTGATTTTTTTAACAGGGACTCAGGCAGTCAGGCAAACAGGGTCAGGGTCAGGTCATAAACATCTAATATCAATTTTAAGTTCCAAAAAATTGAATTTCAGAACACGTGGATAAAGTGTGGATATTTTATGGCAGGTCACGGGTAATAAAAACGTCTCTGAGTCCGGAATTAAAAATACCATCCCAGCTTCCCCTTGTAGACCCAGTAATAAATACATTGTCTCGTGCATCAACCACTACATCACTTAGCGAATCATGCTCAATTGTTCCGTACATCCGCTCACGGGTTATGTTTAAGTTCTGATCAAGAACCAGGCCCCAGAAGTCATTTCCTCCGAATCCCGGGAGAGAGCCGATTGATCTTCCTGATGCAAAAAGATAAATTTCACCAGTGGAAAGAGTGCGAATAACAGGTATATCATCATATCCAGATGTTCCGAATTGGTTCCCCCCAAGTATCACTCCGGTAGAATTATCAAGTTCGGCTACAAAAATATCTCCACCACCAATTATTTCTCCTACTGCTGCACCAGAAGTTGACCCAGCGACAAGTACGTTTCCATTTGCTGCCAAAGCAAGGGACCAGGCCGAATCATTGGCACCGGTAGCACCAAATTGCCTTACCCAGAGCATATTTCCCGAAGGATCAAGCTTTATTACAAAAGCGTCAGAGTAATATTGGTCTTGTGTATAGCCAGGAAATGCTCCTCCAGTTTTTCCCGCAAAATATGCATTTCCCATGGAATCAATAATTAGATCATGTACTTGTTCGCTGGAATCAGTTCCGAAGCTTTTCTGACTTGGATAAGGGTATGCGTCTCCGCCATTTTTTGTATAAGCTCTAATATTGATATCCGTCTGAGGAAGACCAAGTGTATCTTCTTCAATTTCATAAATGAAATAAATAATATCTCCTGGTCCTGCAACAACTTTGCGGCCATAGTCATTTAAAGGATAACTGATACTTTTACACCAGATGAAATTTCCACCATTATCATATTTTAAAAGTAGAGCATCAGTTTCTCTGGGTTCCACCAATTCGGAATAGCAGTTTTCCAGTTGTGTGTTGCCAGACACACTAAGGTAAATACTTCCGTCGGAATCGGACGAAACCGATGTTGCCTCCTGCCAACCTTGAGAGCCGATGATTTTATGCCATATCAACTCCCCTGTAGCACTTAGTTTAGTAATAAAAATATCCGAATTCCCGATGCCACTCATACCTTCATATATACCATCGGTTTGACCTGTAATTATTATATTTCCGTCAATATCAATGGTGACACCCGCCGGAATATCATTTTCGGAAGATCCGAACATTAAAGAGTTAAAACCGTCTGAAATCGTTGCTGTACAATCAGTTTCGCAAGATAAAGTACAGCCCCAATAATTTCCATCAAAACAACTAACTGCAAACTCCGAACCATCGCATTCTTCCCCTGTATTTAGATTTCCGTCTCCACAGTTTCCGCCGCAATTTGATGTATCAAATTGGCAATCTGAAGCGCAGGAAAGGATTCCAGAATAGTATCCCAGATCCTCACAAGTTTCGATGACATCTCCATCACACTCCTCTCCCTCATCCTCTTGAACTATGCCGTCACCGCATCTCTCACAATCTGAAAAATCATACTCACATTGGTTATTGCACCTCAGAGTTCCTCCGTAGTAGCCTTGAAACTGGGCACAAAATGCTCCATCCAGATCAGAGCTATCACATTCCTCCCCAAAAGATTTATGGAGTACGCCATCACCGCAACTTCCTGCTTCTTCACATGAAATTAAGTTAAGAGTACAGTTACTGTTGCAGGAAAGAGTGCCACCATAATATCCCTGACCTTCACAACCATCTGCAGGGAGTGAATCTCCATCGCAATCTTCTCCTGGATCCCTGACACCATCACCACAGGTATTAACAGATGGCGAATCGTTATCACAGCCTACAAAAGAAAATGCTAAGATCAACGAAACAAATAATCTAACCATCATTGTTGCCTCTTTTGGTTTTTCCTTAAAATAAGAATTTCTATCAAACACAATTAAAAACCCTGACTGTACCAATAGCAAGATCTACTTTTTTTTCAAGAAATATGTTTATTTTTGTATTATGTATTACAGATGAGGAATTAATAAATCTTTCTTTTTGAGGGCTATGTCCTGTATTTTGAATCGCAAAGGGTCAGCGGCAGATGGATTGAAGGAGACCGTTGTCAGCTCCGAAAACGATGCAACCTTCAGAGGTCATGGCGGGGGATGAATCAATGTCAGTTCCGAGGAACCGGGAGAAAAGTTTGTTGCCTGTGGCATCTACACCATAAAAGTAGTCGTCCCTGCTTCCAAAATACATGTTACCGCTTTTATCCACCAGAATATTACTGTAGTTACCATAGTTGCTGATCTTCTTCTGCCAGATGATTTTCCCGGAAAGATTGAGACGGTACAGAATGCCGCTCATATCTACAATTACCAGATGACGATCCCGGGTGATGGATGGAGGCATTGTTGCTTTGACTTTATTGTTTGACCACAAGAGTTTTCCTGAGGAATTGAGGCAATAAAGGCCGCTGTTAGCCGCAAGATAAATATTACCTTCCTGATCAATGGGCATTGTGGCGTTCTGAACCGCACCGTTATAGTGGTAACCTTGCAGATTGTAACTCCATTTTAAGGCCCCTGCCTTTGTAAAAGCTGAAATATACCCCCGATTATTGGCGACAAAAATCAGTTCATTTTTAGAATCCCAACTGGGGCTTGAGTTTGACCATCCTCCGGAGAGATACTGACTCCAAAGACGTGTCCCTTGCTTGTAAGCCTGAATGTAACCATTGTACTGAGCTAAAACGACTGTCCCATCGTCTAAAACCAGACTTCCTGATCTCATGGGGCCGCCAGTGTTTACTTTCCAGTTGAGACTGCCGTTTGATTTAACCGAGTAAAACCACCCATTGTCGGAGCCAAAATAAACACTTCCGTCGTTCCCCACTGTGGGTGTGGAATCAATGTCATTCCCCGCAAAAAATTTCCATTTCAGTTTTCCTTTTTTATCAAGACAATACAAATAACCATCCTGACTTCCGAAATAGATGAGGCCCCTTGAGTCAATTACCGGGGATGAATAAATACTTTTACGAGCTTGAAACGACCACTTTACACGATAGGAAAGAGGGCCGTTTACTTCTGAACTGCCTGTGCGATGCCAGTTTCCTCGAAAAGTAGGGACTGAATTGAAAAAGTTATAATTCCAGGTGCGGTTAACCCGGAAAGTGGTGGACTGACCATCAAAAAGTAGTGTTAAAACAGTGAGTAAATAAAACATTTATATCCTTAATAAGTCCGTGTCCTGTAATTCGCATCGCGAAGGATTTTATGAAAAATCCTGACTAAGACGTATTTCTGAAGGAAATTGTCAAAGTCGGCAACTGTTTTCGCAGAAAACAGCGAGAGACAGTCCGTTGCTACAGGCATAATAAATTCAAAACCAAGGTTTTGACAATCATTTTCCCGCAGGAACATAAATTTATAAGGATCTTGAATCTCAGGCGCTATTGGTATAAAAGCACTCTGGCCCGTATGCAGGGGCATGGAAAGTGAGGAAAAATGGCACCAAAATACTCCGCTCCCTCGGGAACAAGAGACTTTCTTCCGGATGCGCTGGCTCTGAGATATCATGTAATTGATATAATAAAAAAGGTGTATACTCTTCATGGATACCAGCCTCTGGAAACACCGGCTTTTGAAAATCTGAATGTTCTTACTGGAAAATACGGTGACGAAGGTGACAAACTGATTTTTCGTTTACTTCACCGTGGTGAAAAACTTCAAAGAACTCTCGAAAAAGGGAATCTGACTCAGGGAGATCTGGCGGAAACTGGTCTGAGATATGATCTGACGGTACCTCTGGCTCGAGTTTACAGTGCAAACAGAGAAGTGCTCACGGGAACATTCAAGCGTTTTCAGATTCAGCCCGTCTGGAGGGCAGATCGCCCGGCGAAAGGTAGATTCCGCGAGTTTTATCAATGCGATGTGGATATTATTGGTAGCGGACAGATTCTAGCTGAAATGGACATTTTCTGTGCCGTAACCGAAATCATGAATGAAATCGGTATTGAAAAGTTCTGGCTCAGTGTCAATGACCGACGCATTCTTCGTGGAATGCTTGCAGGGCTGGAGATACCGGAAAATCTGCACAATCAGGTTCTTACGATCCTTGATAAACTGGACAAAATGCCCCCCGAGGCAATCCGGGATGAACTTGTTAAAATGGGTATCAGCGAAAAAGCTGTAGTAACGCTTTCGGATCTGATTCTTAAAGTTGAAACGTCTTGTGCATCGGATCTCATCGATTATGTCAGGTCCTTCAGTCATCGTGATTATGCTGGAGGAATTGAAGATATGGAGAAGATCCTCCATTGGTCGAAGGGACTTGGAATCGACGAGAATATTAAATTCTCTCCCGTTCTTGCCCGGGGGCTCGACTATTACACCGGGCCTATTTACGAGCTTAAAATTGACGGTTATTCTTCCAGTTTCGGGGGCGGTGGGCGCTACGATGGCCTCATCGGGATCTTCTCCGGAGAAAATATTCCCGCTGTTGGATTCAGTTTTGGCCTCGAACGAATCATTGATTTCCTTACGGATCGGGGAATGCATAAAGTCAGTTCCGTTCCTGCGGTGACGCTGGGTATTTTAGATGAAAAATATTTTGAGTTTGGATACTCAATACTTACAGCCCTTCGATCCAATCAAATCGCTGCAGATCTCTTCCCTGAGTTCGCAAAACCTGCCAAGATTCTGAAGTGGGCCAATCGTAAACAGATTCCATTTGTACTTTTAATTGGTGAGGAAGAGTTTGTAAACCGGAAGATCTCTTTCAAAAACCTCAATACTGGTGAACAGTTATCAATCTCACTTCCGGAACTTCTCACAAAATTCCAGAAATAATTTCAGATTAAATGCAACCGGACGAATTTGTAAATGTCAAGTTTTACGGCCAAAAGAACTTCGTCTTTTTGGCAGGCCATCTCTGCTGATGAGTCTTTAATGGATTTTTTACTTGAATTCTGTGATAATAATGATTATTTTTCACTGGTTCAAAGTTATCGGAAGCGGGCAGCCCGTAAAGGCGTTCTAATACCCCGCACCGTAAGGAGGTTTGAATGACAAACCTTAGAAATAAATTATTTTTTCTGGGATTTATCCCTGTATTTGCATTACCAGTTGTTTTCTCATCCGTTTCCGGAAGTCATAACTCTAATGTTTACAACACTATATCCGGATTAACCCAGACTACTGACGATTCTTCTCAAACTGAAAAAATGTCCCCGGAGCAGATGCTTTCTTCTGCGGAATCAATGTCCTCTGGCTGGCCTTCTAAAGAAGCTGCTGTCCAGAAAATGTTTGAGGAAGCAACTAAAAAGAAAAACATCATGCGCATGAACTGCCTTGAACCCAAAACCAAATCCGTGAAGTTCTGGGTTGCAGAAGGTAATTCCGCATACAGGGAACTAAAGGCCCTCGATAAATCAAAAATAACGCTGAGTTATCAGAAGGTTAAAGTTATCAATACAAACATAGAAGAACAGGTTTTCGAGGCTTCCCGGTGCGTAGGCGACGAGAAATTCTCTACGGGAGAAGGTTTCGAAATGAAACTAAGCAAACCTGAATACAACATTTACGACCCGGATCAACCCAACCTTGCTGTGTTTGATCCGCTTGAGAAGCCTTCGGGTTACCTTCCGTACAATCCGGACTGGTCAGTTGAACTTACCTGGCCTAATGCTTCTCCATATAAATAGTTCGTGTCCTGGAATTCGCTACGCGAAGAAATTTATTTAAATTTCTAACAGGTCACAGTAATAAATTCAACACCTTGCCCTCACTGTCCTGAGTGAAAATCAGGTGGAAACTTGAAAATTTGGTTTTTCAGGACAGTGACTAAATAATATCCGTACTGGAGCTTAAACTATAATATGCCTTTCAAGCTTTTATATACACTTACTCTGACAGGGCTGATGCTGATGTTTTCAGTATCAACAGCCCGGGCCCAGCAGTCGAACATGCCCGTAGTCAAAGAAAAGGGAATTATTCAAACGAATCCCTTTGCCGTCAGGACTTCCGGCATGAGCGGTTCCATTAATCTATTTGCGGGATACGATACAAATATCAACTATGGAGCAGGGGATTCTTCCAGCATATACGAAGATTCCATAGGCGGTCTTGCATTCATGCTTGTTCCGGCCATCAGGTTTAACACATCGGGCCTTTCAAAACGTTTTACTGCAGAAGAAAAGCTCAGTTACGGCATAGAAGCTCAACTTTTATACCGCCAGTATTACAATAATGCCACTGTAGATAACATCTTCAACGAACCCCGCTTCGGTGCAGTTTTAGCGGGCGAACTCTACTACAATCCTTCAAGGCATTTCAAACTTCAATTGTTTGAAAAGGGTACACGTTACAGCGAGCCCCACTATCTCTTCCGGGATAATTACACCCAAACCTGGTATCAGAACACCATGGGTCTGGGAATGCTCATCATTCCCGGCGGCGGACTGCTTGAAATCGTAGCTCGATATGAACTCAGCCTTGATATTTTCGAAGACAGCTCACTTCAGGCGGGAAACCGTATGAAAAACAGCGCTGGACTTCGTGCCCAGTACAAATTTCTGCCTTTTTCCTTTGTATGGTTGGCCGCTACGTATGATTTCGTTACATATCTGAGTTCCAGTGGTCGTGATTCCATGCCCCTGAAACTTTATGGTGGTATTTCAACTCCCATTACTAAAAACCTTGGTCTCACCCTTGGTGGTGGTTACGGTTGGGGTTTTTATGCATCAGGGCCATCTCCTGCAACCTGGCTTGCTCTAGCAAGCATCACCTATACGGTGGTAAACAAACTTAAATTATCTTTCAATTATGGTCACACATTTGAGGATTCCGTTCTGGGTAATTATTCCGATGAGCAGAACTTCGGTCTCACGGCATATTATCAGCACAGTCGCAATCTGCTTCTTCAGGCTTCTGCGGGCTTCCGGTATGTTAATTTCTACAATATATACTACGGAGCTGGTGGCACAGGGGACGGTATAAGAACCGACACCATTTTCTTTACCCACCTTGATGGTAAATATAAAGTAGCCAAAAACATTGCTCTTGGTCTCAGTTACAGGTTTATGCTTGATTCAACGCCTTTCCGGCTTACAACGGCAAACCAGACCCAGTATCCTGATCATCAATTGTCCATCGTGAACAATCCGAGCTTTGTAAAACACGAAATCTTCTTCACGGGTACATACTACTTCTGATATGAAACCCAACACGATTTTCACACTCTCCACCGTGATTCTGCTGGTTAGCTTCGGCTGTACCGGACTTTTCAAAGAGAAAAAAGTAAAAGTACCTCCCGGAAGTTATGATGTAACTCCTGCACCGCTGGTCATTGGGGCCGGGGATGTCATAGCAATAACTTCCTTTACGGAAAAGCTACCTACAGGTGAGTTTTCCGTTAACGAGCAGGGTACAATCACGTATCCTTTCGTTGGTACTATTGGCGTCATCGGTAAAAAGCCCGACGAAGTCCGGCGAACTATTATCGAAAAACTAAAAGACGGCTTCTTCCGGAATCCCGTTATCTACGTAAGTTTTAAATTGAACAAAAGCCAGACAATAACTGTTTTTGGTTTTGTAAAAAATCCCGGTTCCTTTGTGTACGAACCCCAGATAACTATCCTCGAAATTCTTGCTAAATCCGGCGGTCTCCTTACAACGGCAGACAATGAATCCATCACGGTTATCCGTAAGCAGCTTGGTCGGAATCTACGCATAAAAGTTAGCGTGAACGATATAACTGAAGGAAAAACTCCGAACTTTAAGCTTCTGCCCGGGGATCTGATCGTCGTTCCCGAGCGGTTTTTGTAGGATTATGCCGCCCTGGAACATACTGTATTACTGGTTGTCATTCTGGCTTATTTTGTCCGCTGGGCTCATCGGTAGCGTCCACTATGACACTCAGATAATCATTTCCTTTGGCGGACTTTTATCATTTATTCTAGCCGCATACCTCCATCTACGGTACAGCCAACGCAAACATAAGCATTTCTACATTACTGGTTTGATGCTGCTTTTGTTTTTCATGTCCATATGGATGCTGCTTCAACTGATACCGCTTCCGGCTTTCCTTTTGAAACACACGTCTCCCTACCTTTATGAAGTTCTTTCAAGACGCGGTGACATGGGTTCGTGGCACAGTATCAGCTATGAAAAAGTACACACATTCTTCGAAGCTGTTAAATATTTTGCCTATGCCGGTTACGCTTTTGCTGTCTACATCTATTGCCGGAAGGTTTCAACGGGTGGTCGCGATCTCGCCCGTATCATAGTATTCATGGGAGCTGCCTTCGCTGTTGCCGCCCTTGTCCACATATTTTTCGGCATCAAGACCATGTGGGGTGTGTATGCGCCCCGGGATACCAATCACTTCATCATTCCCTTTGTTAATATGAACCATGCATCGGGCTTTTATTCCCTGATTTTCTTCCTTACTTTGGGACTGGCTCTGGACGAAACAGAAATGCGCATGAAGATTTTCTACTTCATGCTGACGCCTCTTTCTCTTGCAATCACAGTTATTTCTCAAAGCCGGGGTGGTATTCTTTCCCTTGCTGTGGGAACGGGTGTGTTTTTCTGGTTCTATCGAAGGCACATTTCAAAGCAGGGTGGCGGTTTGTATGCTGTTTTTACCGTCATCATGTTCGCCATGATTCCAGTTCTGGATCGTTTCGTCATTCCCTTCATCGAATCTTCAACTCCCCTGCGTGATGCGAAGTTTATGCTTTTAAACGATGCTCTGTCCCTGGCTCGAAACCACCTCTTTGCTGGAATTGGAAAGGGCAGTTTCATCAGCGTTTTTCCGCATTATCAGCAGACTGTTGCATCCCTGGACATTCATTTTGCTGAAAACCTCATTTTACAGATGCTCATCGACTTTGGCATTGTTTTCACTGGAATCTTCTTGATCTCTGCAGGTTTCATGATTATTCGAACCGTGAGTTTTATCCGCTACCGTATATGGCGCATAGGGATCATTGCTGCGTGCAGCGCACTTATATTCCAGAATATGTTCGACTTTAACCTCGAGTTTGCGGGGACGGGTCTTTCGTTCATTGTCTGTCTTGGCGTACTTTCCTCCCTGCGATTTACGGGAAAGGTGCGATCCTGGCGCCTTGATTTGCCCCTCCAGCCAGCCCTCGCGGGAGTT
This sequence comes from Myxococcota bacterium, assembly GCA_018821305.1. Taxonomy (GTDB): domain Bacteria; phylum Myxococcota_A; class Polyangia; order HGW-17; family HGW-17; genus JAHJMN01. The sequence continues at coordinate 52,658 of JAHJMN010000101.1, forward strand.
CTCATAATTACAATTATTTCCGGATCTTTACTTGTAGTTAATCGAGGAAAAGATATTCATTCCCAGCGAACGAAGCTTGTTGAACTTTACAAAAACAAAAAGACTTCCCTCACGGCCCGCAGCCGGGAGTATTCAAAAATACATCCAGCGGATTTTTACATCACTGCCGTTAGAGGATACGCTGAGACCCTTGTGGAAAACGGCAAACCACTTAAGTGGATCGGCATAGCTTCATGGCTTAGTCCCCGACATCATCTTCCGGAAATCATGGCCGCCCGTCTTTTATTCAACTGGGGAAACAAGAAACAGGCCAGGATCCAGTACAAGCGCGCCGTGGTCAAAGGAAAGCGCATTGATGCAACTTTCATTAATGAACTCAGGCTCCGGTGGCCCGATGTCCGTAAATGGCTTGGAATCTTTCCGACGGAAGAGTATCTGGGAAAAGTTTATTTTCAACTTTCCGAATCAGAACGTATCGATCTATGCAGTGAAATGCGCTTAAAAGGTATTTCCCACGAAAACTGCTTTAAATTATTGACTTACCACCTTTTCCAGAAGGGAAACTGGAAGGAACTTTCCGATGTAAGTCTTGCCTGGATTGCTCAGCCCACGTATGATTCCCCAATGGCATGGTACTTTGCCCTGCGTTCCGACTGTGAACTGAAGCGTCAGCAGGAATTTGAAATGCACCTCGAAAAAGCCATCAGGGTGTATAAAACCGATGCGCCTTTAATCATGACATGGATCCTTTATCGCCACTTCCGGGATCCCAAATTCAAAGCACCGGATTGGATAAAGGAAAAGCTCCGTTCTCCCACCCTCACGGGCGTCTATAAATACTATCTCTATAATGCGCTTTTCATGATTACTGAAGATAAAGTCGAGAAGATCACATACCAGACAGAAATGCGAACTCGCCGCAAACTCATCCGCTCCGCCGCCGCCGAAAACATTCTCGGCCCCCTGTGGACAAAATGGACCACCCCGGAAAAGAAATAAGACAGGGAAGCAGGAAAGCAGGAGGCAGGAAAGCAGGGAGGCAGGAAAGGCATGGAGGCAGGAGAGCGGGGATGAAGGATGCGCAGCATTCGCGCCTCTGGACAAAGAGCAGTCAAACAAATAGCCATGAAAATGCGGTCAGCCAGACTGTCGCCCATTTAAATGGGATCAAACATAGAAAAAATCCAGACACCAATTTTCAAGAAATGCTTCAGGACTGAGCCCCTGATTATCCTGCTTCTGTTTCTGATTACCTGTATTCCTGACATTTTTAATAGGGAAACAGAAAAGTCTGAAGTCTATAGGCATGACGCGGTAGCATTCGCTCCACGGACACCTCGGGATCATGAACAGGCCTTGACTTGCGTCGGCGTTTTAAAGATACTATGGATCAAAATGGCAGATAAAAACCCAACTGAGGACTTTCATGAACCTTAAATATATTTCAATAAGAATTTCGGTTAACTGCGAAAACTGTGATAAGCCGCTTCCACTGAACGAGCCGGCAAAATCTTTTGTTTGTCCCACATGCCATAAAACGATGGAAATTTCTGGGTCAAGTTGGAGGAGTATTTTAGAAGACGGGTTTTCCGAGGCTCTCACCTTGAAAAGCGGAAAAATAAGGTCAACTACCATAATGACTGGCAAGATGACAGTCAGAGTCAAGACTGGTAATGAAAATCCACTCTGCTCTAACCCCGAGTGCCGAAGGCCATTTGATGAACTCTCCATTGAAAATGTGGTTTCTGAAGGAGGCGGGAACCTTGATTGCTACTCCTGTGGAAGAAAGACTCTGGTGGCAAAACCTCCTCAGTGGTTTGATAAAGTATACCCGGGTGTTGTGTCATTGATTGGCGTTACCAAAGCTTCCGATACTGCGCTTTCTAAAGATCTTATGACTTTTCACTGCTACAACTGTGGTGCCGGATTGCCCATCGATGGTCAAAACCGTGCGATTAAATGCAATTACTGCAATAATGACCTGATGATTCCCGACGAACTGTGGGCGAAGCTCCATCCAGCTGGAGTTATGGAAACCTGGTTTGCGGTACTTGATTTGGGCAATTCAGCGGGAATCCTACCTGCATCCAGTTGGGGATTCTGTGGAATTTTAGCGGATCCCTTAGATGATCCCGTTATCGCCTGGCAGGATGAAAACCGTGGAACTGCAGGTCACCGAAGTCGCATCGGCAGTGTAAATGAAAAGGGTTTTCTGAAATGGGTTCATGATGGGGTAAAATTCTCGGACGGTTCAAAAATCTACTCTTCACCCTCGGACAGAACAATATATCTGGTGGATTCCGAAAAAGGATTCGTGCGAACGCTGAACCCTTTAAACGGTAAGGAAATAAGGCATTTTGATTCGCCGGAGAAAAAGGATTTAACCCGTCTGAATGTGCGTGACCATTACGGATTTGCCCCGGATATCGATAAAACGGTTGTCGTATTAAAATATAACAAAAATGGGGATATGGTTCTTTTGCGATATGATCAGAATGGACAGCAAGTTGAATTGTGGCCGGGAATTTCTGAAAAAAAGCACAGCACATTCAGTGATTCAAGTGGCAGTGGCGGAGATTATCCAGGAATTTCACAATATAATAATCTGATAACAATATCACCCGCCGGTTATCTGTATTTAATGAGTGAAAAAGGCACCCAACTCGCCTGGTTTGATCGAACGGGCAAAACCGCTGGTAAAGCAAAACTTTCCCTCGATGGAAACGGAAGGATTTATGGGTTTGGAGTTGATTCCTCGGAAACAGTTTACATTCTTTATCAGGGAAAGATCAAAACCGCAGGAGAATACTGGGATCATGTTGCAAAACTGAATGCAGAATCCGGGCTTACAGTTATCGCAGGCCCTGAATCACCCCGGGGGAATCTCATTGGCCGTGGGCAGGACCACTTCCATGTGACTCCTTCCGGTCGTCTCGTCATTGCCGGAGACATTGACTCCATGCGCATACTGGACTCCGATGGCAATAAACTTCGCTCGACATCCGCTACCGACGACAGTGACCGCGAAAACGAACGCAAATTTAAAAAAGCCAGCCAGAAACCGGAGTAAACAATTCCCTCTGCACCGACCCGATGCCTTTTAACCAACATTATATTCAACGATAAGTAGTTAATGTCCTGTAATACCAAGTTTTCAAGTTTAAGCCGAATTTCTGCCCAGGACATTAAGAATGAAGACCTTGAAATTATTGTAGTGTTCTGAATAGCATGTTTTCGTAAACATGCTCAATTTTGATAAAAATTGAATTTCAGGACACGAACTAAGTACAGGTAACTTTTTAAAATACATTCGCTTCGACTTTTGAACAAAGAATACCGAACTTGCGTTTCAAAAAATTAAACCATATAATCGAAAAACAAAACCTCATACAAGAAAATAAAACCAGAGCACAAGAAAATCAAACCAGACAAGGAAAAATAATTTCTCAGTATAAGAAAAAATATTACTTATCTTAAAATTATTAACTTCAATAAAGAAAAAATTTTACCAAGTAGAAATTAATTAGTACAGAATATATAAAGAATTAACAATTTATAAAAGAATATAGAACTAAGCATGAAAATAATTGAATATGGAAACAAAAAAATATAACTAATCATTAAAAAAACAAAACATATATAAGGAAAAATAGTACTTCATATGAATTATTTGTTTACTTAGTATGAAGTAGATTGAATAATAGTTGAAAAAATATTTACCTAATCTAAAAAAAATGACTTGAGATGAAAAAAATCCAAACGGTAATTAGAAATAGATAAAATATGAAAATCAAAATACTAAACTATGTCTGAAAAAATTTATACTTAGTTATAAAAAAATGGAATAAAAAAAATAAAAACAAGTGAGAAGAAAATAAAATTGAAACTTTGTTTTGAAAATTTACACTTTACAAAAAAAAATTGCACTTTAGTCTGGAAAAGAACCGTTTTAAAGATGTTCCGAAAAAATCTGGCTTCAAGACAATGTTGAATTACAAGAACATGACGGAGCACAACAGCGGTTGTATGATTTAGTTACTGTCCTGAAATACCGAAAACCAAATTTTTCGCCCGATTTTTGCTCAGGACAGTAACCGCAAGGTGTTGAATTTATTACTAGTGGCCTGTTCGGATTTTTAATAAAATCCTTCGCGAAGCGAATTACAGGACACGAACGATTTATTTTGAAATTTTTAATTGAAACCGGTTAGTTCAGACAGGAAATGGAGTGAAAAATGATAGGTACAGATAAAAGCAAGCGATTAGCCACCCGGTTGCTGCGAATTATTGAACGAAATAAAGACAGTCACCCGGTAATAAAGACGATTCATGAGCGCACGACCAATCGTGCCCTTTCATTTCTTGAAGCAGCGGAAAGATGGACAATTGCGAGATCGCTAATGAGAAAAGAGAAGAAGGAAGGGCTTTTAGCCCTGAAGGAACTGAAAAAAACTGCAAGGTGCTTTGTACCCGTTCTTTCTGACTTGTATCCACATCTGAAAATAAATATGTCAATTGTAAACAAAAACACTGTTGACGATATCTTCACGGAAATAGTTCAGTTAATTTACAATATTGAAAGCGAGACGGGATACGGGGAGTGCGCAACGTCGAAAGAGTCTATCCGAGTGCTTAAATCATGCCTTGATGCTGCCATTGAGGAATGGAAAGAGTTTGAAAACCTGCAGGCAGAAGTGGCAGAATCATCTGCGGCCCTTAATGCCGAACGAAAAGTATTCAATAATGAACTTCGAATCATTCGCCGCACTTTAGCATCAGCTATCGGCCGAACACACCCGGATGTGCGTAGACTAACGCTTAAGTCCTCTACCTCAAAAGACACCGAAGACCCGGACGATTAAACCCAGGGCCAACAGGCCTGAATAGTTACTGTCCTGAAAAATAAGAACGAACTCAAATGATGCTTGATAATGTATTTATAGTGAATTACTATACAATAAGACATTGGCTGTAGTTTGAGTTGAGCATAAATAAATAGTTCGTGTCCTGTAATTCGCTTCGCGAAGAAATTTATTAAAATTTCTAACAGGCCACTACCAGTAAATTCAACACCTTGCGGTTACTGTCCTGAGCAAAAATTGGGCAAAAAATTTGAAAACTTGTATTTCAGGACAGTAACTAAATATATACACAGGTTTGAGGAGAGAACATGAGAAAAAGTCTATTTATTCTTTTTTCAGTTTTAACTGCAATTGCTTATTCTGGCTGTGATGATGATGATTCAAATAACTCATCTTCAGTCTGCGAAGGAATTACCTGCAGTGGTCATGGTACTTGTTTTGATGTAGGCGGAAATCCATCATGCGCTTGTGAACTTGGGTATCATTCACAGCAGCTCAACTGCCTTTCCGATACAAATCCATGTGAAGGTGTAACCTGCAGTGGTCATGGCACATGTGTGGATATGGGCAATGGCTCTGTTTCATGTAATTGTGAGACCGGATACCATGCAGAAAGTCTTGATTGTGTTGAAGATGACGCTGTCTGCGAAGGAATTACCTGCTCCGGTCATGGCACCTGCAGCGATGACGGAAGCGGCAATCCTTTATGTAATTGCGAAACCGGCTATCATGCGGATGGAACCGAATGTATAGCAGATTCCATTGTCTGCGAAGGAATTACCTGCTCCGGTCATGGCACGTGCAGTGATGACGGAAGCGGCAACCCAGTATGTAATTGCGAAACCGGCTATCATGCGGATGGAACCGAATGTATACGTGATAATTCTGCTCCGCAGATTACCAGTACTCCGGAAACAGACATTTATTCCGGTTCAATGTATACTTACGATATTACCTGCACCGATGCCGACGGAGATACACTTACTTTAAATGTTGAATCTCAGGATACTTGCGGGGGCAATATAACAGATAATGGAAACGGTACTGGTTCCTACAGTTTTACACCCACAGCTGCTGGCAACTGTAACATGTCTATAGAATGTTGTGACGGATCACTATGTGGTATCCAGGCGACAATCATTAATATTAACAACAATCCTGAATCCTGGGACGTACTTTCTTCCACCTACAATCATACATGCGGTATCAAAAGTGGAATCCTTTATTGTTGGGGCATGAATTCCAACGGGCAACTTGGAAATAATTCTATTACTGACAGATTTTATCCTACGAGAGTTGAAGGTGTTGGTTGGACTCATGTCGCAGCAGGGTATACACATACCTGTGGTATTAAAGGTGGGTATCTTTTCTGCTGGGGAGAAGGAATTGCTGTTGGTGATGGTACTAATATAGATAAGCTTGTACCAACTCAGGTTGGACTCTCGAATGCGTGGACTTATATAACTTCAGGGGGTTCGTTTTCCTGTGGTCTAAGAGGTGGAGAACTTTACTGTTGGGGTTATAATTATAGCGGCCAACTTGGAAATGGTACAAACACCGTTAGTTATGCTCCTGTTAAAATAGGGACTGACACTGATTGGAGCATCGTGTCTGCTGGGGGTGGTCATACCTGCGGCCTCAGAAATCAGAACCTTTATTGCTGGGGCAATAATTCTTATAATCAGTCTGGTCCTGTTTATTCCAATGTCCCTTTACGTGTCGGAATTGAAACTGGCTGGACTACTGTCAGTTCAGGTTATTCTCATACATGCGGCATAATTCAAGGAAACCTTTTCTGCTGGGGAGCAAATTCTGACTATCAACTTGGGACAGGTGATTCTGTTAATAAGACAAATCCTGTAAAAATAGGAACAGATATTGATTGGACTTTTATCAGTTCAGGTAATTCTCATACGTGCGGTATTCGAACAAGCGGTGCTCTATATTGCTGGGGACGTAATTTATATCATCAACTCGGGGATGGGGCAGAGTCTATTAATACTCCAGCTCAAATTGGTGTAGATACCTGGGGTGTTGTGACAACTGGAGAAAGGATGTCATGCGGCTTATTAAGCGGAAATGACCTGTACTGCTGGGGAAACAATAACTGGGGACAGTGTGGCAGTTCAATTAATGAAACATACAGATGGAATTCACAGGATGGAAAATTGTGGGACATAGTTAGTCCACAGAAAGTTACTTCAAGTGAAAAAATTTCTCTGTTCAGGCAAAGTAAGGTAGCTTTTAGCGAAAATGACACTACAGTTAATTCCTTTCTTGTTGTTTTAGGTTCGGAACCTTCTGATGATGTAAATGTTGTACTGGCCCCCGATGTAGACGGAAGAATAGTACTTGATGCTACTCAATTACTCTTTACACCCGAAAACTGGAGCGCTCCGCAAATTGTTCATTATAGTGCAGATTTAACTAATCTTTATGATGATGATGATGTGAACTTGAACATAGAGTCAGGACCAGCGGTATCGGCAGATGCTGGGTATAATGAATTGGCAGGTAATTCAATTCCTCTTGAAATAACAGATGATGACACATTTGGCTTTATTTTAACTACTGATAAACGTATAAACTTGCCTGAAGGTTCAACTGGAGCCTATAAATTTGTACTTACATCAAAACCTTATGGAAATGTGTCAGTTCCTGTAATATCTTCCAATCCTTCAATTTTGATACCAGATGTCAATAACATTGTTTTTACTCCTGATAACTGGAATGTCGAGCAGACTGTCAATGTCAGTATTGCTGAAGATAATGTCGAAAATTTTGATCCGAGAATATTTCGACTGTTTGTTGGTCCTGCAGTTTCAAGCGATCTTCAATATAATAACCTTTCAATGGACGATTTATACATTGAAACCGGTGTAAGTGGTATTTTTTCTGATATATCATGTGGGGAATATGGATGCTGTGCGATCGATTTTAATCAAAATTTATGGTGCTGGGGAGACAAGGGAAAAAGATTTGAAACGATAAGTAATGTTTTATCAGTTTCAGTAGGTGGTTCGCTTGGTTGTGTACTAAAAAGCGACCAATCAGTCTGGTGTTGGGGAGGGGGACAGTTAGGTGATGGCACAACAAACAGTTCCACTGATCCGGTACAAGTTCTGGATATGACAAATGCTGAAAGCATTTCCTGTGGATATTTTCATTGTTGTGCAATTATTGACGATGGATCTTTAAAATGCTGGGGCAGGAATTCAAGTGGGCAATTGGGAATTGGAAATACCGGAACTTATTTATCTCCGGTGACTGTTCCTTTAACAGGTGTAAATCAGATCAGTTTGGGTTTTTCCCATTCCTGTGCACTTCTCAATGACGAAACAGTAAAATGCTGGGGCTCCAATAGTAGCGGACAAATTGGCGATGGTACATCAACCTCAAGGCTCAGTCCTGTTTCTGTAGTTGGCCTCTCTGGAGTATCAGCAATTGCTGTTAATGGAGCAAGCAGTTGTGCGCTGTTAAGTGATAAAACAGTAAAATGCTGGGGCTCCAATAGTAGCGGACAAGTTGGTGATGGTACGACATATTCAAGAAATACTCCTAATGCGGTAATAAATCTCACTGAAGTAAGAGAGCTTATACATGGAGGAACCGGTGTCACTGCAATAAAAGAAGATAATACAATATTGAGTTGGGGTAACAATTACCGTGGGTTTCTTGGGGACGGGACGACAATAAACAGGAGCAGTCCTGTTGAATCGATCAATTATGGCGCTACTCAGAAAATATCAAGAGGTGATCAAGTCACCTGCATAATAGATGATGGTAATAAAGTAAAATGTCTTGGATCAAATGAAGGTGGTAATTTGGGAATAGGAACAAATTATGATAATTTGGATCACCTTTTTCCAGAATTTGTTCAATTTGAAACTGAAATACCAGCGCATGAATCAGTAACACTAACAGAAATCCATTGGAACCCATCGGTCGTTGATGATACATATGGGGAATTTATTGAATTATATAATTATACTTCAAAGGACGTGAACTTTTTTAATTGTTCTCTCCTTGTTGGTTCTACTGAATATGAGTTGGAGGATATTGTTATTCCAAGTCTTGGAACAGTAGTATTTGCCTCCAACGATAATCCACTGACAAATGGCGGTTTTACTGCTGATGGATTGATTTATGGAGGATTCACGCTGGAAAATTCGAATGCGGAGACCATATCTGTTAAGTGCTATGAAATTCTGGAAATGGACAGCATTGATTTTGCAGGAGCTGCCTTGCCTGCTGGTGGTGACGGAATTTCCATGCAACTTGGAACTGAATTTTATTCAAATAAACAAAATGATTCATCAGCGGCGTGGTGTGATTCAAGTCAATCTTATGGAGATGGGGATCTTGGTACACCAGGAGCAATGAATGAGCTTTGTACGAAAAATATTATTTATGGAACCTCCTTTACTGAGCATCCACCCTGGACTACAGACGGACAATGGGCTTCAGGAATGACTAAAAGTTTTTATACGACTATTCCCGAATGTTACAGCTCAAATACCTGTTTAGGGTCAAATCTTGAATTAAGTTACTGGGGCTCAGATGACTACAGTACTGGTTATGTCGTTTCCCCACCAATTGACTTAACTGGAGTTACAACTGCACAATTAAATTTCAAAGCATATATTTATGCTGATAATTACAGTGAATATTATGGCTTTCAGGTTTCCACTAATTCAGGTGCAATGACAAATACATTAACTGAAACAAGTCTTCCTTATACATCTTCATATGGATGGCACTTTTTAAGTGATGATTGGCATGACATTACTGTTGATTTGACACCCTGGGCAGGCTCCATTGTTTATTTAAAATTTGGATTAAGAGGTTGGACTAGTTTTGGATCAGGAATATATATTGATGACTTATTTGTTACAGGAAATTAAGAGTATGGATGTAAAAAATTGTTAAACCCGGTCAGTGCTCCTTTCAAACGCAAAACAAAGTCTCCTCAAAAATTTATTTAGTTACTGTCCTGAAATACGGGAAATCAAATTTTTCGCCGATTTTTTGCTCAGGACAGTAACCGCAAGGTGTTGAAAATATTAATAGTGGCCGGATAGAATTTTTAATAAAATTCTTCGCGAAGCGAATTTCCGGACACGAACTATTTGGAATCAGGGATGGACACAAAAGGATTTTCACATGATATTCTCGTTGTTAACGAAAGATGTTTTGGGTAGAGACTGAATTGTTGAAATGAGGTATAAGTAGTTACTGTCCTGAAATACCGAAAATCAAATTTTTCGCCCGATTTTTGCTCAGGACAGTAACCGCAAGGTGTTGAATTTATTGTAGTGGCCTGTTAGGATTTTTAATAAAATCCTTCGCGAAGCGAATTACAGGACACGA
>JAHJMN010000102.1 GCA_018821305.1 Myxococcota bacterium
ATTTCCGCTTCTGAAAAGAAGCGGCTCCATTGAAGCGATTTCTCGCCTTCGCCCCAAACCCAACCTTTTCCATTTCCGCTTCTGAAAAGAAGCGGCTCCATTGAAGCGATTTCTCGCCTTCGCCCCAAACCCAACCTTTTCCATTTCCGCTTCTGAAAAGAAGCGGCTCCATTGAAGCGAACTTACTTCACTGACTTTAGACGATATTGAAAAATTTCCGCTTCTGAAAAGAAGCGGCTCCATTGAAGCGTGTGAATTCGTCGGTCAACGGTGGTATGATTCGACCATTAATTGTCAGAGGAATAATTGATTCGGATATCCCTTTTTAGTCCAATTAATCTTTACAAATCCAGAATCCATTTTTGTCTATTGACCATGCTAAAGGATGGGTCATAGATGAACCGGGAGCCCATGTGAGTTTGCCTTCACACTGGCTGCCATTGTCCCAGCCACCTGATAACTCCTTGGTTCCTATCATGTCAGGATGTTTACTCTCAAAGGAATGTCCCCAAATGATGTTGCTCACTATTTGGGGTTCTTCTTGATCAAGATGGACTGTTTTTTCAAAGACTGAAAAATCACGGGACAATTCTTGCCATTTTAAACGACTTATTTTCCCAAGACCATATCTAGTGTCCCCTCCAACAAAAAGAGTATCAATCATTTCAAATTGTTTTATAAGACCATTGTTTTTCAAAAATACATACCCGGAGAGAAACATTTCGCTCGTTTTTTCTTGATTGTCGGTTTTACGCCACGATGGATTGATACATTCGGTCTCCCGCAGTGTGCCTTCAGCAGCGGAATCCGAATCAGGGTCGATTGCAGTACCGGGGCGGGAGTCAAGCATACGGCACCTGAATTCGCGATCTGTAAGATTTCGACTTTGGCAGAACCATTGATATCCTCTCATTTCGTCAAATTCAGGCAACCACGGCAGAAATTTATTGCCTTGTTTCTCTGTAGGAAAAAGATAGGTGAATCGGCTTTCGGCTTTTATTTGATTTCCGATATCTTTATATTCCGGAAATTTTTCACCACTTGTATTACGAGATATTTCAGCTGTTACTGCCCCCCAAAGGGCCCGTGCCGGGACATAGAGCCTACAGCGGTTCAAAGATCCTGCCGGGGGCATACCAATGAAAAGCGGCCCTTCCAGCCGCCAGACCCATCGAATTGCCGTCCAGGTCATGATCTCACCTCATTTTTTTGTAATCGAGAATGATAGAGTGCATAAACAAGTGTTTGCCGAACCAGATCACGTGCCAGTAGTAACTTATCAAGGTCATTACATATTTGCTGAAGGGATTTAAAAACATCGTCATCGCCATTTCTACTAAGCAATGGAGACTGCTTTGGCGTTTGTTTCAGAAATTCAAAAATAGATTTCTTGATCTTTTCCCCATCCCTGCCGCCTTTTGTTTTGAGAAAAAGAAACATGGCATAAATTCCCTGTTCTTCCAGAACAGAGATTGCTTTGTTAATGGAATTTTCAAGTTCCTTCGACGGGCTGTCATCTGCAATATCCTTACCCCAAGCAGCACATGACAGGTCAAGATTTTCGAATATAGGAGTGTTCATTAATGCCCCTCCTTTTCTGCTTTCGCAATATCAAGCACTTTCATCCGTCCCATGCCTCGGCTTCCCATTCCACCGATTCCTAAATGTTCCAGATAAGAAAATGCCCCATTGACAACATCCTTGACATCCTCAGGTGACTTAGCAGCCTCCACTTCAGAATTATTGATTTTAAAGTGTTTAGGATTACGGCAAGTTAGTTCTCCTGAAAGTACGGTCATTCTAGGCAGGGCTTCATAAGTGAATAGTGCGCCCTCTTTAGCTGCTCCAGTGGCGGGATCTATGGCCACCGATGTCCTGACTTCAAGGTTTGAGTTCACAATGTGTGTAAACAACTTATCAGAAACCACTGCCAAATTGGCATTGATGTAATCAGGTATACCAAGTGATTTGATCTTTTTAGTAATAATGTCCAGTTGGTTCCAACCTGATTTGACTTCAAGAAAGAGCCAGCCGAGATTCAATGATGATGGTTGTGGAGTGTTGCGATAAATGACCTGCTGTTCGGGTAAAACCCCTAGATCAGAAAATTCTGTGATACCGCTCTGCCGCAATTCCATTGGACATGTTATCCACTGTGGGCCATTCTGGGACGCTACTGGAAAGAGCAACACATGCATATCACTGAATGCCGCAAGCCCAGCGAATCCACCACTTTCTCCAGTACCCTTGGCAAAGCCAAACACGGTACAAACTGGGCAATCGGGTTTGCCACAGTGTCCTACTCCACCGCTTTGATTCGGCTTACCAATACCCGCACAGTCGGGGTATTTCCCTTTTGCCATAGCAGTATATGCCCTCATGACGCCAGCAATGCTCGATCCTGGAATTTTCGGGATCCGAGTTACCGGGTCGCGTACGATGGTATTATCAACCCTGCCAAGCCGAGCCCCGCCGGTGCCTATATGGATAGGATCGAGCGCCATGCCGATAAACGGAAATGTTGAAAAACTTTTAATATTTATTGTCATATGTCACCTCCGGACACTTGTTTTTTTAATACATTCATATGCCATTCAAGACTCCAGTCCAGGAGTCCAGTTCCCGCAGCTTCAACCAGGGCCTCAAGGCAGGCACCTCTAACTCCCAGACGATCATAGAAAACAGCACGGGTTAAATCGAGCCATGTTTCCTTTCCTCCATCCATCCAGTTACCATTTAAATCCTGCCAGTCCTCACGTCGACTGATAAGCTCTGACCAAGCTCCATGAATCGCTGACTGACTTGGCGCGTTCCATTCAATCATCGTCCAGAGATCACGCATTTGCAGCCAGTCAGTAAGCTGTCTTTGATTTAAAGGCGCGAATCGCCTGGCTGTGCTGTCCATATAAAGTGTTGAAATTAGCGTCGGATAAATGAATACACCATCCCCAGTTCGTAATTCTTTGGCATGTCTGTATACTTGGCCATCAGGATGCTGGAAATCCAGAGAATAACGTACCTGTTTTTCTTCCACGGCCAGATAAGGATAAAATACATCTTCCCGACCATCGCGGAGTTTTGTCGGAATGGTTTTAAGAAGCGCATAAGGATGATTAGCAGATTTAAAGCTCAAGGCAGTAACGCTCTCTTGTGTTTTGCATCCCATAACCCTCCAGATTTCAGGTTCCCGATAACTATCGAGATCTTCTTCTATTCCCCGTGTCGCTTCTATTACAGCCTGAAAAGGCATCATTCTTGGAAATGCCACAACACCAACCCGAAGAGGTAACCGGTCCCATACACGGGAAAATTGCTCTTTCCATTTTTTAACAGCAAGATCTAAACAATTAGATGATGAATCAAGAGGTAAAAGGACCCTAAATCGCATGGGCGATAATTCCAGAGGGATAACTGGGAAATAAACACCCATACTTCCTGTATTCTCCTTTGCAGATGCCACAACAAGCTGTCCGGTATCATTGCTGTCATCAGTTTTCAGTTGAATTTTGATCCCATGAAGGAATTCTTTGTCTTGCTCCGGTTTTAGAAGCCGGGCGAGATTGCAGACAGTAAGAAAGTCATTGGTTTTTGCCTGATAGAGCAGGCTTACTGGAGTATCCCCATAACGACCATTGTATATATGCCGGTCTTCCCACAAACCGAAAGAGCTATTATCCGGTTTTAAAACTAATCTTCTTACTCTCCATCTGTTTTGATCTGCAAACACACTCCGGAAGCGCGGATTCAATTTGCCGCGTCCCGAATAAGATAAACCGTCCGGGGTCATTATTTTCATCATGTTTTTTAGCCAAACTCCACCACACTGAGTACTGCCTTTTACCGAATTCATGCTTGCCTTTTGGAGTTTTGCTGCTGGAAGTTGAGGGGTTTCTGGAGGGTTTATGTCGATTTTGGCGGTTTTCAGGGGCTTTAAATACACTTATCCATAA
>JAHJMN010000103.1 GCA_018821305.1 Myxococcota bacterium
GTTTCTGATTCCTTGAAATATTTAAATCCTTATAACTACGTTTAGTTTTGTTAACAATATCAACTAATACGCCTTAACCTAGCAGCATTTCTGCTAGACCGGTTCATGAGTAAAAGGATCGTGTAATGGAAGGTGAGTTGAAAACTTTATCTTTTACAATTATTGTTTGATACTAAATGTTTATGACCTGCTGCTGTTCCTGTATCCTGTTTTCCTGAATCCCTGAAAAAATACAGGGGCTGGACCAGTGCGTAAACATTCAATATCAATTTAAAATTACGGAAATGCAATAAATATTCACCTTTTAGATTTTGATCCCTTTACTCAGGAAGCGGTATTGAAATTTCTTTCTTTTTGTTACTGGATAAAAATTCCGCCAAAAATTTCCTTTTTTTCGTTCCTGGAAACGAACTCTGGCCAAAATTTTCGGCCTCGGCGTACGCTTTTGCCAACATACTTTGAAATCATGTCTCTTTCCGAGTACGCTGCCACAGAATCTGGCCAAAATTTTCCCCTTTTTCGTTCCTGGAAATGAAATCTGGCCAAAAAAGTCCTCCTTTTCGTTCTTGGAAACGAACTCTGGCCAAAATTTTCGGCCTCGGCGTACGCTTTTGCCAACATACTTTGAAATCATGTCTCTTTCCGAGGGCGCTGGCAAAGAATCTGGCCAAAAATCTCCTTTTTCGTCTTCGGAAACGAATTCTGGCCAAAAAACTCCTTCTTTTCGTTCAGTGCAAAAAATTCCGGTCGCCGTTTTCTTTCTTTTCGTCACTGGTTAAAAATTCGGTCCAAAATTTTCCTTTTTTTTTTTTCGATCAGGGTTGGGTCCAGTGCAGGAGCAAAAAAAAACCCCGGATTTGCCGGGGTTTTAAACACTGGAGGTTCATCACTATGAAGAAGGAGAAGATGTCACGCTTTCACATAGTTAGATATAGTGCTGTTTGTTAGATATGTCTACAACTATTTTCAAATATTTTACATTGAATTGATAATATTATGTTATTTCTACAAACTCAACTTTCAAGATTCGAAATTCCTGACAAGGAAGACTGTAAAAGAAAGTAAGGGACTCTGTTGCTTTTGCGCTCTTACAATCCTTTCTTGACAAAAATTTCAACTCAGGTATAAAATTCCACTTACGTCAAATCGGGATTTCAGGGGTCGACCCGTCATCCCGGTTTGATGTACCCTCTTTTTTCCTTTTAAATTATCAAAAAAAATCAGGTTTATGAAAAATTATCGTGGGTCGGTGTCGAAGCAGCAGCGGAAGCCTGTATCCCAGAGTTGGAAATCATTGTCAACCATGTAAAAGTCGTAGTCACAGGTAGCACCAGTTTCCATGGCGCTCATGAAAGAGCCGCCCATGAGAGTGAAGTTTGTGGAGGAAGTCTTTGTGATTTCTCTCAGGTTTCCTGTAATATCATATACATCTTCGGCACCCCATTCGGCAAAGCAGAGGTCAAGAAACGGGCTCGCCGTTGGAAGCAGGCCGTCCTGATTTCCCGCTTCGCCGGAATCAAAATCATAGTATCCAAGGTTGCAAAACCGGCTGGCATTCGCCACGGAAGTACAACTTGTACCGTAGCCGTAGGTGCATGATGACCCTGCATGGCATACGGATTTCCATTCATCTGTGGTGCAGGCGCGTCCACCAATGGCAGCACAGGCCTGTTCAACTTCGATGGGTGTAACATTAAACCATGGAATACGATCGGGAACACTGCAGGCAGGAGTTTCATCAAGAACTTTTCCCGCTGGAGCATTTGGAAGAGGCGAACATCCAGATGAGCATGTATAGCCGTTTCCAGTGCCTGCAGTTATTGAAGTCGCATTATTTCTACTCGCTTCATATTGCATTATGTAAAACGAGCCTGTTTGAACTACATCCGGGCGCACGAAGTAACTGTCACCGACATTTGTGTTTTTGTATTCATCCACAAGACCGTCACAGTCATTGTCAATGCCATCGCAAAGCTCTTCACAGTTTGGTTCACAGGAACCTTTTACAGCACTGCAGGTGACGGCATTCGGACCGTTACACACAAATGTCCCGGATGTGCGGCATGCACCATGCCCGGGCCAGGGAAGGCCATCGTCGGAATTACATGATTTTCCGTATTGGGGCACGTTTTCATTGACGTTCCCATCACAGTCGTTATCAAGAGTATCACAGATTTCCGTAGCAGCAGCGCAAGTGGGATTACAAACTCCCGCAGGGAAACTGCACTGCCATGATCCGCCGGAGCAGGTTACCGAAACGCCCGTGGTACATTCCGGAGTCACCGCAGAAGGTGAAACACCGCAAACCGCGGTAGGAGAAGGAATCGTGAGGTCGACTACTTCATCAATCTGGCCATCACAGTCGTCATCTATACCGTTACACTGTTCCGTTCCGTTATAAAAACAGGGATATTCACAACCGGGAAGACCGTCAATGTTATAATATCCAGTTTTGCAGCCTGAATTAATACAGATGCCGTTAACACAAGAGACGTTCTCATTTAATGTACCCGTTCGGCAATCGTTTCCGCAACTTCCGCAGTTGGCTATGTTTGACAACAGATCCGGTTGATTGTTTAAAACCCCGTCACAATTGGCATCAACACCACAACTGTCAACAGTAGATGTGGGACCTACCGAACCGAGACACTGAAGAACTCCACCGGTGCAGGTCAAAGTACCGGCCTGACAAGGACTTGTGGCACCAACGGGAGCTGCGGGACGAACATCACAAGCACCACCGGCATCGGAGGGATTATCATCAACAATACCATTGCAGTCATCGTCGATACCGTTACAGGTTTCTGCCCCCGTGGGATTGATCGCTCCGAGGCACTGAAGCACGCCACCGGTGCAGGTCATGGTCCCTAACCGACATGGATAATTTGAGGAAGTGCCACAACTTACGCCGGAACCAGCGGTATTGTCGTCAACAATTCCGTCGCAGTCATCATCAAGACCGTTGCAGGTTTCAGCTACTTGATTTGGTCCTATAAGATTGGGGCCGGCGCATTCTACAATGCCGTTTACGCAAGACGTCGTGCCAGCGGCAGATGGTTCAGCACAGATGCCGTCCGGATCACCGTAGCACGTAAGTCCAACCCTGGAATCGGCGCTGAGATCATCGTCGGCATCAACAAGGCCATCACAGTCATTGTCACGTAAATCACAGATTTCTGCCGGGATGACAGCACAATGAGCCTGGCCATCTCCGTCTATATCAGCACAAATTTCCCCGACACCACAAGTTCCCGTAGTACCCTCAGTGCATGGGGTAGCACCCTCAACGGTGTCAAGACGACATTCGCAACCATTGTCCGGGTCACCGTCTGCATCAAGATAACCGCCGGTGCAGTAACCTATGGTACACTGGCTGTTTTCACAGGCACCCGCTCCATGAAGAAAAACGCAAACATTAGAACAACCACCACAGTTATTGGGATCGTTATCGAAATCAAAGGTTTCATCGACATTTCCATCGCAGTTATTATCGATTCCATCACAAAGTTCAATTCCTTCATTGGTTTCGAAACACCCGTATTCACATCCGTCGGATTCCTGTCCATTTAAATCGTGGTGCCCTGGATAACAGGCACCCATAACGCACTCACCTTCAACACAGCTTGAAATTGCATAAGGGAAATTGCATAAGCGCCCACACTCACCACAGTTTGACGGGTCGTTCTGGAGATCAAAACCGTTATCAACAACGCCATCACAGTCGTTATCTTTGCCGTCACATGTTTCTTCTTCCGGAAGCAGACATGGCTCGGCATCCGCATCCGTACCTGAATCAATGATGTCCGGGAGGGAACCGTCGGGAAGATTGTACTTGCCGTTATCTCCGAAATGGAAAATGGTGTCGTTACAGGAAGTCTGGAACATAAAAATTGTCAGAAGTATTAGAAGAATTGACTTTTTCATGCTCTACCTCCCTTTGAAAACCGGCTTCGCAGGCTCAAAACGCCCAGCATTCCTAAAAGAATAAACAGAGCCGGAGACTTACCTGAGTTGTTACCGGAAGAAGAACAACCGAAAACGTTCCCTCCCCGACCGGTAATATCACCACCTCCATCACCGGGAATCCAGTTTGAACTATCCGGTTTGCAGATGGCATAGGGTTCAGAATTTGCAGGATCATTATATACTACGCACTCTACTCCCGCAGGGCACATCAAGTTATCACATGGATCATCAATGCAATTTCCTGCGAAACAGACTTGAGATCCGCAATTCAGGCCGTAGCAGAGATTATCTTCGCAAATACCCGTTTCCTGAGAGCATATTTGATTGAAATTACAGGAAACTCCGAAGCATAAATCCTGAATGCAGTTACCTTCAGGATCCTCGTAGAAGCCCGGTTCACAGAGTACAAGTGGATTACACTCACCGGTGCATCCTTCTTCCGTGCAGTTTCTTGTGCAGTACCCACCATCTGCGCCACAATTCAGTTGCCAGCATGGGTCAAGTACGCATTCATGATTAATGCAGAAACGACCATCTCCGCAACTTTCGCCAATGCCAGAACAACTTGTATCAAGACAGGTTCCGTTGCGGCATTCCTCCCAGTTTTCACACTCAACTTCCGCACATGGGTCGACGCAAACTTCATTAATACAGTTCCATCCCTGAGGACATACGGTTCCGCCGCATTCCTCACCCTGCCTTGGCATACAGACATATTCCGTTACGCTGTTAATTTCAATTTCGCGACACTCCATACCGCCAGGGCAGGAAAATTCAACACCGGGATCACATTCCGGACGACAGGAACCTTCGATACACCAGTAATCAACACCAGATACAGATGGACAATCAGCTTCTTCGTCTACGATTCCATCACAGTTATTGTCAAGACCATCACAAACTTCCGGGGATGGTTCCGTTGCGCCGATACAGACCCAGGCTCCCCCGATACACTGATTCAAACCTTCTTCACAGGCGCCTTCGTCATTTCCGCAGGGTGTATTGTACATGGGATCCTGCTGCAACTCATCAAGTTCATCAATGATTCCATCGCAATCATCATCAAGTCCGTTGCAGCGACCTTCAGAAACAGTGCCACCAACACATTCCTGAAGACCGGAATTGCACTGCCACACTCCGTTACAGGCACCACTGCAGGGTTGACCTATCCACGGCATATCAGAAAGTTCGTCTGTTTGCCCGTCGCAGTCGTTATCTAAACCATCGCAAACTTCGTTAACCGGATTTACTTCACCGATACATCCCGTCCATTCTCCGGGATTTGCACCACCACAGGTGGAAACTCCGCTGCGGCATTCACCGGTGCAGTTGTTTGCGGCACTGCATCCACTGTCAGCACCAAAGCCTGGTGTATAACATTCATTTTCAAGTATATTTCCTGAATTATCTTCATCCGTAAGACCATCACAGTCGTTATCTCGATCATCGCAGACTTCTGTTTCTGGACTTATTGCTCCGGAACATGTCCATGCACCAGAAGAGCAAACAATTGTACCTTCATTACAAGGATTGGTCAGCGTTCCAATATCTGCGCAGGTTGCTCCTGCGGGAGGACACCAGGAGAGGGAACCGAAACTGCAGCAGATACCGGGAAGATCCCAGCATCCCGTTGCTCCCGGAGCCGGACCGTCAGCAAATGGGCCATTATCAATGCTTCCGTCACAGTTATTGTCGATACCGTCGCACACTTCCGGTTGAGGAGCAACTCCGCCCTGACAGACCATGGTACCGCCGGTGCAGGTCCAGACGCCGGGAGAACACGGTGGAGTATTTGATCCGCACTGAATTCCGGCGCCAGCTACGTTATCGTCAACTATGCCATTGCAATCGTTGTCGATGCCGTCACATATTTCAATGGAAGGACCTGTTCCACCCTGACACTCAAAACCGCTTGAGCCGCCACAAACCCACTGGCCATATGTACATTGACTTGTGCCGCCATAAGTTAGCCCACCAGCGTGGGACGAAGGTACGCAGTCTGTACCGCTCTGAGCTATTCCGTTATCAATGGAGCCATCGCAGTTATTGTCGATGCCGTCACAGGTTTCCGCCTGAGGAGAGTTAGAACAATCACCGTAGCCTGCACCGGAAATGCACATTCCGGGCTGAGCAACAGATTGAGGTGGCAAACAAGTTCTTGTACCGACACAGTTAGCCGGGGAAGGAAGACCGCAACCGAGACTCGGGAATGTTCCGTTGTCAACGATGCCGTCGCAGTCATCATCGCAACCATTACAGGTTTCCGGCTGGGGAATGCAGGTTCCACATACACCATCTTCGTCGATGAGTCCGTCACAGTCGTTATCTTCACCATCGCAAACTTCCGGTTCGGGGCAGTGAAGCGGACTTCCGCACTTGAGCATGCCTTCATCGATTTGACCATCACAGTTATTGTCAATTCCGTCGCAAACTTCCGTGGGGTCATAACAAAGCCATTGCTCCGGATCCAGAGACTGGGCAGGAGTCGTACATGGAAGCAATTCAAGATCACCATCTGGATTTCCAGCGGTTATTGAAGCTTCATAGTCCACAAGGCATGTTTCGCGTTCCGCATCATTGGTCCAACTGCAGCATGTCATGGACTGCATACAGAAATGATTGAACCCTTCGTCTGTACAGCCGTTACAGTTGTTATCCTCGTTGTCACACTCTTCCGGCTGAATTGCTCCCGCAATAATGTTCGAAAAAGCCTGAGCCAATTCAACTTCGTTATTTGCAAAAAGTGATGCACCAGTACCACCTGCCGAAGCAATAGCGTCAGTATTGGTCTGATTTCCCCCGGCAAAGTTGATAACGAAGGTTTTTACTTTAAAATTACTTGTTCCAAGAGTAACACCATTCTGGAATAGGTCCTGGGCAATTTGTACAGCTTTGGTCTGATCACTGCCTTCACAGGTTGTGGGGTCACCGTCAGTTACGAAAATAATGTTAACCGAACGGCAGGCACGATCATCTTCATCAAGTGGTGTAGGATAAGTAAAAGCGGGAGGTTCACAATAATTAGAAGTAGTCCATATCGACCATCCAGCTCTCAAGTATTGCGAGAGAGATCTGAGAGCTGGAGCTGAAGGTGTGGCACCGGAAGCAAAAAGTTCCTTGCTTTCAGCACAGGAGCCATCAAACCATTTTAAAATCTCAGTTATGTTATCTGTCGATGCTGTTGAACCGTCCCAGGGATCCTGAACCAGGGGAACAACTATATTTGCGCCATTATACCAGGTATTTTCCGGTAGATTTGGAACTGATGGTCCGATTCCTGTTCCTGTCGTACAATTAGGCCTGTTTCCACAGTTTGCAGAGGCACTTGGAAAATTTGATATTGTACATCCATATGTTTCATTTCCACAATAAGTATTAGGATTTGGACAACTTGAAGCGCATGTTCCAGATGCACACCCGCTCATGATACGAGGAAAAATTGAAAGCCCGAAGTTTACCTGCCCACCATAGGCTAAAACTGCCTGTCTCAGAGCACACTTGGCATCATTGATACGATTTGGAATCATACCACATGAGTTCAGTGGCGAAGTAGAAGGACAGGATGTCATATATTGATATGGGTTTGTACAGGACGTCATTGAACCGGATGTATCAACGAGAAAAATAAAATATGGTTTTGCGGGTTGAGGCCAGTCCGAAGGATCCATGGAAAGGCACTCAGCGGGCTCCGCATACACATCGGATGGATAAAAAATCGCCGATGCGGAAGGGATCAGAAGGCATGTGAAAAAAGACAATACTGCAAGTACAGTCTTACTGTTTTTGTTAAAACGCTTAATTTTTGTATTTGGCATAAATAAAACTCCTGATGAGAACCCGGAGTTTTATTATTGAATTGTCAATGGTTTGTCAATGATTATTGTCGTTAGAAACGCGTTAGATTTTTAACGGATTGCAATCTTTACGGGTTTTTCTTCAGGGTGTTTTGGAATTGTTACCGTCAGCACTCCGTTTGTAAAATTGGCGGTGCTCTTGCTTATTTCGAGACCCCCAGGGAGCCTGAAAGAACGTTCGTAGTCGGGATAACCGAATTCAGCTCTCGCGCATTTCCAGTTTTCTTCTACCTGTTTAACCTTTCCTCGAATTTGAATTTCACGCTTTTCAAAAGACAGGTCGATGTCTTTTTCATTTACCCCGGGCATATCCACAAGTAAGACAATTTCATCATTGTTTTCATATATATCCACTGGGGGCATTACCACCTGTTTTTTAACTTCAGTTTCATTTTCTTTATTCACGAGTGTATTTTCCATTTTTCTATCTCCTTTCAATTCTGCGTCATATGGACTGACACTATTTTGCAGTTATTGAAATCCGTTTTGGTTGTTCTTCCGGATGCTTCGGCAAAATAACCTTCAGAATTCCGTCTGCAAGTTCCGCATCTACTTTGGATGCATCAACCCGGTATGGCAAGTTGTAAGAACGGCTGAACCGGACATTTGATCTTTCCCGACGATGAATATGAACATCCTGCGGATATTCAATTTTTCTTTCACCGCTCAGAGTCAGTACATCTTTAACGATGTTTATTTCCAGATCTTCTTTTCTGATTCCTGGAATCTGAGCAGTGAGAATAAGATTCTCGCCGTTATCAAAAATATTTGTCAGGGGCCATGTACTGATCTCATAGTCGCCTTGTCTTGTTTCCTCAAACATTTTACGTAGTTGGTCCATCATATAATTGTGACGATAAAATAGTGGTGCAAACATAGCAATACCTCCTTTAATAGAGAAACCTATTTACTCAATGTTATTATGTTGTTAGCGGTACCTGTACAGATATTTAAGCATCAAAATTGAACCGTCAATACCCTTCGCAAAAAAATTTTTCTTCTAAGTTATATCTTTGTTTTTGTTAATATAAACTTTACTTTAATTTCTTTTTTCTTTCAATTTCTTCATATACCTTGTTTTTGCCCCCTTAAGTTTTTTCAAAATTCTCTTGACAAAGTGTCCATTTCCATGAATATACAACTCCGGTAAGCAGTGCTTACCTCCTTCGGGGATCGTCTAATTGGCAGGACAATGGGCTCTGGTCCCATCAGTCAAGGTTCGAGTCCTTGTCCCCGAGCCAGGGCCCTATCGTCTAGCGGTCAGGACGTCGGCCTCTCACGCCGAAAGCTGGAGTTCAATTCTCCATAGGGTCACTACTTCCCTGTGACCAAAGCCCATTTTTAAATCCTTCAATAAAATTATCATATACCGTGTTTTAGACCCAATGCTGCTCGGTTAAGGCGTATTAGTTGATATTGTTAATAAAAACAACATAATTTAATAAAAGCAAGAACATTCAAAAAGTCAGAAACAGGAGCAGAATCAGGATACAGGGTCTTGTTCCTGAAGGTGTATATTCAA
>JAHJMN010000104.1 GCA_018821305.1 Myxococcota bacterium
CAGGATAATCAGGGTCTTGTTCCTGAAGGTGCATCGCAAGTACTGAAAGCGGTCTTTATGCCACAAAAACACTTACCTTGAAAGTAAACGCCCTGCTGCTGTCCCTGTTTTCCTGACTTCCTGTTTTCCTGTAATTATTATGCGATGTTGTATTTATTGATTATTTCTTTCCAAATTTCACTAACCGATCAGCATTGAGTCTAAAACACATTCCCGGTTAAAAAGAACGAAAAATAGAAAGTGACTAAATTATTCCGGCCTTATTGATGTTGGATTGTTACACCCTGCTCCTGTTTCCTGTTCTCCTGACTTCCTGATTATCTGTTAAACTCGGGTTAGGATTTTTAATAAAATCCTTCGCAATTCGCATTACAGGACAGTAAAAAATTAAAAAGTTATACATTGAGAAGGAAAAATCGAAATAAAAATCTGTTCACATTCTCTTGAGTCATGGGGACATACAAGTGACTGAACTGTTTTGGAACAAGAAGTCTATTTCCACTTCTCAATAGTTTTACAGGAGGTATTTTAGATGAGAACCAGCATTATTTCGTTGATTTTTATCCTTACTCTGATTTGCACAGAAGAATCAAAAGCGTCTGATTTATGGACTTTCAGGGGGACTTATCAGAATAGCGAAATTAAGATAATTATTGAGACTGAGATGTCTGACAACTGGTCTCCGCATGGATCATCAAGTTCAAAAGACATTTCCTGTCAGGCGTCGTATGACAGTGGCAAAATCAATAATCCCGTAATTATTTATAATAAAAAGACTTATGCACTTAAAAAGTTTGTTACTTCGAAAGATAATATTGTTATGACAGCGGGAAAGAGTCTGGATTTATTTGATTTTGAACTGAAATATTCGATCAACGGGAAAAAAGGTGAATTCCGTAAAAAATTTACCGCATTTACAGGAACATATCGAGGTGTCGGTTTTGGAAAACTCTATATTATTGAGAATGGAAAAAAGAACTTGAATGATTTCGAAAAAGTAATTGTCAGCCGGTTAAAATGGAAAAAATTGGTACTCAAAAAAGGTGAAAAATACAGTTATGTTGTTGAAGGGCGGAATTCAAAAGGTCAGCGAGCTGTGACGGTATTACGCGTAAAATATGGAAATGTTTACAGGAGGGAATACAGGGATTATAGAAGAGATAAAAAAGCAATGCAATATAAAGAAGTCTTTGGAAAATCCTGGGTTGAAAACGAGGTTCAGTTGGCATCGCATTCGGAGGGGGCTGAAGTAAAAACTATTGATCAACTGTATGATAATTGTGAGAAATTCATTTCAGAAAAAAAATCAGGCGATACTTCGAATGTAATCTTTTCCCGAAATGGCCTTATCTTCAGGTGTGAAGTTTATAATTCTGCAAAAGGTAAAGGGTCTAAAAATCAATCAGTAAAAATAAATTACATGACGTTTTAAAGCAATGCCCATGTAAGCTAGTTCGTTTCCTTTTTACAGCAAAATTCAAATATCGGAAGATGAAGTCCTTTTTTTTACTCGAGATGTGTTTATGTTTGTTACAGTGATTTCCGTGGGTAAGGCAATGTTACGAAATCACAGTCGGAGGATGGGTTATGAAAAACTTTATAATTACAATGCTTGTTTTAGTTGTTCCCGTCTTTGCTGCGGCAAAAGTTCCAAGATTTCAAATTGAATTCGAGGGAGGCGGACTCTGGCAGACTCGAAATGAAGTTCAGATTCCAAATGAAGAAACCGCAAGTCGAATAGATCTTACGGAAATGATTGGTTCAGGTCCCCTTCCGGCTTTTCGATTGTATTTTACCTGGAATATAACTCCTGACCACGGTCTGAGACTCTTAGCAGCTCCTTTAGAAGTTACCAAAAGTAAAGTAATTACATCAGATCTTGTATTTGACCGGGTTACGTTTGCTGCGGGTCAGAAGACGGATTTTACATACAAGTTTAATTCCTGGCGGCTTAACTACAATTATCGGATTTTTCACCGTAATAATTTTAATCTTCGCATCGGATTTACTGCCAAAATACGTGATGCAAAAGTAGAAATCCGCCAGAGTGGAACCAAGGGCGTTTTGACGGATCTGGGTTTTGTTCCACTGGCTTATGTTGCAATTGATTGGGAGTTTCATCCAGGATTTCATCTGAACTTTGATTTTAACGGACTTGCGGGAGGTCCCGGGCGTGCCTTTGATGTGGCACTTAAAGCTATTTGGGACATAAACAACCGGATTTCGGTCTCCGCCGGATATCGCACTGTAGAAGGTGGTGCAGATGTCGACGCCGTGTATAATTTCGCATGGCTTCACTACGGAATTATCTCAGTAATCGGCCGCTTCTAAACTGCTTGCGGGATAAAAGGATTGAAACGGGAAAAGTGAATGTTTTCATCCTGCTATTTGTAATTATGCTTTAATATTGAATGTTTATGACCTGATCCTGATCCTGTTTACCTGACTGCCTGAGTTCCTGTTTAAAATTTCAGGGAAACAGGAACTCAGTAGCAGGAACAGGCAAGCAATTTTTGCTTTGCAAAAATGCAAGTGACAAACAGGGGGCTCATTCCTGAAGCATTTTATTAAAATAAGTCACTATCGTATTACTAAGGAAGCAGTCTATGGGAGAAGTTCGACTCCTATGGCAAGGTTTAAATCGGTGTGGCCGGCAAAGAATATTACTCTGGTTGACTGAAGTTCGATCACCGATGGTGAACGGATTTCTTCCTGAGTCCATGTAAAATCTTCCCTGACGAAAATCGGCTCACTGTCAGTTGTCCATGAACTGAATCCATCGTCGGAGACGGCGTGGGAAATGGCCACCTGGGTCCATGGGTCTGCTTTTACTACGTCAAAATAAAGGTGAACCTGGTTGTTTGAATAAAGAGCGTTCGGCGTTGAATAGCCAACATACTCTTCTCTCGGCCAGAGGTCTTGATCCGGTGTTAGAACAGATACTGGACCTGTCCATGTGTCACCATTAAAAACTGTAAGGCCTATGACCTGGAGTGTAGTTCCAACGCTTGCATTTGCACCTACTGCAGTGAAATAAAGATGAAGATTGCTCCCAACAACTACTGGAGCGGGCTCACCAACAACAAACTGATTGAAATCAAGATTTACTTCCCCTTGTGGATCTGTGGGTTTGAGTTCAAAGTTTGTATCACGAGTCCATACTATACCATCTTCACTTGTTGCATGTCCAATTTGAAAACTTGTTGCATCTGCATAATTTTCAGGGTAAGAAGTATAGAAAAGATGATATAAACCATCAAATTTAACTACAGCAGGAGTTTCGACACTCTTCCTGTCCCATGCCATCGGATCGCTGTTTTTCTCGAAGACTGCATATTCAGGGGACAATTCCCAGTTAATGAGATCTTCGCTGACGAGCCTGTATATTTTAACGTTTTCGTCGAAATTGGCGGAAGCGCTGGCATACATTACATATGTGCCATTATCAACTAATACATGGGGGTCGTTCCTGTTTGATCCTGCAAAGAAATCATTTGTTTCAATGATGGGATTTGAATGGTCAGGGAGCACTTCTTCACAAGTATTTATTTCACTGCAATAAATTGGAACAGCAGACTGAGGGCAGTCGGATACTTCAAAACACTCAACTTCGGTATCGCATTGATTCAGTGCGGTATTACAGACACCTTCGGTGCAGTCGGAAGTAGAATGGCAGGCGCCGTCGTTCAAAAGGCATTGCCCGTTTTCACAGTGAGAAATGCTGTCGCAAACCGGATCGCAGACGTTAGAATTGTTTGAAGAATCATCATCATCACAACCAGCGAAAGATATTGAAAGAAAGACTAAAACAATAAACACTGACCTATGCATTGGATCTCCTTATTTTTGATGTTCGAAGGTACCGCGGAAAGATGCGGCGAAGATGACACCACTTCCGTACAGCGTCAGTTCAGCCCTGGAAAACCTCATGTTTTCATCTGTATAGCCACCATAGATGATAAAACGACCTCCAGCGAAAGCACCGGAAACAAGGTCGTAATGCAGTTTCCCGTCATCGGAAGGGACAATTTCCCCGGTGTAAAGATTTTCATCAATGACGACGGCTGCCCAGGAATCGGTAATGCTGACAATTTGAATATTTCCGTCGGTAACAGGGACATAGTCTTCTTCGGGAAGTTCATCGTCCACAGAAGTAACGACCGTTTCACCGTTCCATTCAGAATCAATGGAGAAAACATATTCACCATCGTCAAAGTCGTCAATAGCATTGCAAAGACAATCAATTTCAAGGTTGAAGCTGCCTTGTGCCCCATTATATCCATCAACTGCGATAAACCGATAATAGTGAACATCGAATGCAACACTTTCAATATCCTGAATATCAAGTGGAGTTGAAGAAAATCCCTGAGCGTCAAAAGGGTCGCAGGAGTTAAGGACAAAAAGATCAAGGTCTTCGGTAATATCCGTGAGTCTTGCCATAGCTCGACAGTCCATTGATTGCATTTCCCCGGCATTCACATTCATTGTGAAAATCTGCTCCGGGCCAGTTTCTGCTCTAGCGGAAACGCTGTAACCATTCCATTCATTTAAAGCACCAACTGTTGTGCCCGAATACCTCGTACCGCAAGGAGTTTTAACAGTATCAAAGCACTTTGCGATTTCCTCGGGAACAATGCACTTTCCCGTTTCTTCATTCAGTTCAAACCCGAGACCACAACTGCACGTAAGATCCTCATTGCACGAACCAAGAATCGTTGACAATTCAGGGTTTTCGTTACATGTCTGATTCTGCCCGTAGACGCAATTCCCGGAAGTAATCGCGCGGCATTTCCCTGTTGCAGGGTTGTTTTCAAAGCCTCCATTGCAACTGCAAGTTTGATCTTCATTGCAACTTCCAGAAAGGGAAGATTGAGCTGCATCGTCATTGCAAGTTTGATCCTGCCCGTAAATGCAGTACTCAGGGTCATCAGTACAATCAGAACACGTGCAACCATAAACAGTTGTTAAAACAAGAAGTAGAGTAAGCAGCAACGATTTCATGGGAAACCTCCGTTAGTTTTCCCAGTAGTATACAACTCTTTTGGGATCGTGTCCGGAAATTCGCTTCGTGAAGAATTTTATTTAAAATTCTATCCGGCCACTACAAGTAAATTCAACACCTTGCGGTTACTCTTTTTGAGGATTACCAGTAGATGATTTAATAACTGGGTTTCAGTCTTTAAGGACTTTTACAAGACTGAAAGTTTTTGTTTTTTTATTGATTTTGAAAATCAGTTTAACACCAAACTGGCCCCGGATGCTTTTTACTTCGCAGAATTCATCCTTGATATCAATTTTAACAATTTTCATCTCGTCCGCAGATGAACGGGCAGGATCAACACCCTGGATATCGGCAAGGACATGGTATTTGACGATTTCTGATGAATTTTTAATTGAAAGCGTCTTATAGATAGCATCGCCACCATTTTCGGAAACTATATGGTCATAAGTCAGTGGAAAAGAAACAATCGAATCAATATATTTGAAATCTCTTATCTTCAACCGGCGCCCAATTTCCGCCATGACATGCTTGAGATGGCAAGCACTCAGGGCAGGGCAGTTACTTGATGGAACAAAGTCTTTGACTCTGGATTCAATTTTATTCTTGCTTCCAGCCTCAATTTCTGTTGTTTTTTCAGGAACATTATTACTATTGGAAACACCGGATTGTGTAGATTTACCGTTTTCTGATGTCTGCAAATTATCACCGCCTCCCTTAGGAGTGCAGGCAAACACAAAAAGTGAAATAAAAACATAAATTTTCTTCATGAGTAACCCTTTGCCTTTTCAGGTCAATATTTCAAGACACGAAATAAATAACATTTTAATGAAATATTCAAATCAATATCTGAAAATCATATTTAAAAATAATTTTCTTTTTCAGGCTTGAAATCAGGAATTCGAATGGTATACCTTTTACAGGACATCAACTATAAAGGAGGTTCATATGAAACTTTTTAACATTTCTATTCTTATTTTCGCATTTATCTTATCAAGTTGTGAGGATTCGGAAACCCAAACGAATAACTCAAACAACGCAAACAACACCAATAACTCAAATAACTCAAATATTACCGTTGATTATGAACATACAACGTGTAAAACAAACCTCAAATCCATGGCTGATTACGATTTTGCTGGTTTCGAGTGCATTTACTACAGTTATGATGGCTCAGACAGTCTTTTTATCAGTCATATCAATGCTATTTTTAACTGTTGCCCCGATGAGACTCTTGGCTTGACAGGAGATCTTGTTGTCAGTGGCAATTCCATAACTGTTACGGAGTCAGACAACGGAGGAATGTGTTCCTGTATGTGCCCCTATGATCTAAGTTATACTGTAACTGGTATTGAGGCCGGAAATTATACCGCCTCCTTCAATACTTATACAGGTGGCAATGTATCTATTGATCTTACTGCTGCTGGTGAAGGTACTGTTTGTGTAGATAAACTGTCAGACGCCTTCATTTGTAATTCTGCAGGGGAGCGCGGATGTCTTTGCCAGGATTCAACTGAATGCATGGACGGCAATGGCTACTGCTATGATTACAGCGAATATAATTCAGCTTGTGTAAATACCTGTGAAACCACAGAAGACTGCCCCATGCCCGACCTCGAAGAATGCCTCGAAGACACTGATGGCACCTACTTCTGCAGCCCCACCACCTCCTTCGAATAATCGAAATCAGAAGTCTGCTTCAGATGGAAGTATAGATTGCAGGTTTAAAAAAAAAGAATATATTCCTGAAATCAATTGGAGGCGGACATGAGTCGCTCACGTAGAAAACATTTGAATCAAAAATCAGGCAGGGGAATGGTGACTGAACCATGTCAGCCAGTTGTCCACAATAAACTATTCGTACCGCTTTCAATATTTTTTTCAGGTGTTGTTTTTCTTATTGCTGGAATGCTTGTCGGCTCCATCCCCGGGAAAGGATGGATTGCAACGGATGGTAAACTACTTGATACAAAAATTGAAAAAGCACCAATAAAGAATGGCAGTTACTTTATCTCATTAAAATACAGTTACAAATCTCCTGAAGGGAGTAGGATCAATCATTTTAAATGGTGCACTTTTGACCGATTTTATTTTAAATCCTCGGCAAAAAAAGCCTTAAAAAAGCTGGAAAGTACTGGGCATATTAAAGTGTTTTATAACCCGGAAAATGCGACAGAATCCACCTGCAGTATGAAAAACCGACCGGCGTATGGCTTTTTGAGCGATGTTTTTATCTGGATTTTTTACGTTCTCAGTTCAGTTGTTTTAGTGGTTTTCGTTATTCCAATGGTAAGAAAACGTAAAAAAACTGAAAATAAATCCTGAAAATTTTATGTTTGATCCCTTTTTTCTGAGGATCAGGGGTAGGCGATGAATTCTGGATCTGTTGCTTGAACGGGTAAAGCTGAGGACATGGTCACCGGATCTATGCCTAACTGACCTGAATAATTATCACCCCAACTTTGGATTTTACCATTTGTATCCACAAATCCTGTATACCAGTTTTTAACAGCAATTGATGCAGACACAAGGATTCCTGATGACGCAATTGACTGCTGAGGAGTATGATAATATGTGGTGCCACCAGCAATTCCAAGTTCCTGAGATCCATTTGAGCCCCAGCACCATAATCTGTTCAAAGTATCTGATGCACAGGTATATGACCTTCCCTGTGAATTTCTTTTACTTACGGCAATGGAATTGAAAACCGCACCGGTAGGCATTAAGACCGGAGTGGGGGTATTTGCAGGATCTCTGTTACCTGCACCAATTGCACCATAGCTGTTATCTCCCCAGCAAAACCCGTTGCCTGCAGTATCAAGAACACATGCATGCGCATCAGTAATGCTTATAAAATTGATTGCCGCTGCCGCTGACGGAACTGTAATACTTTGCGGAGTCCATGCATAATCAACTCCAACGAGTCCATAATAGTTAGAACCCCAGCACCAGAGACCACCATCTGTATCAGTGGCGCAGGAAATCTGACCTCCCGCAGCAATGAAATTGAATGATTTGTTCTGAGGCATTTCAACAGGTACTGGTACCCAGCTGTTTGCAGATGAATTGTTTCCCAGTTGACCGCTACCATTTGAGCCCCAGCACCATGCGTTTCCGATGGTGTCAATGGCGCAGGTGTGATCAAAACCTGCGGCAACCGCAGTGAAGGAAATTCCCGGTGGCATACTTGTTGTAACGGGGCTGTTGCTTGGTGAATTGGATAAATTTCCAAATTGTCCATATGAATTGTCACCCCAGCACCAATTGTCACCGTTTGTATCCACAACACATGTATGGTTTATTCCTGAAGACAATTTATCACTGAAGGATATTCCATCGGGCTTTTCCACTGGTGTCGGTGTATATGTAGATGTGCTGTCCCCGGTTCCCAGTTGCCCATTAGTGTTAGAACCCCAGCACCAGATGTCGTTGCGTGAATCCTGAGCGCACGCAAAATTCAGGCCGACCACAAGTCTCGTAAATACTTTTCCACTGCATCCAAGCATTGCACATCCAGTATTGCAGGCAATGGACCCGGAATCATAACCCAGGTCTGAGCAGGTTGTACCGCCGAAATCTGTCCCATCGCACTGCTCTCCGAAATCCGCATCGAGTTTGTTGTCTCCGCAACTTCGACACATGGATAAATCATAATCACAACTGGAGCAAAGCAGTGTCACGTTTTCATCATAATAGTTGGGGTTAAGGCTGTGACAGTTTGTTTTTCCGTTCAGATTTGCCCCTTCGCAATTTTCGCCGTAAATAGTCTGAATTGTTCCGTCACCACAATATCCAAAAGTAGCACAGTTTGCTTCGGCATAGGTACAGTCATTGTTGCAACTCAGAGTGCCACCATAATAACCAAGAGAAATGCAATCATTGCCCCCATAATCATTGCCATCACATTCTTCTGCCCCGGTCGTCGAGCCATCTCCACATTCGCTGCAGTTGGAGTAGTCGAAAGTGCAGTCACTGTTACAAAGCAGCGTACCGGCATCGAAATTTAACTGAGTGGCGCAGGTCTGGTTATTAAGATTAGTCCCATCGCAGTCTTCCTCTTCGGTCTGAACTGTGGAATCTCCGCATCTTCCAGACAGCTCACAGTTCTGGGTATTGAAAGTGCAATCATTGGAACAGCTTAGTGTTCCACCATAATACCCCAGTGTTTCGCAGGTCTGGCCGTTCAGATTGCCATTGTCGCAGGTTTCTCCATACTGGGCCTGAATTACGCTGTCTCCACATTTATTTTCTCCACCGCACTGACTGAAATCATAGCGACAATCATCACCACAGGTGACATTGCCGGTACCGTATACTCCGAATTCAGCACAGGTAAGTTCGGTGAAACTGGAAGCTTCACAATCTTCATCGTTTTCCTGTACTATGTCATCCCCGCATCTCTCTGAGCACTGTGAGTAATCGAAAGTGCAGTCATTGGCGCAAGTCAGCGTTCCTTTGTAATATCCAGCTTCCATGCAGGTATTTCCCCCGAGGTTTTCTCCATCGCATTCTTCAGAGGGGTCGATAACAGTGTCGCCACACACATCAACTTCAGACGAATCATCACACCCGGCAAAAACCAGTGAGAGGGAAATTGTTCCGATTAATAAAATAGTATTAAATAAGTGTTTTTTTTTCAGCCATAATAACCTCCAAACCGTCTTTATGAAACGATTTGGCGCATAGGCTATATATTATAAACAATTTGTCAATCAGTATTATATCAAGGGGGAATTTTTAAGGAAACTAAAGGTCGGGAGATATCTCAACACCTTGTGGTTTATTTTTCGTTACTTTTTTGCACGGGACCAATGTATCGCCTGGAAATAACGATATTATCCACCCAGCGGAGCATAGTTTGCGGAAAATCTTCAGTTGTACGATGTAGATTCAGTTGAACGTAGTTTGGCTTCAGGTCTTCCGTATCGCGATATCTCATCTGAGTAACTCTGGAAATGAGGACACCGTTCTGCCACAGTCTGGCTTCACCGTCTGAAAACCCCGGAGTATTGAGATATAGACCCACTTCAAAGCAGTTCCATTCATTAAAAATCAGATACTGAAAGGGCGTGGCGTAAACACTGAAACGATATGGTGTGCCACCGTCAGAGGCATCAGTAACATTCAGTTCGCCAATCGGTACATCAACTCTATCGGGAGCGGGATTGTATGAATACAGATGCCCAACCCATAGAAAACCATCATTAGCTTCGGGCTTTTGAGAAGGACCCCACCCTACAAACTGGATAGAAGCGTTATACCAGTTAGTCCCATCACATCTTGTATTCGCATTTGTTCCTTCAGATTCGGCGTAGATTCCAAAGCCTTTGACGCCCACACCGAGGGACAAATCCTCAGGGTGAAAGCTGTCATCGTACATCATACACATTCTTACAAAATAAGCTGGCTTCTCATCGAGATGAGCCGATGCAGGCAAAATGAAGCGGGTAGTTGGGCCGTTTTCGCCATTTTCCCAGGTATGGATTGCACTGTAATTGCCAGTGTAAGATACATCCGAAGTCACTTCGACATTTAAAGCGTAGCGGTCTTCTTCCGTGGGTATCTGAACATCACCGGTTTCAAAGTCCTCGGCAGCAATGACAAATTCGTTTGAAGCAATTCCGATGTCATCGGGGTAATCCGCAGACAGTCCGGGATTCAATCCATCGGAAAGCCCCTCAGCCCAGAAGTCCGGATCCGGTGGTGCCTTTTTTTCATTGTTTGAACACGACAACGAGCCAATCATACATACAGCGAGTAATAAAAACTTCATATTCTATTCCTTGGATCTGAAATCTTTTCCACATTCGGAGCAGATTGAGTCATGAATTCCCACAATACCACCGCAACAGCAAATCCATTTGTTTTTTTCAGTTTTCATGAATTCTTCCACACCATCTTCACCCACCATCTTTGAATTTTCAATGAGGCTTGCTTTATATCTGGTGCGGTAACTTTTATCGAGATTTTTAACTGACTTACACGGGAAATCCCCGCATTCAAAACAATATTTCAAATTTCTTTCGGCAGCGCAGATGGCAATCAGGCATTTCTTGCATCGTTCAGGTTTATTTTCATCACCCATGAGGCATCCCGCACAGGACTTCTTTTTTCGGAGATGAACATAACACAAAAGACAGTTCATCCCGCAGGGAGCAAAGTAACCGGTATCAATAGAGTCAGGCATTTTCATATGGAAGTCTTATGACAAACAAGCTCTCAAGTCAAGGTTCGTAAGAGTTTTCCGATAAAAAAAAGCGAATTAGACCGCTTGCGGAATTAAAGGATCGAAACGGGAAAAGTGAATGTTTTCATCCTGCCATTTGTAATTATGCTTTGATGTTGAATGTTTATGACCTGAACCGGGATCCTGTTTGCCTGACTACCTGTGTCCCTGTTTAAAATTTCAGGGAAACAGGAAATCAGTAGCAGGAACAGGAAAACAGGGGACTTATTCCTGAAGCATTTCTTTAAAACGAGTCACAATCGTATTACTCCGCAAGCGGTATAAAAAGTGAATATTTACCTCATTTTTTTGTAATTTTACATTGATATTAGATGTTTATGATCTGACCCTGCCCCTGTTTACCTGACTGCCTGAGTCCCTGTTAAAATATTTCAGGTAACCAGGTAATCAGTAGCAGGAACAGGATAATCAGGTAAGCAATTTTGCGAAGCGCAATGCAAGAGGACATTAACTGAATAATATCCTGTAATCTTGAAAATATCAGGATATTATTTTTTCATTCTTAAGAATTTCTTCTACTTTTTCATCAGTATACCCGATTTTGACAGCAACCTTGGAAAGTAATTTTTTCTCAGTTTTTGCAAAATCACCGTCACTGATAATGGCTTTTCCTACTTCAATAATCACTGCATTTTTAGCCTCTTCGGTAGAAATATCTTCCGCAAGCAGGGCTGGATCATCATCAATGTTCCGGCGCATGACTTCTTTTCTTTGATCTGCATCAAGTTCATATTTGTCCATTACGCCATCAAGATAATCCCTTTCTTTATCCGTCAGGAATCCATCAATTAGAATAGCTTGACATACGACTTTACATATCGAGAGTTTTTCTTTTGTTTCCATATGCTTTCTCCAGTTTGCGCAATTCAGTGGAATGCACAGAAAAAATTAGCTGCTCCTGCTACTGATTGCCTGTAACATGATATATTTACAGGAAAGCAGGAAGTCAGGAAAGCAGGTTCAGGATCAGGTCATAACCATCAATTTATTCCAAGAGGACCCTAGGCCAGATAGATTTTATCTCGGCCTTCTTTGACGTTCTTAGTGGCGTTTCTGGAATCAACTATGATGGTGCTTTCGCGGACGATCATCTCGTAATCGTAGCAGGAATGGTCAGTGACGATTAAAATGGCATCGTAGTTTTTCAGGTTTTCAGGAGTGAGATCCACAGAAGCCATTTTGATAGTGTAATGACGCATTGGGCTTACTTTGGGTACCGATGGAATGTATGGATCGTTATAATCAACCACTGCGCCCTTGTCCATGAGGAGTTCGATGAGTTTGAGGGCTGGTGATTCCCGAAGGTCATCAATATCTTTTTTGTAAGCCATGCCCAGCATGAGGATTTTTGCTCCGTTAATGCATTTTTTGTTTTTGTTCAGGGCGTCCATCATTTTCTGGACAACAAAATAGGTGACGGAATTATTGATTTCCCCAGCGAGTTCGATGAATTTAGTCTGGAAATCAAACTCATGGGCTTTCCATGTCAGATAAAACGGGTCAATTGGAATGCAGTGGCCCCCAAGACCGGGCCCTGGATAGAAAGGATGGAATCCGAAGGGTTTCGTGGAAGCAGCATCAATGACTTCCCATATGTTAATGTCCATACGATCACAGAGCATTTTGAGTTCGTTTACCAATGCGATGTTGATGTTTCGATAGATGTTTTCAAGTAGTTTCGTGAGTTCTGCTGCCCGAGTGGAAGAAACGGGAACAACTTTGCCGATGACGGCGGAGTAGAGTTCAACGGCATTTTTAAGTCCTTCGGGAGTCATTGCCCCGACAACCTTGGGAATGGTTGAAGTGTTGAAATCCTTGTTGCCTGGATCTTCCCGTTCGGGACTGTATACAAGGTAGAAATCTTTGCCAGCGGTAAGTCCGCTTTTTTCAAGAATTGATTTAGTCAGTTCATCGGTGGTTCCGGGGTAGGTGGTTGATTCAAGGGAAATTAGTTGCCCTTTTCTGATGTACGGTTTGATACTCTCACAAGTACTCACAACGTAACTCATGTCCGGCTCTCGATGATGGTCAAGGGGGGTCGGGACGCAAATTAAAATTGCATCGCATTCGGAAATCCGGCTGTAATCCGTTGTCGGGATAAACTTTTTAGTGTCGATGAGTCCGGATACCTTATCCGAAGGTATATGTTTTATATAGCTTTTTGATTCAAGAAGGAGTTTTACTTTCACAGGATCCACGTCAAAGCCGATGACAGGAAAATTCTGTTTACCAAACTCAATTACAAGGGGCAGGCCCACATAACCCAGGCCAATTACTCCGACTACCGCCGTTCTGTTTTTAATCTTTTCAATTAACATTATTACCTCCAAAAAAATTCGTATAAGTTCGCCGGGCAGTATAGCAGTTTCGGATTCTTTTAAAACTAATTTTCAAGACCGAAAAGCGTTATTCATGAAGAGTTACCATAATCCATGGATCGTTTCATTGCAGGACATGCATTTGCCGTTTATGACCGCATTTTTCACGATATGGTAGCCTCTGCGCTCAATAAGAGAACTGTGACAACGGGGGCACTTTGTAGTTGCATGGGCATTTTGTCCCCGGATGTTTCCTGTGTACACGTATTTCATTCCAGCATCCGTAGCTAAAGCAGCAGCTTTCAGGATGGTACTCTCCGGTGTTGGTTCCACATTGCGCATGCGGTGATGCGGAAAAAATCTCGAAAAATGAATGGGTATATGCGTTCCAAGGTGGGTTTTTATAAAATTAATGAGTTTCCCGATGTCCTTTTCCGAATCGTTGAGCTCCGGAATTATAAGGTTTGTTATTTCAAGCCATTTTCCGCCCTTTAAAAGGATTTGAGCTGCTTCAAGAACGGGTTTCAGGGTGCCTGTACAGATCCGGCGATAGAGATCGTCATTCATGAATTTGATATCCAGATTAACAGCATCAATAAACGGGAGGGCCTCCTCAAGGGGTTTTTTATTTATATATCCCGCTGTTACCCAGACTGTAAGCAGGTTGTTTTTGCGGGCAACTTTCCCGATTTCAAGGCTGTACTCGTAAAAGATCACCGGATCCGTGTAAGTAAGCGCTATACTCCTGGATCCTTTTTTTAAGGCCAATGCAGCGATTTCATCGGCGGTGAGACGGTAGGCTTTCAGATCTACAGGGTTACTCTGGCTTATACCTTCATTCTGACAGTTAAGACAATGAAGATTACACCCCGCACAGGCAATGCTAAGGATTTTTGAGCCCGGAAGTACATGATATAGAGGCTTTTTTTCTATTGGATCATTGTGAACAGCAACGGGACGGTCGTGAGTGATGGCAGTAAGGACACCTTTATAATTATAGCGAGCGCGACAATCGCCGGCCATTCCTTCTTCAATGCGGCAGTGTTTCGGACACAGATCGCATATGAGGGCAGACATTTATTTCGACTCCCGGTAGAAAAGGGCTTTTTTATCACTTAACTGTCCGGTTTTAATTGCTTTTTCTATTTTATTAACATCGCGTGCCTGAGGTTTGCCTTTAATTTGTGAAGGTTTTGACACCTCGGGGGATCTACTGCTTCCGGGTTTTTGAGGCAAAGTATTAATTCCGATAAGAATGACAAAAGTGAGCATATAAAGCCATGCTGCGAGATCTTTAATCATTAAAAGTAACTACCTTTCGAAAAACACGCTGAAAGGGGTGAATGTTTTCTGAAATCCATCTTGAATCAAAACGGCACTTATGGCAAGCTGAGGGCAGCTGAAAACCATACCTTTGGACTACTGAAGTAGTTCAAGGGTAAAATATTAACAATTTTTCCATGGAGTATCAAATGTTTAGAAACCGTCTGGAAGCTGAACAGTTCGCAAAAAAGGAACATGTAAAATGGATTGATATCAAATTCTCGGATTTTGAGGGAAACTGGCGACATGTTACTGTGCCAAGTGATGACCATGCCTGGAATCTTTTTGATAAATCCGGTATCGGTTTTGATGCCTCCAGTGTAAAACTTCAGCCCCTGGAAAAAGCTGATATGGTTCTCAAACCTATATGGGATACGGCCTTTTTGGATCCTTTCTTTCCTTCAAAAACTTTGAGTTTTATTTCTGAAGCACGTGATATTGTCACGGATGAGCCATCACCTCTGGATTCCAGAAACAAGGCTAGACTTGCTCTGGAGCTGGCAAAAGAGCTTGGCATCTGTGATAAAGCTATGTTTGCTCCGGAATATGAGTTTTATGTATTTAAAAATATATCATTTATTCGTCGTGAGATGGGTATGGGCTATACTGTAACGCCCCTGACTGATGATGAAAATTCCAACGGCCTTTATATCCAGCCTCATCATGGATACCATGCACTTCCTCCATTTGATCGGCATCTGGAATACCGTATTCGAACGGCGGAAATTCTTGGCGAACTTGGAATTCCAATTCATTATCATCATCATGAAGTTGGAGGAAGTGGACAGGGTGAGTTTGAAGTCTCCCTTACACCAATTGTAAAAGCCGGTGACCATGCAATGATGGTTAAATATGTATCTCGTCAGGTAGCGGCTCAGATGGGCGTAAGTGTTACTTTTATGCCCAAACCCATCAACAAACATCCGGGAAGTGGTCTTCACTGCCACCAGAATCTATGGCTCAATGGCAAAAATGTGTTTTATGATAAGGATGGCTATTGTGGACTCAGTAAAGATGCTATCCATTATATAGCGGGTATTTTAGATAACGGTAATGCTCTCTTAGCTATTACAAACCCGTCACAGA
This sequence comes from Myxococcota bacterium, assembly GCA_018821305.1. GTDB lineage: Bacteria > Myxococcota_A > Polyangia > HGW-17 > HGW-17 > JAHJMN01. The sequence continues at coordinate 15,974 of JAHJMN010000104.1, forward strand.
ACAGTTATCGCAGGCTTGTTCCAGGATACGAAGCTCCCACAAAGGCATTTTTCAGCCCCGGTAACCGCAGTGCTGCCATCCGTATCCCGACTTATGCAAACAGTCCGGAGGAACAGCGCATTGAATTCCGTTCTCCTGATGCTACGGCTAATCCTTACCTGCTTTTAGCGGGCCAGTTAATGGCGGGAATAGATGGAATCGTTCAGAAAAAAGACCCAACAGCTCTTGGCCTTGGACCTGTGGAAGAAAATATTTTTAACTGGTCTGAAGACCGTCTTAAAACATTGAAATCCCTTCCTACTTCCCTTGATGAAGCTCTGGATGCTCTGGATGCGAATCCGGATTTCTTGCTCCGAAATGATGTTTTCAGCAAGGAGTTTATTGAAAAATGGATAAAAATCAAGCGTGAAGAAGCCCTGATATTCCGCCAGGTACCTCATCCCTTTGAAATTGAAATGTATTACGGAGTCTGATTTATGGCAAAACGAAAACGTCCGGGTCTTGCAGTCCGAAGGGAGCGAGGCCCTTATGCCCCACTGTCTACAGTGGAAAAAAACTCTTCTGAACTTTCTGCAACCGCTGATATAGTTGAAAATGAAGAGATTACCTCTCTTAAAAGCCCATTACTGTATATAAAGCCTGAAACGATTTTTTTCTTTATTGCCGGGTTGGCTGCAATTGGGATGTTTTCCGGGGCCTTATTCGGTTATGCCCCTAAACCAGATGATAAATTTACAAAATTTATCAGGCTATTAACTGCTTTCAGCATTTCATCACTTCTGTGTCCAGGCCTTTTCTGGTTTATCTCTGAGAAATTTTTGAAAAAAAACTCCGTTTACTGGTATCCCATCGGGGCACTGGTCGCTGCGGTAGTTTTCCGGTTTCTTTATTTTGGCAATGTTCTCGGAAATATCCATGCAGGTCCCATGCTTTTCTTTTTCATTACCCACGGACTGATTGCTGGTATTGTTTTCCGCAACCGTAGATTAATGACTTTTTTCATGGGCTTTACACTGCTTGTTTCTGTGTCGGCATTTACCTTTCTTTTGCCTAGTGATTTCAGATACACCCGGCTTTTCGTTGTTCCCAAAATAATTGCTATTTATCCTTTTGCCGCTCTGGCTTTAGCGGCTATTACAGGTGCTTTTATGGTTATGCGCAACCGAATGGAATTGCTGCGTAATCCAGTTTTCATTTTTGTGATGCTCACGGTGATATGGGGGATTATTAACTGTTTTACTTCCACCATGCCCGCAGTTACATTCTTCGGAAGCATCATCCGGCAAATGGGATTTATTACGGTTCTTTCTTTTTCAATTATGGCCATAGCGGTGATTCTTTATATCCGCAAATCACCAGAAAAAGCCATGAATCTGCTGTATCTTGTGGTGATTTCCGGAATTATTCTAGGGCTTCGGGCATTTTATGAGGTAATGGATCCTCAAGCTAAATCATTACGCCCTAATGGTTTTGCTGGAAATCCGGACTTTTTCGGAAACAATCTTCTCTTCACTGCTTTTTTTGCCTGGGTTGTAATCTTTTCCGTGAAAAAACGCATATGGGCTTTCATTGGTATATTGTCTTTTACTCTTTCGTTTTACGCTCTTGTATTGTCACAGACACGAGGTGCCTGGGCAGGAGCGGGAATTGCTTCCCTTTTCGGTCTCTTTTTGTTCCGGGCCTCCTCTGATCTGGAACGGAAGGAAGTTACACTTCGTTTTTATATATCCGTTGGAGCAGTAGCAGCGGGATTTTTGCTCTATCACATGTTTATAAGTAGTGCGATTCCAGAAACGGAAAATTCTTTGAATGCCCTTAAACTTCTTAGAGATAAGGCGGTTGGGGATTCATTTTTTGTAACTATGGTTTTTTCACCGTTATTTTTCAAGGCCGGCCTCGACAGTTTTGATGAGAATAAGGCAAAAATTCGTTATCTTTCGGTAATGGGAGCTATAGGTATCGCGGCTCTGATTCTTCCTCCGTCCCGACACCTTTTTATAAAGCAGGTTAAAAAAGCTGTAAAGTATGAAAAACTTTTTGATCCTGTACACGGTGAAGCTCGTTTTAAACTGTGGAAAGATACTCTACCCATGGTCAATAAACATAAACTTATTGGTGTTGGGCGAGAAACGTTCCGGGTGAATTTCCTTCCATTCAAAACCTATGAATTAGCTATCAAAGATCCCGGTGTGAACTATCGCAGTTCCCATAATATATACCTTGATTATATTGCCATGGAGGGTTTGGGTGGTTTTATTATCTATATGGGGCTTTTGTTTTCTGCTCTGCTGCTTGCAGCAATGGTCCTGAAACGACGGGCTCAAAAGTGGAAAACGATCGCCTATGCAGTGATGCTTTCGTTAATTGCGTATATGGGGCATACACTTACAATCTATGATGTACTGCCCACTATGGCCTTTGTGTTTTTTGTAGTCGGAATTGCAGGTGCCATGTGGAAGGCTGGTGAAGAAATTGACGGAGATGAAGTTTCAGAAGTTGATTTGCGGCCATGGTCACTGAAATACGCCGGGGCAGCGAGTGTGTTTGGATTGTTTGCTTTAGTGGGCATGGTTATTACTTTGCCCTACGTGTATTCTCATCATGTGGCAGATTACCTTAATACTAAAAACCTGAAGAATCAGGCGGAAATTAAACAATTTCTTGGTACACTGAACGAATTGCGCAAAAAGGAGACGGAGTTTGAAAACATTGAGCAGCGGCTCACACTTTATGAAGCAGGAAACCGTCATCCAGCACTGGTGAAAGTTTTTGCGGGATTTCTTCGCATATCTCCTGGAGAATTTCAGAAGAACCCTGCTGTTTATGTGCAGAAATTAAGAAATTCACTTCCAATTTTAAAAAATAACTTTGCTAAGCAGAAATCTAATTTTATTGCTTCTTCCATGGATAAAGTAAGTCTAAAGGTCGATGAAATGTTCCGTTTAGCTGAAAAAATAATGATTGATGGCCCTTCCATGGGTTATCACTCATATATTGCCGGCCATGGGATGCAGAATCTCATTCAATTGCCAAGTGCCGCGAGGAAAAACAAAACTGTAGAACAGATTCTGGAGTTTGTGGTTAATGCCTCAGAAAAAGGTGTTAAGCGTAATACAAACCCTGAAAGTGCGTGGTCCAGACTTTCAAGTGCCTATTACAGTGCTGGTGCCCATGAGCAATCAAAGGGAAACCACAAACAAGCCTGGATATATTATAAAAAAGCTCTTCATGCTATTGAAAAATCAATTTCTTTTGATCGATGGTATTACGATACCCACCGGATCCGGGCTATATTTATGATTGAAAAATTCTGTGATGCCCATGAGGCAGATCTTGAGCTTCAGACAGTCTCAAAAATCGTTATGGGAAGCAGAAACAATAAAGCCAAGGGCAATCTTTATTCTTTTGCGCCACTTTATTTGAAACTCGCCAATATCTGGACTGAGATGGCTCAATCCGAAACACTTCCACAAAAGCGAACTGAATACGTGAAAAAAGCTCAGGAGGCTGTTGGAATGCTAGCGGAAATAGAACTGGATCGCCGGAAGGCAATGTCAGCAAAAAATCCCGGGGATATTAATCTACTAAACTCAATAAATTTAATGACAGCAATCATTAAACAGATGAAAAGTGAAGTGCCTCCTGCGGATGTATCAGTGATATCAAGAGCATTAGCTAATTTTCAGGGAGGGAAATCTCCCACGGTATTTTCCAGTTGCATGGCAAAAAAACGATTAATGGAACCCAACCAACAATAAGGAGCAGGAACGTGACAACAATAATCGCGCTGGGACTTCAATGGGGTGATGAAGGTAAGGGAAAAGTTATTGATTATCTGTGTGAAAAAGCACAAATGGTTGTACGGGCCTGCGGAGGCGCCAATGCGGGGCACTCCATTCATACAGATGGTCGCAAGTATGTACTGCATTTGATTCCTTCGGGCATTGTTCACGAGGGTGTACGCTGTCTTTTGGGAAGTGGAATGGTTATCAGCCTGTCCAGTCTCGAAAAGGAAATTGCCGGACTTACCGAGGCACTGGGACGAAATATAAATGAATCTATTGGTATTTCTCACGGAGCTCATATTATTTTACCATGGCACAGTGAACTGGAGCAGATGAGAGAAAGTTCTTCAAAACCTGTTGGGAGCACTCTCAGAGGTATTGGCCCTGCTTATGAAACCCGGGCGAGTCGCTTTGGAATTACTGCAGGCATGCTTGCACATCCGGATATGCTTCGCAAAAATCTTGAGATTTTAAGAGGTTCAATTGCCCCGGATTCTACTGTTTCTGTAGATATGATTTTCGATGAACTGATGAATTATGCAGCATGGGTGGTTCCAATGCTTGCGGACGTATCTCTGGAGGTTTTCAATGCACGGAAAAATGGTGTTGAAATCCTTTTTGAGGGTGCTCAAGGTATCTTGCTCGATGTTTTTCACGGCACTTTTCCGTATGTTACATCCTCAAACACAGTTACAGGGGGAATTTACGCTGGCATTGGAGTAGGTCCCAATGGAGATGAAAAAATAATCGGGATTGTAAAAGCATATACCACAAGAGTAGGGCTGGGGCCTTTTCCAACGGAACTTTTCGATGCCACGGGCGAGAAAATTCGTGACGTAGGCAAGGAATTTGGTGCCACCACCGGTCGGCCTCGTCGCTGTGGCTGGCTTGATTTGGTTGCTTTGAGATATGCTGTGCGGCTTTCCGGAGTGACAAGTATTGCCCTAACAAAGGTCGACGTTCTGAATGACTTTGAAGAAATTATGATATGTGACTCTTATATTGATGGGGAAGGACATGAAATCAGTGAATTTCCGCCGTCGGGTATAGGTCTTGAAAATTGTAAACCGATTTATACAAAATTAAAAGGTTGGAAGTCATTTTCCAGTGGCGCACTTCCGCTGCCACTTATTGATTACATAAGGTTAATTGAAGAACGTTGTGATGTTGAAGTGTCAATAATTTCCATGGGTCCCGATCGCCGGGACACTATTGAACTTTGAGGCCCGAAGCGAATTACAGGACACTAACAATTTGGGAACGAAGGTACGGACTGGAAGAGGACACGAACTGTACCGCTTCCTGAGTAATACGAAAGTACTTGGATTTAAAGAAATTTTTCAGGAAACTCCCTGCTTTCCTGTTCCTGATTTCCTGAAATTTTTAACAGGGAAGCAGGCAAACAGGAAGCAGCATCAGTGGCAGGTCGTAAACATCGATATCAACGCATATTACTAAAAAACGTAATATTTCAGTCACTTTGAGATTTTGATCCTTTTACTCAGGACACGAACCAAGATGCTTTGCTCACCTGTATAATTGACATTATTTTTTCAGTGGTTATACCTGCTTTCTGGTTTCCGGATTTAATCCGGTTTGTTGTTGATCCTTTATTCCCGGGAGGAAAAAGTGAACTTTACGTGGAATGTCAATCCTGAAATTATTGCGCTGGGGCCTTTGAGTCTCCGGTATTACGGCCTTTTATTCGTTGTAGTTTTTCTCGGTGGTTTTTATCTGCTTAAGTGGCAGATGGAACGAGTGGGATGGAAAGAAGATGACGTCAGTGACTTTATTATACCGGGTATGCTGGCAGTAATTATCGGTGCAAGACTAGGTCATGTTCTGTTTTATGAACCAGCGAGTTATTTCAGTCAGCCCGTTGAGATAATAAAATTCTGGAAAGGTGGTCTCGCCAGCCACGGTGCCACTCTGGGTTTAATTGTCGCCATCATTTACTTCGCAAAGAAAAAAGGAATGGCCATCACGGAAGTTGCCGATAGATTCAGTTTCAGTGCCACTTTAGGTGCCGCACTTGTGCGTTTAGGCAACTTTTTTAATTCTGAAATTGTGGGTCGTATCACGGATCAGTCCTGGGGTGTGCGTTTTCCCCGTTGCCATGAGGACAGGCATCTTACCGCTATTGGCGAGCAGGTTCCACTTCGTCATCCTTCCCAGCTTTATGAATTTGGCATGGCTGCTTTTATTATGCTCGTACTTTGGGGTGTTGATCGAAAACTCGGGGAAAAACGTCCCCGGGGGCTTTTGGGCGCTTTATTCCTGAGTCTATATTTTACAGCCCGTTTCATTGTCGAATTCTTCAAGGAATATCAGACAGGGCTCAAAGATCATCAACTTTTAACTATGGGACAACTTCTCAGTATTCCCATTGCATTAGCAGGTTACATCTGGCTCTTTATCGCAATCAAACAGAATGTGCCGGCTCAAAGTAAAGTTCCTGAATATCCTGAAGAAAAACCCGAAAAAGCAGCGCCATCAAAGAATGCGGGCCGAAGAAAGAACCGCCGTAAATGAGGTATTTTCTTCTTTTAATGATTGCATTGTCCTGTTCTACCGCAGGTGAGAAGGAAGTTGTTATTACAGTTAATGGAGGAACAGGGTCTATTTCCTTCGGGAAAATAAATCAAGCTTTGATTTACCTGCGCTCTTTTGCGGAAAAGTCCGACATTGTTGAAAAAGCCGGCTACATTGTTTTGGCTCATGGTGCTTCAACATTTTACGGTTATTCCTGGGATGAAAACTCCGGTGGGGAGGAAGCTTTTCTTCGAACAATTTGCAAAAAACTCGGGTTTAAAACTGATACGACATGGAATTGCGCCATTTCTCTAAGTCGGGATATTCTTGCCCAGAGTACCAATCTACTCAAGGACTTTTGTAATATTCAACGTATAAAAAAACAGTGTGGGGAACTTCAGAAAGAGTTTATTGAAATTCTTGAACTCCGCCTTGAAGGACCTCTTAAACCGCTCCAGTGTGCGCTTAATGAAGGAAAACGTATAAAATTTCGTGATAAATCGGACTTTGATAGAATTCCTGAGGGTTTTACTGCAGTAATGTCTGGAGGTAAAATATCCACTGGTTCTTTTGATGCCATTGGAATCGACAGTTTCCATGTGACGGATCTTCTAGCAAGAGCTGCGTCACTGACTGGTGAGAGGTTTTTGACTCTTGTGTTGCCTGGTGCCAGTAATATAAAGAATTTCAAAGAATTTGTAAGAATTGCTGTTGACAGTGGCTTAAGGACAATAGTACTGTGGGGGGAAGATAAAGATGGTATTGGTAAAGGCCGAATTGTAAAAATCAATACCACAAAGTTCACCGAAGACTGTAAGGAAACGGACAAGATCTGTAATACACCTGCGGGTAAGGGGCTTTTAATCGGTAATTTTAAATCAATTCAGGATATTTCTGATGAAATGGAAAAGTCTGCAACTTCCCTTTTGTTGATTCGAGATGCGACTAGAAATCCGATTGCGGTTCCACTGTTCGAAAAATCAATAATTGAGCCAGAGGATTTGCTCAAAGTTAAACCGACAGTTATAAAATAATAAATGCTTTTTTAAGTTTCCGACGGGAAATCAAGGAATTTTAAATGAAAATACATACTGGAGTTAGCCATTTTCCGAGATATTACAAAAAAATTGGTGATATATGTGAAATGGCAGAGGTTGAATCTTTTATTACTACTAAACCCAAAAAGGGCACTCTTGTGAATTGGCGGGAGGTTATGGGTAAGAAGTTTCGTTTCGTTCTGCCCGCACCAACTGCTCTTACGGATCCTGACTGGAATAAGGCTGGAACAGGATTCTGGCGGGATGGAGCGCAGGGATTTAAAGAAGGTGCTGAACGTGACTTCATAACAAAAACGATGTTTAAAAGCGCCGGAATACTTCAGTGTATTACATTTCTATTTCCAACTCCTGTCAGTTTTCGTCCGACGGAAGATAATCGCCAAAGAATTATGGATTATTTTAAACCATTTGTTGAGAAGAAGCAAAGGGTTATCTGGGCCCCCACTGGACTTTGGGATATGGAAAAACTTCTGCGGGACACTGCTGGAACAGGAATCTTCATTGCTCAAAATCCTCTGGATGTGAATTTTATTCAGGATGATGAGGAGTTCAGATATCTCCGGATTGAAAATATTGCATCAAAAAATGTAACTTCTGAAATCAATATGGAGAAGATCCTTGAAGCTTGTGACGGAGCAAAAAGAGTTTTTGCTGTATTCAAAACCTCCAATCCCCTGCGTGATGCCAACGCATTCAATCGATTTCTTTCTGAAGAAATTTGAACTCACAATAAATAGTTCATGTCCTGTAATTCGCTTCGCGAAGGATTTTATTAAAAATCCTAACAGGCCACTACAAAAATTCAACACCTTGCGGTTACTGTCCAGAGCAAAAAACAGGCGAAAAATTTTGATTTCCGGTATTTCAGGACAGTAACTAAATATTATTTATACAATAGTACAGCTCCAATGCCAGACGTTGACAAGCGTTTAGAAAAGTAGTACACTCCCGCCATATTTTTGCCCGGTTGATTCCGGGTTCAGGAGAATTGAAATGAAAACAAGAATTTTAGTATTTGCTGTGGCTCTTTCCTTCTTTGCTGCTTCCTGCGGTAAAAAAGAAAAAAAAGAATCTGATTCAAAAGACAAGGTAAAAACCCCTGCAACCAAGACTGACGCAAAGGGTAAAAAAGTTGATGACAAAAAAGTCGATGACAAAAAAGTAGTTCGCGGGCTACCTAAAACGAACGATGTAAAACCTGTTGAAGTAAAGAAACCCGTGGACGCAGGTAAAATCGAGTTTGCCAAACTTCCAGATTTGGAATTCAAACCTCTGTTCGCTGCCGAAATCAACATCGCAAAAATGGTAAAATCACCACTTTTCAATGACCTCACCGATAACGGAAACGATATCAAAATGGATCTCGGTGACGACTTCAAAAAAACAGCAGAATGTGCTGGACTCAAGGTTGCTAAACCATATGAAATTATGGATAAAGTACATGTCTTTGGTCTTACGAAAGAAGATTTAGCTGTCCTTCTTGGTTTTAACGTTGAAGTTAAGAAGTTCGTTGAATGCGCTGTTAAAAACGGCAAAGACATTAAAAAAGTAAAATTCCAGGGTAAAGATGCCTATGAATTCAAAAACAAAAAAACCGGTGAAAAAGGAACCCTCATTGAAACAGGTAAAAATTCTGTTCTGGTTTTAATTGGTAAAGCTGGAGACAAAGTTAAAGTTGGCGCTGGCAAAATTGGAACGGGAAATGTTGCAGACTATTTCTCAGCTATCAAAACCCCCGGTTGTATAAAAGTTGTTGTGCGCGACATGCCCATTCCCGCTGATGAAAAAATTACTGCTCTTATGCCTAAACTTAAAACAATCAGCCTCGACTTTGCCGCTGGATCCAATGACAAAAACATGATGGCAAGCGCAATTATCGATGTTAAAGATGCTGATGCTGCAAAGGGTGCTGTCGGATTTGCTAATCTTTTCCTCAATGGTCCTCAGGCTAAAGCTGAACTCACTAAAATGGGAATTGATGCCGGCATTCTTAAAAACCTCGTTCTTCAGGATTCCGGAAGTTTCATTAAAGCATCTGTAAATCTTGAAATAGCTGTAGTAAAAACAATCGTTGCCAAATTAAAAGGCAGCAAAAATGCAAAAAAAGCCCCCGTTGACGCTCCCAAAGTTGACAAAAAGCCCGCAAAAACCGGTAAAGTAGCCCCGAAAAAAGGCAAATAGTAGTCTCTTCTTCCGCATTCCACTGTGCTTTCATTAAAAATTGCCCCTCTTTGTTTGAGTTTATAAAATGTATATGCTTTTAGTGAAAAATCTGCCACTATATACTAAAACTAGTTCTTGTCCTGAGCTAAAAATTAGTTGAAAATTTGATTAAATCCTTTTTCAGGACATGAACTTAGAAGTGGATGGTCGCAATGAAACTAATCACACTTTCTTTTTTATGTATGTATATTTTTTCCGCTTGCAATCTGGTTCTTGACGTTAAAGATGGCCCAAAAACTTGCGGAAATGGGGTACTTGATCCCACAGAGGAATGTGAAGGGGATAATCTGGGTGGAGCGGACTGCGTTTCACAAGGCTTTTCTTCTGGAGTTTTAGCATGTTCACCTGGCTGTGAATTTGATACTTCCCAGTGCTCAAATGAACCGGAATATTGCGGAAATGGAATAATTGAAGGTATTGAAAGTTGTGATGGTACAAATCTTGGTCAGGCAAACTGTGAAAATCAAGGCTACTCCGGCGGAACCCTGAGTTGTTTGTCAAATTGCACTTTCAACGTTTCCAATTGTGGCGAAATGCTCTGTGGGAATGGAATTGTCGATAGTGGTGAGACCTGTGATGGAACGGCACTGAATGGTGAAACATGTGAGAATCTTGGTTACTCTTTTGGAACTCTGGCCTGCTCTGCAGATTGTCGTAACTTTGATCTTTTCGGATGTATAAACACAGAAAACTGTGGAAACGGCATAAAGGATGATGGTGAGCAATGCGATGGCACGGATACCGGGTCCGTTACCTGTAATAGCCTTGGATATTACAGTGGTGGTGAAATCGGATGTAATTCGAATTGCACTTTAAATACAGAGGCGTGTTCAGGAGGTCGCTGTGGGGATGATTCAATTCAACCGTTTTCCCCTGCAAATGAAGTATGTGACAATAACGAATTCGGTTCGGTCACTTGCTCTAACAGCGGTTTTTCCGGCGGTTCACTGATATGTTCCAGTGATTGCCGATCTATAAATTACCATAACTGCACTGGTGGCTGCGGCAATGGTGTTAAGGAAAATACTGAAGATTGTGATGATTTGGATACGGGTGGAGAGACATGTACAAGTTTGGGATATTATAATGGTGGTACTATTTCATGTACATCATCATGCACTTATGACACATCGGGCTGCCTCGGAGGTATATGTGGTGATCATATTAAACAGGCAAGCGAAGTATGCGATGGAGAAGATTTCGGAGGTAGTGACTGTTCAAATTATGGTTTTGATTCAGGTTCCCTCAGTTGTAGTTCCAATTGCTTTACTATTGATACCTCTGGTTGCGAAAATCTAACCACATGTGGAAACAATACAGTGGAAAGCGGTGAGGACTGTGATGGAATAACGATTCCAGAGACATGTGCAGATCAGACCGGATACTGGTTCGGACAACTAGAATGTTTACCCAATTGTATGTTTGATTTGGGGGGGTGTCATCGAATAACCCATATAGCAGCAGGGATGCGCCACAGTTGTGCAATTGTTGATGGGGCTGTATATTGTTGGGGAGATAACGGAGCCGGACAACTCGGTGATGGGGGAACGTTACCTTCATCATCTATCCCAATTCGGGTAAATGTTTCCGCTGAAGCCCTTTCTATTGATTCCAGAGGTTCAAGGACCTGTGTTGTGCTGGCAACCGGGGATGCGGAGTGCTGGGGAGATGAAACATCAAGTCCGACTAAAATAAACGGTGGTATTCTTGACGTAGTTCAGGTATGTAATGGAATGGATCACGTATGCATAAGAGTAGCCAGCGGTAACTTGTTTTGCATGGGGGATAATTCCAATGGTCAACTTGGAATAAACTCATTTGGTGGATTTTATACTTCTTTGCAGGAAGTTCAGCATCCAAATCCAGCGGATCACATTGCCTGTGGTGATTATCACAACTGTATGGTCGATACCAGTGGCATAGCCTATTGTTGGGGAATGGGACAAGAAGGAAGGCATGGTCTCGGGATGGAATATGACGTTCCTGTCCCAGCAGAAATAATGGCAGATATTGGTTCAATCTATTGTGGTGCTGCTCACTCCTGTGCTATCGATAGTGCCGGTATAGGCTGGTGCTGGGGTCGTAACAGTTCAGGGCAACTTGGAACCGGGGATGGAAACCCCCGTTACGCACCAGAAGTTATTGATGATATGGCAATTTATTCCGGATTTTTAACAGGTTACACATCAACCTGCGGGTTTTTAAACTCCGGTGGGATGAATTGCTGGGGGAGCAATGCTTACGGCCAACTTGGAGATGGAAGCTGGATGAGCAGCGAAACTCCAGTGCCGGTTTCGGGGTTTTCAGGAACGGTTCGCAGTGCCGGAAGTTCTTATCACGTTTGCATTGTCACCAACAACTATGCGCCCTGGTGCTGGGGTCGTAATAATTACTGGCAACTCAGTACTGGAGACCAGAATAATCGCGGTACTCCCGTCCCCGCAAACGGCCCCCCATAGATTTTCTCTATTCAGTTTTCTCGTTTTTTTCATGACTGAGCGGTTCTTCAGGTTCGAAGTAGAATTTTTGTGATTTGAGTTTGCGCAGGGTTTGAATTGGAATTATGATCGCTTCTTCAGTCTTTTCTTCAACTTCTTTTTCTGTATTCTCTTCTAAACCAGTATCTCTAAGGATATTAAGAAGTTGTCTAATGTTGTATTTGTTAACATCAATCATGTTAGGTAAACCTGAAACTTAAACTGACAACCCGTATTCCAGGACAGTAACTAATCACTACTCTGGCTATAACGGGAGATTTTCTCCGACTTCATTACACATCGGTATTTGAAAAACAAACTTTACCCATCAATATTATTTTTTTCGTGTCCTGAAATTCACAGTGCGGGGGTTTTAAAATTGAGAATCAACAGGATTTTGAAAAATTAATAGATTTACATTAAATTGGTATATACCACATGTTGCTATTTTTTATGCGGATGGCATTGATTATATATTTGAAATATATAGTAATTGTAAATTCACTTTTGGTATTGACCTATGGGGTGTTGAGTGGTATATACCAAACATGGAACGGTACCCGGTTATAGATCCGCTTCTTCAGAAACCAGTTTTTCTTCAAATTGAACATCAGATTCAGGAGTTTATCATTTCCGGGGACCTTGGACCCGCTGCTAAATTACCATCCGAACGTCAGATGGCTGAGCAATTGGGTGTTTCCCGGGGGACAGTTAAAAAAGCATATGAAAATCTTGTACGAACGGGATTTCTAGAGGTAAGGCGAGGTTCAGGCTGTTTTGTTCGGGGCCAATCAAAGTCTTCAACGAGGCTTGAAACAGCACAGAAACTTATACGTACGGTTATTTTTGAGCTTGAAAAAATAAGATTTTCTCACAGGGAAATGGGTGATCTTTTCTCCTCCGAGGTAACAACCAGAGTTGAAAACCTTCAGAATTTTTCCGTTGTTACTATTGATTGTAATCCTGAAGCCCTTGATGTTTACCACATTCAGTTGGCATCTTTGTCTCATGTAAATCATCTACAGATGCTATTAACAGATCTCGAATCAGAGAACGATCCTCGAACAATTTTAAAAAATTATGATTTGATAATTACCACAATGGGCCATTATGAGCGAGTTTCGTCTCTTGCAGGTTCCTTGAAAGATCGAGTTATAAGTGTTGGTGTGTCTCCCTCGGCTGAGACCCTCGTGCAATTGGGTGCTATTCGCTCATCTATGCGGATAGGGATAATTTCCCGCTCCCATCGATTTCAGGAAATTGTAACAGGTTGGATTCGAAAATTTCATCCGAATAATTCAATTTCCGGTATTAACGTAACTTCAGGCGAACAAGTCATAGATCTGATTGATAAGGCAGATGTACTTATAGTGCCATCTTCCGGAAGTGGAACTCTTTCCACTGAACAACTTAACTCGATAAGGAGTTTTCGTCAGCGAGGCGGGGTTATTATAAAATTTGAATATCGAATTGAGGCGGGTAGTTTAGGGTTTCTGGAGAAATTGTTTTTTTCACTCACAATTTAATGTCCGGATACGAACAAACTATAGACCGCTTCCTGAGTAAATTAATGCAATTGTGAAATTGAATGATATTTCCCAAATTAAGCACTCGTATTACTCAGGAAGCGGTCTGGAAAAAGGATAAAAGGTCATGGGTAATATTAATATTGTACTCGGAGTCATCGGATTCGACTGCCACAGTGTAGGAAACAAGATTCTCGAGCATTTCTTCACGGAGAAGGGTTACTCTGTTCACAATCTCGGCGTCATGGTGAGTCAGGAAGAATTCATAAATGCAGCCATCGAAACCGCAGCTCCAATAATTATGGTTTCCTCTCTGTACGGGCATGGTGAGATTGATTGTGCTGGTTTGAGAGAAAAATGCATTGAAAAAGGCCTTGAAGATATTCTTTTATATGTAGGGGGAAACCTTGTTGTGGGAAAAACACCCCTTGAGCAGGTTGAATCAAAATTCCGGAAAATGGGTTATGACCGGGTTTTTGGCCCTGATGCCGATCTTGAAGCAGTCGACAGTATTCTTCGAGTTGATCTAAAAGAAAAAGGATTCTCTTTATGAAGGATCGTGTAATCAGCCTGGATACGGGCTCTACATGGACCAAGGGTGCTCTGTGGTCCCTTGATGGGGGAAAACCTGAGCTTAAGAGTTATTTTAGGACTCCGACAACAACAGCTAATCTGGCCGATGGTGCTCTTTCAGTTGCCTCCCACCTGTGCAGTGTTTCCAGGGAGGATTACATAAAGAATCATACTGGCATTCCCGTTTTCTGGACATCTTCAGCTAAGGGGGGATTGGCTATCGCAGTAGTCGGGCTGGTTCCGGATCTCAGTGTAGAACTTGGGCGGCTGGCTGCATGGGGTAGTGGCGGGAGAATAACAAAAGTCTGGCCATGGGTTTTAACGAATCAACATATGGATGAGATCATTGCCTCAAAACCAGACATTATCCTTCTTACGGGTGGAACTGACGGAGGGCACGAGAAAAATGTCATCCACAATGCCAGAATCATAGGCGAAAGCACTTATGATGCTTCAGTAATTTACGCTGGTAACAGTTATATTGCTTCTGAAGTCGAAAAACTGCTGGAAACAAAAAGATGTACTGTAGTCCCTAATCTTATGCCGGACCTTGGAACAATAAACGAAGTCCCCTGCCAGTTGGCTATCCGGCAGGAGTTTCTGGATAATATTGTTGAGGGTCGTGGCCTTTTACAATTGGTTGATGTATTTGGGAGAAAACCGCTGCCGACACCTTCTGCAATGCTCAATCTTGTGACGACAATTAATGAAAAATGCCCAGATTTTGGTGATTTTACGCTTATTGACATGGGGGGAGCTACGACAGATGTTTATTCTATATGCCCGGCTCAATCTGATGATTCAGTGATTCTTCGTGGTATTACAGAGCCTTTGATTAAACGTTCCGTAGAAGGGGATCTGGGGATGCGGGTCAGTGCTCGCTCCCTTTGGGAAGTAATAGTTAAATCAATGAAAAGCGCTACGGGATTACCATCCTTGGAACAGTTGAAGGAATGGACAGAACATGTATTAGAAAATACAGAACTTCTTCCTGTAACACATACAGAAGGTGACCTCGACCGGATTTTGGCAGTAAGTGCGCTCTGGCATTCAGTTGCCCGACACTCCGGGAGAATTGAACAGGTCTGGACATCAAATGGTAAAGTTGGGGTTCAACGGGGGAAGGATCTCAGAAAAATTGCGAAGGTGGTACTCACCGGGGGCTGGCTTGCACGGTTCTCGAACAAGAATTTCTGGAGTCAGGCTCGTGAGATATTTGGTTGTTTTGAAAATGATAAAGAAATCCTTATTCCAGAAAAGCCAGATGTATTTACAGATGCTGAATATTTATGGCCGCTATTTGCTCCTCTCGTCGGTGAGATTCCGATGGTAGAACAGGCAGCGCTGAAGGCATTAATAAAAAGATGATAAAGGAGTTAAATTGTGAAAACAGGTAGAATTTCCATGGATGAATTCCTCAGTGAAAGAGAGCAGGTTCTGAAGTCATGGCCCACAGGAGAAGGTCTTTCTCTGGAAAAGGGTCTTGAATATCAGGGAACTATCCCTGTTGAGAAAAATTTTGCTCATTGGATGAAGAAAGCCATTGATGAGAAAAAGACACTGCTTCAGCCCCGGGCTGGTGTAGCACTGGTTGATGAACACATCAAGCTTTTACAGTATCTGGAAACAGAAGGCCAGGCTGATCTTCTTCCAACTACAATCGACGCATATACAAGACAAAATCGATATGAAGAAGCTCAGACGGGAATTGCAAAAAGTATTGCAGCCAAGACTTCACTTCTGAATGGGTTTCCCGCAGTTAATCATGGTCTGGAGGAATGTCGCCGAGTAACAGAAAGCGTTAAATCCCCAATTCAGGTACGTCACGGAACTCCCGATGCCAGACTTTTAGCAGAGATTACTCTTGCGGGGGGATTTACAAGTTTTGAAGGTGGTGGCATCAGTTACAATATTCCCTATGCCAAGAAAGTTTCCCTTGAGACATCCATGGCTCACTGGCGATGGGTTGATCGACTAATCGGCTTTTATGAAGATCATGGAATCCATATAAATCGTGAGCCGTTTGGTCCGCTCACCGGAACCCTGGTTCCTCCATTTGTAGCATTGACTGTAGCTGTAATTGAAGGCATCGCGGCACTGACCCAGGGTGTGAAAAGTATTACTCTCGGTTATGGTCAGGGTGGAAACCTGGTTCAGGACGTGGCTGCCATGTATGCTCTTCGGGAACTGGCGGATGAATACTTCAAACGGGAAGGATTTAATGATTATGAACTTTCCACAGTTTTCCATCAGTGGATGGGTGGATTTCCGGAAGATGAAGCAAAAGCATTTTCGGTTATTACCTGGGGTGCTACAGTAGGGCGATTTGCGAAAGCAACTAAAATCATTGTAAAAACGCCGCATGAAGCCATGGGCATTCCCACAAAGGAGGCAAATGCTCAGGGCCTGCTTGCTTCCCGTCAGGCCATTAACATGCTTTCAGAGCAGGTGCTCCCCGTGGGTCCAACTTTCCGAAGGGAAATTGATCTGATAAAAGCTGAAGTAAACTGCATTATGGATAAAATTTACGAACTCGGTCTGGGTGATGCACAGGAAGGCAGTATTGCAGCTATCAAAGCAGGGGTTTTAGATGTTCCATTTGCTCCTGCAAGTGTAAATCACGGCAAATTACTTCCCATGAGGGATGACGAAGGTTATATCCGGATATACAACTGGGGGAAAATCCCCATGGCTGAGGAAATTAAAGCATTTCATGCCCAGCGATTGAATGACCGGGCGAAAAGCGAAGGGCGAACAGTCTGTTTTCAGATGGTTACCGATGATATTTATGCCATAAGCAAAGGAAAACTTGTGGGGCGGCCGAGGTAACCGGGGTGCTGAAGCATTACAGAAAAAATGTATTGCGTAAACATATCATGCTTTCTAAAATATATTCCGCAGAGATTATCATCCTGCGGGGAGGAATAATTCAATGAAAATCGTTAAAGCGTTTTTTACACCGGGAACCAGTGCATTCTTTTTTGATGATCAGCGGGCAATCAAGAAAGGAGCGGGGCATGATGGCTTTGTCTATGAAGGAAATCCAGTAACTGAAAGGTTTTCACGAATAAGGGAAGCAGGGCAGTCATTGAGCGTTCAACTCCTCCTCGAAGATGGGCAAATTGCCCTGGGTGATTGTGCTGCAGTTCAGTACTCCGGTGCCGGTGGTCGGGATCCTCTCTTTCTTGCAGAAGAATATATGGCCTTCATGCAAAAGAATGTCGCTCCAATGCTCGAAGGCTGTGAAATAAAATCCTTCCGCGAAATGACGGAAAATTTCATGTACCTGGAGATTAACGGGAAACGCCTTCACACGGCTCTCCGATATGGTCTTTCTCAAGCTCTCCTGGACGCCCGGGCTAAATCAAGACATCTCCTCCCAGCGGAAATAATCTGTGAAGAATATAATCTGCCGGTAATAGCTGAGCCTGTTCCAATTTTCGGACAGACTGGAGATAATAGATACGAAAATGTTGATAAAATGATTTTAAAAAATGTTGATGTAATTCCTCACGGACTTATTAATAACATTGATGAAAAACTGGGTCGTGACGGTGAGAAACTTCGTGAGTATATTCGATGGCTTGCCGCAAGAGTAAAAAAATTACGTATAAATGATGATTATGCCCCGGCTCTTCATCTTGACGTTTATGGAACTGTTGGAATTGCATTTAATAGCGATTTCGGTCGAATTGCTGAATATCTGGCTTCTCTTGAGAAAGATGCTGATGGGCTTCCCCTGTATATTGAAGGCCCCTGCGATATGGAAGAAAAAGACGCAACTATTGATGCTCTGGCAAAAATATGCCGGGATTTAGAAGCGAGGGGAAGTAATGTTAAAATTGTAGCCGATGAATGGTGTAACACTTTTGAGGATGTTAAAGACTTCGCCGACGCAAAAGCATGTCATATGGCTCAGATAAAGACTCCGGATCTTGGGGGAATTCAGAATATTGTAGACAGTGTTTTATATTGTAAAGAACATGGCGTTGAAGCGTATACCGGAGGTACCTGTAATGAAACCGATGTAAGTGCCAGGATGTGTGTACACCTCGCTGTAGCAGCCCGTTCTGATCGCATGCTTGCAAAACCGGGAATGGGGTTTGATGAGGGATATACAATAGTTAAGAACGAAATGGAACGAATCCTAACGGTTCTTCGATTCAGAAATGGGAGTGTGAAATGAGTGATAAACGTGAATTCAGAGTTTTATCAGCTACGGCAATTTTAGGCTACGGTTTTCCCGAGGAAAGTTTCGAGAGAGGAATGTCGCGAAAACCTCATCTGATAGCGGTAGATGCCGGTTCTACGGACCCGGGGCCGTACTATCTGGGGAGCGGGAAATCATTTACAGACAGAGCATTTGTGAAGAGGGATCTCACTCACATGATAAAAGCTGGTGTGAGCAATTCAATTCCTGTGGTGATTGGAACGGCGGGGGGAAGTGGTGCCAAATCCCATCTTGACTGGTGTCGCGAAATTATTGAAGAACTGGCTGAAGAAAATAAACTTTCTTTCAAAATGGCAGTAATTCCGGCAGATATTTCAAAAGAAAGAGTACTAAATGCATTAAATGCCGGGAAAATAATTCCTCTGGCGGGAGTTCACGAACTTACTCATGACCATGTGGTTCAGTCTACAAACATTGTAGCGCAAATGGGAATGGAGCCCATCATTGAAGCTTTAAAAGGTGGCGCACAGGTAGTTTTAGCGGGTCGCGCATATGATCCAGCTAATTTCGCGGCACTGGCTGTTATGGAAGGGTTTGATGAAGCTCTTGCCCTTCATATGGGAAAAATACTTGAGTGCGCTGCTATCGCGGCAACTCCCGGAAGCGGTGCAGACTGCGCTCTGGGTATTTTAGAAGAGGATGGATTCATTTTAGAACCATTGAATCCCAAAAGAAAGTTCACCTGCGAAAGCACTGCGGCTCATACCCTTTATGAGAAAACAGATCCTTACCACCTGCCGGGTCCCGGTGGTGAGCTGGATCTCACGGGATGCAATTTCACACAAATAGATGAAAATCGCGTTCGGGTAACGGGTACACGACATGTGCCGACAGAAAAATATTATGTAAAGCTCGAAGGCGCTCGTCCCATCGGATACCGTACAGTATCCATTGCCGGGAGTCGCGATCCCATTATGATTTCGCGAATTGACAGTATCCTTAATGAAGTCAATGAGCAGGTTGAAAGTATGATTTCAAAACGCTCTGATGTAAACGGCAGCGTCTATTATCATGTATACGGAAAAAACGGGGTAATGGGGCCACTGGAGCCGATTCCATCATCGTCTGTTTCCAGCCATGAACTTGCAATTATTATTGAAGCTATCGGCGAAACAAAAGCTGCCGCGGATACTCTGTGTTCAGTAAGTCGTTCCACCCTCCTGCACTATGGCTATGAAGGACGGATTTCCACCGCAGGGAATCTTGCTTTTCCCTTCAGCCCTTCGGATATATCAATGGGCACAGTTTACGAATTTTCCATTTATCACCTCATGGAAATGGAAAATGACATGTTTCCTGTTACTTATTTCCAGGTTGGAAAGGAAGACTGATAATGCTTGTAAATATTACTGATGTAGCAAGAGTTATACGTTCAAAAAACTCCGGACCATTTGAAATCACATTTGATATAATGTTTAAAAGTCCCCAGTGGTTTGAATATTTCTGTGAAAAGGATATTATAAGCCGGGAACTTATCTGTCGTTTATATAATGTTGATGAAACGAAAATACTTGCGATTGTGCACTTTAAACCGGCCAATGCCATCAAGTTTACTCTTAAACGCAGAATTCCGTCGGGAAGCCCCGGGGAGACTGATATTTACGGAGCTCAGCAGCACGCACCACTTCTGGGAATTGAATTTGAGGCCCCGGAATATGAGAAAACCTGAAGGAAGCAATTTCGCTTGTGAAATGCAAGAGGACACGTTGGAATTCAATGTTTTCATGGAAGGTAATAAATGCGACCGGTACCATATGCTTACAGTTCATCACACTTTGAAACGCTGATATACAGTGCTTACTACGCTCCCCGAGGTCGACAGCGCTTATACATGCTTGCCCGGGACCTTTCCACTCGATACTTGTATCCAACTGATTTGCTTGTTGGAATCATAGGATCCGAAGGAAGCGGCAAATCCACACTTATCAAAGGATTGTTTCCGGGTCTCGAACTTACTAACGATGATGATGGCGTAAACCTCAGACCCACCCCAATCTATGACTTTGATTCCTCGGATTTTTTTGCGGGGCATACATTTCACATTGACGCCCGCTACGAGCTTGCTTTTCATCAGAAATATGATATCTGTGAGGCGATTTCACGAATTATAATGCACGGTCGTCGAGTAGTGGTGGAACACTTTGATCTTATTCAGGATGGTATCGGGTTCAATGCACATATTATTTTTGGTATTGGTGAAGAGGTCATCGTTGCACGGCCCGGAATTTTTGGCCCGTGGCCTGCAGATATAAAGCGGGTTGTGGATAAAACAATAAAATATCGTCTCATGTCGCACAGTGCCGAGGATATCACTTCTTACATTCTTGAACATGAGTACAACTACACCCGGAAAATGCTTCACAGCGATGTAAAACACGGTTTTGTAATAAAGTTTCCCTATGAACCGACCATAGACATCAGTGAACTGGAAGATAAAGTACAGAAAATAATTGAGAAAAATGTCCCCATCAGTGCTGCCGGGGAGGATCTGCTCGCCATCGGTGATTGGCGGATGTACTGCACGGGCACTAGAACCCATGTTAAATCCAGCGGGATGATTGAAAACTTCCATATGAAGAAAGATTTCATATATGATGCTCTCACACGGGAATATCTCCTTGTTGGAATTGTTGGAAAGCGCGAAACCGCAGGTCTTGAAGATATCGCATACGTGCAGGAGTAAATAATGTTTATTGACAGATTCTCAAATGGAACGGAAAAATATCGTCTGATTTCTAAAGATGGCGTGAAACGAGTGTCTATGGAAGGTCGGATTTTTTACGCTTTAGATCCACTCGCCATCATAAAGTTGGCTTCGGAAGCCTTTCATGATGCGGCTTTTTACCTCCGGTCCTCCCATCTGGAAGGCTGGAAGAATATTATTGAAGATCCTGAGGCTTCTGACAATGACCGCTATGTTGCCGCAGCTCTTCTTAAAAATGCCGTGATAAGTGCATCAGGTGAGCTTCCCCTTTGTCAGGATACAGGCACAGCAACAGTTGTGGCACTTCGAGGAAGTAATATAATTACAGATGGTACTGACGAATCTGCAATTTCCGATGGAATTAAAAGTGCTTACTCAACTTACAATCTGCGCTACAGTCAGATAATCCCGGACTCCATGACTGATGAACACAATTCCAAAAATAATCTGCCGGGACAGGTAGAAATCATTCATGATTCCGGTGATTCCTACCGCTTTTTGTTTATTGCAAAGGGTGGGGGAAGTTCAAACAAAACAACACTCATTCAAGCTTCAAAAGCCCTTTTGCGTGAAGATGCCCTTAAAAATCTCCTCGGGGAAAAAATTTCATCTCTGGGCGTTGCCGCATGTCCGCCCTACCATCTTGCAGTTGTTATCGGTGGCACGAGCCCCGAAGCAAATCTTAAAACTTTAAAACTCGCCACAGCCCACGCATGTGATCACATCTCCTCAAAACCCAGTGAAAATGGCGTTTTCCGGGACCAGAAATGGGAAGAAATTGTCATGGAAATCGCACAGGAAAGTGGTCTCGGTGCTCAATTTGGTGGGAAATATCTCGCCATGGATGCCAGGGTTATAAGGCTTCCGCGCCATGCAGGAAGTTGCCCCGTTTCCATTGGCGTTTCCTGTTCTGCCCATCGGAATATTCTGGGCCGAATTGATGCTGATGGTGTCTGGCTGGAAGAACTCGAAACCGAGCCCGAAAAGTATCTCCTGCAGGTTGAAAACAGTTTTACACCGGTGGAAATTGAAATAACAGATGATATTGAAAAAACGGCAGGAAAATTAGACGGACTCGCCGCCGGGTCACTTGTTCATCTGTCCGGAACAATGATCGTCGCGAGGGATATCGCTCACGCAAGGCTTTTCGAAATGCTGAAAGCAGGAAACCCACTGCCTGACTACTTCAAACGCTATCCAGTTTACTATGCCGGTCCTGCAAAGACTCCAGCGGGAATGCCTATCGGGTCTTTTGGTCCGACAACAGCCCAGCGAATGGATGAGTACCTTGAAACCTTCATGTCCCTTGGCTTTTCCCGAATTACCCTGGCAAAAGGAAACCGTTCACCTTCCGTGGCAAAATCGTGTGCGCGCTATAATGGCTTTTACCTGGGTACCATCGGTGGTGCCGCATCACTGCTGGCAAAAGAAAACATAGTCCACAGCGAAATCATTGACTTCGAAGACCTCGGAATGGAAGCAATCCGGAAAATCCAGGTAAAAAATCTCCCCGCCTTCATAATCACCGACAACCGCGGTAACTCATTGTACTAAAAAAAACTGAACGCTTCATGAGTAAAGGGCTCGAGAGTAGACCGCTTGCGGAGTAATACGATTGTGGTTTATTTTAAAATAAAGCTTCAGGAGTGAGCCCCTGATTTTCCTGTTGCTGCTACTGTTTACCTGAATACCTGATTTTTTTTAACAGGTATTCAGGAAGTCAGGAAAACAGGTTCAGGAACAGTGGTTAAACAACCAATATCAATTAATAATTAAAAGAAACATAATTTTCTTTCAATTTCCATATTTCGATCCTTTTATTCTGCAAGCGGTCAAAAAGTGAACATTTGATTTTTTGATTTAAAATCGAAATAGTTTGTTTGTATTCTTGATGTTTTTACACTAAAGTATGTTTGTAAAAACGATATTTTATGGAGCGTGAATGAGACGAAGTATTGAAAATGAATTAAGGATTATTTAGTTCGTGTCCGGAAATTCGCTTCGCGAAGAATTTTATTAAAAATTCTATCCGGCCACTAGTAATATTTTCAACACCTTGCGGTTACTGTCCTGAACAAAAAATCGGCGAAAAATTTGATTTTGGGTATTTCAGGACAG
>JAHJMN010000105.1 GCA_018821305.1 Myxococcota bacterium
AATATTATTAAACTTTCAAAGTTGCTAATTTAATTTGTTTAGAAGGTAAAAAATGCAGAAAAATGGGGGAAAGACGGATTGGTGTATTTAAAAACTGTAAAAATTTCAATAAAATGCGTAATGTAGTTGCGAAAACAATGTGCATGAGCGAACTAATTCAGAAAAAAAGCCCGATTTGGCAAATTCACCCTATTTCAGGCTATTTCAGGACAGTAACTATTTAGTTCGTGTCCTGTAATTCGCTTTGCGAAGGATTTTATTAAAAATCCTAACAGGCCACTACCAGTAAATTCAATACCTTGCGGTCACTGTCCTGAGCCAAAAATCGGCGAAAAGTTTGAAAAAATTGTATTTCAGGACAGTGACTATTTATTAGCTTTCTTTTCGGTTCCAGCTTCCATAACCATCACACCTTTAGGCGCTTTAAAAATATATGTGCTCTCCGGAATAGTCTTATCCAGAACTATTGAACTGAAATAAATGCGGTTTCTGTTACCCTCATGATCATAAACAATACTTTGTTTAACAGCACCGGAGGAATCGGTGACAAATAATACACTTTTGTAATGTGGAGATCGTTTTTTAGGGACAAGCTTAAGGACTGTTTCATTTTTTCCGGCAAATTTAGAATTTTTTATAATTTTAACATTAAATTCAGCAATGAGATTTCCTTTCCCCCATAAAAATTTTACTGGAGCTGGAAGACCACTATCTGAAATATTTTTCCATAACGCCTGCTTGTTAAGCGGCTCATAAACCCAGGCTTTTTTTCCGTCAACGATAAAAAATTTCTTTTCTGGAGTTGTGTATTCCCAGGTCATTTTTCCAGGTTTTGTTATATAAAGCACGCCGCTTTCCGGTTTCTGATCTCCATGAAAACGTTTTGTAAAAACCTGACGGAAATTACTTTTAAAAGTCTTTATTTTATTATAGTATGCCTGTATCTTCAAACAAACTAATTGAGCATCAGCCAGATTGTATCCTGTAGTATCTTCTGTTTTTTTCTGTGAATAAGCATTAGTACTTATGATTGTAATTGCTAAAATAGTAAATATTTTATTCATGTCAACACTCCTTGAGTTTACATACGGAAGAGGCGAAAAAAAAATTCAAATTCGTTTATTGGGGTTACTCAGACCGTTCACCGTCCGAAGAATTTGGAAATACTATTTGAAAATATATGGGAGAGGTTTTCCGTCAATTATTTTACTTTTCTCCCTCAACCACAAATTCTTAACATTTATCCATGTATCTTCAACCAGAGTTTCCCTGACGATCCCTTCTCCATCAGGAATCCATGTGATCCTCACCCTAACTACAGCTTTTTTGTTGTTGTCGATGGGTGTTATCCTGACAATATCTATTTCACTGACTTTTACTTTTTTCATCAACAGGTCAAGATCATCTAAAAATTTAATCCTGAGGGCAGGAACAACATACTCTTTTGCAAGATTTCCTCTGCCCCACTTTGATTGAGAATAAA
Source organism: Myxococcota bacterium (assembly GCA_018821305.1). Lineage (GTDB taxonomy): Bacteria > Myxococcota_A > Polyangia > HGW-17 > HGW-17 > JAHJMN01. The sequence continues at coordinate 1,484 of JAHJMN010000105.1, forward strand.
ACTGCAGAACCCCAGCTTCAAGACCTTCAAGACTTTTTTTACGGTTAACATCATTACAAGAAACCAACGAAATTAAAAATAAAATTTGAATACCAGTAAAAAGTTTTTGCATGTTCAGTCAACCATATTAAATTGAGCACAACCCGTCGCATCTTTGGAAACATTGATGTCTACAGGTGTATTAAGCCCAATTCCTACCTTTATATCAAAACTTCCACAATATGCAGGCGTATCATTATCATAACCCAACACACGCAATTCATAATCTCCAGCGGGATAATCATGAAGATTGATTTCTGATTGACACGGTCCTGAATAATCAAGTGTTTCAACAAGAGTTCCTTCACTGAAAAATGCCAAATCAATATTTGTAACCGGCGGGTCTGCTTGAGTACAGGTCATATTTTCCCATAAGGGATCAAGATAAAGTGTCCCTGTGAGATTATCAGGAAGAGTATCCATTGTAAAATCAAAATCAAAAACTGTCTCTGTCATAACATGAGACAAAGGTAGAGTTTCTGAAAGAACAGTAGAAATTTCCATACCATTTGAAGCTAAAACAACAGCTGTCACCGTATATAAACCGTCTGGAAATTGTTCGCAGTAATTATCTCTGTAAAGTGTTGTCCAACTATTACATATAAACTCATCTTCCAACAGGAATTCTTCAGGACCGCTGATTGTAATCTTAACTTTCGAGGCATCAATATCGCCACATGTATCAAAACTGTAATTACCATCAGGAGTTTTCCCATTGATAAACCATCTAATTGTCAAAGAATGGGTAGGAAAAGTAGGGTCGTTCTTGCATTTTATGGAATCATCGTCGCAAGAACTCACAAAGAGTGTAAGTGCAAAAACTAATAGTAAAATATTTCTGAACAACATTTTTTCTCCGTTAATTAGTTCGTGTTCTGAATTTCAATTTTTATCAAAATTGAGCATGTTTTACGAAAATTAGCTAATAAGAACATTTAAATAGTTCGTGTCCTGTAATTCGCTTCGCGAAGAAATTAATTAAAATTTCTAACAGGCCACTAGTAATATTTACAATACCTTGCGGTTACTGTTCTGAATAAAAAACTGACGAAAAATTTGATTTCTTGTATTTCAGGACAGTAACTAAATAGTTCGTGTCCTGAAATTCAATTTTTATCAAAATTGAGCATGTTTACGAAAACATGCTATTCAGAACACTACAATAATTTCAAGGTCTTCATTCTTCATGTCCTGTGTCCAAATTTGGTGTAACCTTGAAAAGATCGTATTTCAGGACAGTAGCTAAATAATTTAATGGTCTTATTATTTTTTTAGAGAATAACACCACAATACAAACACAATACAAAATACGAAAAGGTCTAAAATAAAATTTACGAACCGAGTTTACACTTGAATCAGTGGAAAATCCAGTTTTCCATTTGTGTATTTAATTTTTCGTCTCAGTTTTCTTCAACTCTGGTTGCACCACTAATTTTCATTTTCTTTTCAAAATCGGATTTAGAATCTTTCTCAATTCCAAGTTCTTTTCGGATAGCGTTAACTTCCGGATCGACGGGCCTGACAGCATAAGCCCGATCAGCATATTTTCTTGCTTTTTTCCTATAAACAATTGATTTTTCAGGATATTTCATTGAAAGCTTAATATATATCCTTGCAATAGAAATCAGTGACATATATCCAGCATCATCACCTTGCTTTTTTAAAACTTTTAAATGAGTTTCCAGGGATGAATCGAGATCTCCCGATTTTTCCTCGTACTGCCCAAGCTCTGTAAGCAGATCTGCAATTCCTTTTTCTCCGTTAAGGATAATTATCCTGCGCTGAATTTCTGAAGCTGCGCGGTAATTTTCAGCAATTGTATATATTTCCTTTATCATTGCGTGAGCTTTAATATTAAATGGGTTAAACTTTACAGACATATTAAGATGAGCAAGGGCTCTACTGTACTGCATGGTTTGTCTAAAAAGAAAACCCAGCAGATAATGAACATCGGGATCCGTCGGATCTATTTTCAGGGCACGATCCAACTCAACAACAGATCCTGACCTGTTTCCAAGCCTGAGATGAATAACAGCCATGAGGTAGTGAATTACCGCATATCCAGGATATTTTTTAGCCGTTTGTTCCAAAAAATCAAGTGCTTTACCAGAATTTCCTGCTTTCAGGGAAGATCTTGTATTTTTGAGGGCGGTCATAATTTCTTTATTGATTATTTGCTTGTAACTTCGAGCAGTTTCCAGAATTTTTGTACCAGCTTTAATTTGGTCATGTGTTACACCCTCCTTTAAAATTCCCGATAATAGAGGGTGCAACTTGTTAATTTTTCCCCACCCAAGCCAGCATCTTGCAAGAGAAATAGTATAGTTTATTTCAGGAGTTTTATTATATGCCTGTTCCAATAGGGGGCATGCCTTTTCATACTGCTCATCAAGCATTAGAAGAAGTCCTAACCTGTATATAAACTCCGGATTACTTCCGTTTTTAATTATCAATTTGTTTAATATTTTTACAGATTTATCTATATCAATCCCTGCCTTAAAATAAATCAGAGCTTGGTAGTAGGATTTCCATGGTTCGCTCAGTTTTGAAATATCTTGAACGCTGTCATGCCCCAACTGGTAGCGGCACATCGACAATATCCGGAGGTAAGACAACGAGGTTATCTCTGGCCAGGAAGCAATATGCCTTGGGGATAATCTGTAAATTTCATTACAGCCCGCCTTCCTTTTTCCGGATGATATTAACTTAGTGGCTTTTTTAATTGTTTTCCCCGCATCGGGATTCGAACACGAACTTACTAATAATAATAAAATAATAAAAATCCTGATCATGATCTGCTGATTTATCGCATGTGAATTTCCAAGTACAGAAAAAACACATGGAGTGTGATTATTTTTTAACAATTTTTCGTTGGATTTAATTTCCGAACTACTAATATTTATCATGTGGAGGGATTTTTTATGCTAAAATCACTTCAACACCGCCGTGCGAAGACTGCTTTTTTATGGCACATATCTTGCTCAATAGCGGCGTAACTTTTGTCTGGAGGTTTTAACATGACACGCAAATTATTCATACTCGCTTCTCTGTTCTCTGTTTTATTCATAACTGCCTGCCATCCCAAAGACGGTGATCGATGCGGATACTGTGACGATTCCGGTTGTTACGGTTGCGATGGTGATTACTGTTGGCCAATCGAAAATCCACAGTGCAATGACGAAGTAACTTGTGGGGCAAATGAAATATGCACCGAATTCGGCTGTGCCACTATGTGTAGTTTTGATGCAGACTGCAACCTTGGAGAAAACTGCCTACCTGAAGGGTATTGTGGTCCTGTTGAAAACCCGGAAATCCGCTGCGCCACTGATGAAGACTGTGGCAATGGGACAATCTGTGAAATGAGTGAAACTCTGGGTTATCTCACATGTGTACCCGGATGTCAGAGTGACGATGAATGTCAGGAAGGTTACGTTTGTGCCTCCTGTGGCCGATGTGTTCCCGAAGATAATCCAGTTTGCGGCGATTCAAAAGTATTCTGTGATTCAAATGATGATTGTGGCTCCAAAGTCTGTTCCGTTGATCAGAAATGCGCCCTTACTTGCGATATAAATGATCCTCTTTGTCCTACCGGTCAGATCTGCTCAGAAGGCGTATGCATTGATGATCCTGCTCCCGTTTCTCCGGAATGTGTGTTTTCACACCAGTGCGAATCCAGTCAGGTGTGCATAAATACTTACTGCCATGACACCTGTACTACTGACGGTCAGTGTGGTTATGGTGAGTTCTGCGACCTTGGCGTTTGCAAAGCTGACTACCGCCCCGCTGATTAATTCCTTCCCTGAAGATTTTTCCCCAATTTTTTTTCAAAAATCCCGTACACTGATCAATGATTAAGTTGTAAACATTATCATGTTGTGTATATTAAGTTAGTTGACGTCCCGAATGGAATCTGCGGGTATATTTCTCCGTTTTTTTATATGGATTCCATTATTCTTTTAATTCAGAGGAGTTGTCATGTTTCGTACTCTGTTAACATTTATTTTCACTATATCACTTGTTTTTCCTGCAGCTGCCCAGAAAAAAACACTTACCGTTTTAGGACTTGAATCAGATCCTGGACTGGAAAAAGTGGCAAAGAAAGTAACAGGGATTCTTAATGGTTTTGCTAAAAGCGAATCCAAAGTGACTGCTCAGACCCCTCGTGAACTTGAAGAAATGAAACTTCTTCACTGTGAAGAAGAAAAAGACCAGAAGTGTCTGGAAAAAATTCGTAAAGAATTAAAAACACAAATAATTGTAACGGGAAAAGTATCAAAGCAAAAAACAAAAGCCAAGATTACACTTTTCTTCTTTGCTGATGGAGCAATGAAATATTTCAACACCATCATATCTCCCAAAGCTTCAGATTCAAAATTCAGTAGTGAAATTAAAAAAATGTGGCAGGGATATTTCGCAGGAAACCCGGCAAAAGTAAAAATAATGAGCCCTGAGGGTGGAGTTAGTATCTACATAAACGGACAACTCGTTTTTCAAACTATGCCCGGCGAAAATTTAATCCCCCAACTGACTCCAGGAACTCATGAAATTAAAGCTGTTTCCAAATCCGGAAAAACATGGATTCAGAAAATTACAGCTAAACCGGGACAGGAGATTTCTCTTCAGATTAAATTTTCTGGCAAAATCGACAATGTCACACCTCCGGTAAAAGTTGATAACAAGCCTGTCGATAAAAAACCTGATGCTGTAAAAATTACTGACAATAAACCTCCCGTAAAAGAAGAACCAGCAAAACCCGGGAAAAAACCTAATTATTGGCGATGGGCGTTCTGGGGCACAGCCGGCACTGCAGTTGTTCTCATGGCCGCTGGTACATACACAGGCATGCAGGTACTTAAATATGAAGATGACAAAAACGCCGAGCTTGAGAAAAATCCTTCTCTCTATGCAGGGCAGTCTGATGTATGTAAAAATCCAACACCAGAAATGAAGGATATTTGTGACAGTGGAAAAAGTATGGCAACCACAACAAATATCTTATTCGGTGCAGGAATAGCAATAGGAGTAATTTCTACTTACTTCCTGTACAAGGGGTATTTATCAACTTCAGGCAGCGCCGAAGGTACTGTTCAGGACAATCCAGGAAATAGTGGAAATGTTACTGTATTCCCTTGGGTTTCTCCAGGAGCAGGTGGAATTTCTTTTGGAACGCGTTTCTAATATTAATTTGGAATTATACTTATGAAAATTGGGATTTTCAGTGACGTTCACGCAAATCTGGAGGCTTTAACCATTGTTATGGAAGCCTATAAACATCTTGACATTGATGATTTTATCTGTCTTGGAGATGTCGTCGGCTACGGGGCAAGTCCCGATGAATGCTGCAATATCGTGAGACCCTTAGTCAAGTTTTCTGTTTTGGGAAATCATGACGCTGCCGTTGCAGGCAGAATGGAATATGCTTATTATTATGAAGCATGTAGATTTGTACTGGATCTCCATTCAAATGCCATTTCTAAAGAAAACATGGACTGGTTAAAAAGTATCAAATATACAGAAACCATGGATATTGACGGTGTCTCTATAGGATTCAGCCATGGAGCGCCAGTTATTCCTGAAAACTTTGATTATGTCTTCAGTATGGAACAAGCATATAAACTACTTCCACATTTTGATGAACTTAAAGATGTGAATTTCATTGGTCACAGCCATCTCTGCCGAGCTTTCGCTCTCGAAAAAGATGATGTACATGAAGTAATTTCGCAGGATTTTGTGATCCGCCCTGGAATGAAGTACATTATTGGAGTAGGGTCTACGGGTCAACCTAGAGATTATGATAACCGAGCTGCCTACACTGTATTTGATACGATTGAGCGTAAATTTACCTATTACAGAGCTGAGTATGATATTGAAAAAGCAGCACTTAAAATTTTCAATGCCCGCATTGATCGAAACTTCGGAAACCGCCTGTTTGTCGGAGTTTAGGGAGTAAGATGTCTTGCGCTGTCCCGGATGTGGAATTGAACTTAATCATACAGCACTGAAAAGAAAAAAGTGTCTCACTTGCGGATTTATTCTGCCTGTTATTTCTGCACAAAAATCTGAGACATCTGAAGCCCCTGTTGTCTCGTCTGGAGGTCTGAAGCTTCCTCCACCAAAACGCAAACCTGTTTCTATCGGCGCTGAATCCGCAATGGATGACGATTACCGGGAAGGCGTAGTTCACACTACTCAAGTTCCTGATGAACCTTTCATTTCAGAAGAACCATCCATAACCACCGAAGAACCTGATTTTCCGTTACCTCCTCGTCCTACGTCATCAGAATCAATTACTTTTTCAAGAAAACCACGAAGAGTCAGGGAAGAATCTGAAAAAACCATAAAAGTTGAAATGCTACCACCCCCAGTACCTCCCAGCGCTACTTCTGATATCTGGAAAGATCGGGCGCTTATCTTTTTTATTATTATTTCTACACTAAGTATAACAATTCTTCTTTACCTTTTTCTGAAATAATTAAAGGTGTTCCATGAAAATAAAATCCGCTGTTTTAGGCGCAACTGGAAATGTAGGCCAGAATTTTATAGCAATGCTTTCAGCACATCCATGGTTTGAAATTGATGCTCTTTATGCTTCAAAAGATCGTGATGTTTATGATTCCCCCTGGATGTCTCCTTTGGATATACCAGACAATATTAATACCTTGACGATAAAAAAATTGGATGTTAAGAATATTATTGATCGTGGTATCAAAATTGTTTTTTCTGCTCTTCCTTCCAAAATTGCCGGAGAAATAGAGTCTGAGCTTCAAGCTAACGGAATTGCAGTCTTCACAAATGCATCTCCTCACCGGATGAGTGAAAATGTTCCTATTATTATTCCAGAGATCAACTCCGAACATATAAATATTGTTCCTCAAGGAATGGCTCCTCTTATTGCCAATTCAAACTGTACTACCTCAGGCCTCGTTCTTTCCCTTGCCCCAATAGCAGATCTTGGAATTGAGAGAGTTATTGTAAGCACATATCAGAGCCTGTCAGGTGCAGGCTATCCTGGTGTACCTTCTCTTGATATTGTTAATAACATCCTTCCTTTTATAAAGGATGAAGAGATAAAAATTGAAAGAGAAACCAAAAAGATCCTGGGAAAATTTGCTGGAAACTCAATTATGCCTCATAGCATGGAAGTAAACGCCTCTACATTCCGTGTTGCAGTAACTCATGGTCATATGGAAAGTGTTTTTGTAGATTTAAGTCAAGTCCCTGATATTAATGATATATATGCGCGTTTCTCAGAATATCGTGGTGATCTTATTGCTAGAGAACTTCCATCGTCGCCAGATAAACCTATAATTTTGCACTCAAACCCCATGCGGCCTCAACCTAAGTTGGATGTAATGGCTGGACGTGGTATGTCCGTGAGTATAGGTAGTGTTAAAATAAAAAATCGTACTTTATCATTTAAACTTCTTGTAAATAACGTTATCCGTGGGGCCGCCGGGGGAAGCGTCCAGAACGCTGAACTGGCATATAAAGCAGGTATAATAAAGTAATGTCAATAAATACTGTGGTAATGAAGTTTGGGGGATCATCACTTGCAGATACAGAAAAAGTGCGCTTTGTTGCTCAAAAAATTGCGAACAGGCATAACGCTGGTGATCGTGTGGTAGCTGTTGTAAGTGCACAAGGGAAAACTACCGACCAACTTATGAAAATGGCCGGAGAAATATCACCAAATCCGCATAAAAGAGAACTGGACATGCTGCTTACTGCGGGAGAACGTATTTCTATGGCGTTACTGGCAATGGCTATAAAGGATCTTGGTGTTAATGCGATCTCTTTCACGGGATCTCAGTGCGGCATTATAACAAATGATAATCATTTTAATGCTAAAATTCTAGAAGTACGTCCTTATCGTGTTTATGATGAACTTGAAAAAGGGCAGGTTGTAATTGTAGCAGGCTTCCAGGGTGTATCATATAAAAAAGAAATAACAACGCTGGGTCGGGGTGGTTCAGACACTACAGCGGTGGCCCTCGCTGCAGCACTAAATGCTTCAACATGTGAGATTTACAGTGATGTTGATGGTGTTTATACTGCGGATCCAAGATTAGTAGATCCGTTCCGGTTAGTTGAACTTGGCTATGACGAGATGATGGAAATGGCCTACAGAGGAGCCAAGGTACTCAATTATCACGCTGTCGAATTTGCACGTAGAAGCAATATTGCAATTTATGCAAGAAGTACTTATGGAGGAAACGAAACCGTAGTAAGAGATTCAACTCCACCAAACGGTGTTACTGCAATTTCCTCCATACCAAATTTAGGCACAATTAGAATTTTTTCTTTTGAAGACATTGATAAGTCTTTTCAATTATTAAAATCTCTTGATATTTCGCCAAAATATACTGTTTTTAGTAAAAATTCAGGTTTTGTTTTTATAGATACAACATTTTACCCCGATTGGAACCATCACCAAATTAATTTTTCAGATACTTCTACCTGCAGTGCAGTAAGTATTATCGGAACAGCCTCCAGTGCCTCAGATATTCTAATTCCAGCCCTTGAAATTATCCAAAACAATGGAGATCAAGTGCTTTGTGTAGAAACGGGGCACTCCCATATGACTTTTTACCTGGATTTCCCGGACCCTTCCCGCTACATAAAACTTTTTCACGAAAAATTTCTTAAGAATCAGTGATTTATCACTATTACCGAATGGATAAAAGTACAGATTTAAAACAAGTAAAAACAAATGCTCTTACAAAATCATAGCCATCATTATCCCAGGGCACTCTTAATACAGCATTTCCATCAGTAAAAGGTGATGGAACATTATTAAGTCCCTGAGTAGCAGCCTCGACAGTAATCATTGAAGGTAGATAAAAAATTCGAAACTCCAGGTTGGCCTTAACAAAACCGGGGATTCGTCTTTTTGAAGAAATATTGATTTTAATTATCCGGAAAGAACCATGGTATGTGTCTTTCTTCTCAATATCTTCAACTTTTATCTGCAAAATCCCTGGCGAAGACATGGTCACGCATTCGGAGAGCTCAGTTGCAAGTCGCTTTGCAACAGCTTCTGTGACCATTACTGTTTCAAGTGATCGATTATTTTCATCTCCTGATACAATTTCCATGACTGTGTCCAAATCGGAAATTGTACGAGCCAGATCATGTTGATTTGTTGCTGTAAGTTCATAATACAGTTTCGAAAGATAACTTATTATATTTTGTCTAGCTGTTCCGATTTTATCAATACTTAGAAGATCATCAAGCAGTCTGGAACGATAGTCTTCGTTTATATTAGCAGGTTCTAAAGAATTTTCCGTAACCCGTACAATTGGAACAGGAGTTTTTTCCGCAGGAATTGCTTTTGATTTTCGCTTCCCAGCTAAAGATATTACTGCTTCTTTTGCGGGATCTAATTTATGAAGGCCACTATCGTATTTTTTGTTTTCAGGTTTTTTTCCAGAAGGAATTTCTATCGGTTTTGATGTCTTCATACGCCCAATTTTTTCAATTCCAATATCAAAAACTTCTTCTACCATATCCTCAGAAACGCTGATATCCCTGCCTTCAGAAACAACTTCAACAAGATCTGATGAAGAAATAGGAATTTCTCCATCTATATTGGTGTCAGATGTGAGTAAATTTGCTTTTGTTTTTTCAAATAATGACTCAGTCTCTGCCAATAAACTATAAAAATATTCTTTTGGGGCAAGACTTGTTTCACCATTCATTGCTTTTCTTAAGGATGAAAACAGTTCTACGAATGATACTAACCCGGAAATAACAGCCCTGGGAGTTTTTCCGGGTTTTTTCTTAAGTACGGCTAAATAATCAGATGAAAAAACTTGTTCAAATTCTTCCTCAAATTTAAGCCATTTTTCCGTGATGAAAACTTCCATAAAATTATCCTGACGGGATAATGTTTTCAGATCAGACTTCCATTGTTTCATTAACTCTGCAACTTCACTGAGAAATTTAGCATTTTGAGGCATTTATTTTTCTTTCTTATAATATCTTAAAATAAAATATCCTGACGGAACGAATATAACCGCACTAATAAGTGTGCACAAAATTCCAATTGTAGCAAGTCTTCCTATAGATCCAAGTCCACCATGGGTGGCCATCATCATGCCACTGAATCCCGCCATGGTGGTCAGAGAGGCGACTGCGGCGGCTGTTACCGCACGCTTTAGTGCAATGTAAATATTGACACCATCCTCAGTTAAAGCATGGTAAAGATGCACGGAAGAATCAATCCCGGTCCCAATAATAGTTGATAGTACAACCATATTATAAAGACCCAATTTCTGCCCGAGAAGGGGCAGAACTGAAGCAAGCCATAAAAGAGCGATAATCAATGGAAAACTAACAATGCAGGCACTTGTAAAAGAACGAAAATCAAAGAGAAGAAAGAGAAAAACCATGCCGAGGGCAAGAAAAAATATCATTGTGCCTTCTTTTTTAACCGCATCAATAATATCCACCAGGATAAAAGAACTCCCAGAAGCACGCACTTTTCCGGACTTCTCTGAACCACCTGAAAGCTTTTTAACATCCAGAACCTGATATTTCTTTTTAAACAATCGGCTCTCATGGGCATTCCATGTTTCACGGGCTGGATATAGATATATAAATTTTCCAAAATCTCCATTCTTTTCTTTGAATCGTGATAGTATCCAGGGAGGCAAGTGTTTCTCTTCAACTTCCTTTTCTGGAATATATTTGATCCATTTCTGGAGTTTTTCCTTCATTTTATCATCTGCCCAGGAATGAGCTGATTGTATCTGTTTTCCCGTATTCCTGATAACTTCTAATTTTTCTTTCTGGTTCTCAGGAATAAACATTGGCAATGCCAGATAATCCCGTAAATCCGGATCTGGAAGTGGTTCAGAAAGAATTTTTTTAAAATATGAAGCAGCAATATCACAATCGGATCTTGTTTCGCACAGCATTATAGTTGGAGATGCGTTATCTCCCATGGCTTTACCGTATTTGATTGTCGTTGATGCTCCTTTGCCTGAAAGACGCCGAAAGTTAGTTTCAAATTCCAGATGTCGAAGACCGGCAAAAACAATTATTATTGTAAAAACAAGTCCTATTGATATTAAAACAACGGATTTAACAGGAAATTTTTGAATATATTCTGGTTCTTCTTTTTTATCTACGGGTACTACAGGAAGTATCTTTTCGGAAATAATTGCACCTATGGGAAAGAAAAAGAAAAAAACAAGCAGAGTTATTATAATACCACCACCAGCAAGTAAACCGAATTCCCAGAATCCCCTGAAAGAACTGAAGTAAAGCAAGAAAAGTGCGGCAGCTGTAGTCCCTGCGGCCGTAACAAGAGGTCCTCCGGTTTTTAAAAGAGTAATCTCCAGGGCATCAAAAACATCTCGCCCACCCTTTCTTTCTTCCAGATATCTAGCACACAAATAAACTCCAAAGTCTATGCCCATACCAAGAAGAACTCCTCCGATAAACACTGTAATAATGTTCAGTTGCTTCATTCCAGTCAGGCTTGTAATACCTAAAGTAATAAGAATTCCAGATAATAGTGGTATAAAAATAAGGGGTAGTGGACGAAAAGATCTGAAAAATATTATTACAATAAGTGCTACAAGTGCAAAACTGGCGGCAAAGGAAGAGGCGACATCCTTAAGAATGGAGTTATATTCCCTTACACGGTTTTTATATCCACCGCCAACTTCAATTTTTAAATCAGCCCCCTCATGCTTTTTCTTTACAGCATCAATAATCTTTTGAGCATCTTTTACTAAATTAGCAGCAAGCTTCATATCAACTGAAATTGCATGAGGTTTCCCAATAACCGCAAGAATTTTACCATCTGCACTTGCAAGATAACCCTCAAGTTCATGGGGTCTGGACGGGGTATCTTTTAAATCTGAAGGCATAACACCACCGGATTTACCGTCCCGAATAAGTTTCTCCAGTTTCTCCGTTTCCGGGTCCTTTGCGTCTCCGGTAACTAAAAGCCCCATGCTTTTAAGTTTTTCCCTGCCAAGTACTTTTTTAAGTTGTTTATCTATTTTTTTTAGTCTTACTAAATCATACCATAACAATCCGTTACGCTTGAAAAATTCCAAGTCCAATTTTACAACCACTTCACTGAGTTGTGGCATATTCCTCTTCATTAAGCTTGCCGTTTCATCGGCAACCTGCTTATTAAGAAGTGGATCGGAACCCTCAATAGCTATAATAAGAAAATCCGTGCTTCCAACCCGTTTTCCTGCCTCTCTCGCAGTCTTTACGGACAGGTTTTTTTCCGGCAGAAGCTTATTAAGATTAGTATTGAGCCCGAGTCTAGTTGTAAAAAAAGCACCAATGGATGTTATTACAATAAAAATAATTAAAAAAAGCCAAGGATTGTTTTGAGCTTTTTTCAGAAATTTAGAAACAAAAGAAGCCATTTTATTCCCACTCAATTGTCCCCGGAGGTTTAGTTGTCAAATCCAGACATATAATAAAATCCGGATCCAGAATGCTTATCTTATCCCTGACAGTTGAATAAAAAACTTCTGGAAGATCCGGCACTGTCGCAGTCATTGCTCGGACTGTCATTACAGGTCTTAAAATAACTAGTTCCGTATCTTTACCATCAACGGTTACACCGGCTAAAGCAACAGGAAACTGCCAGACATTTCCCGTCAGATTCATTTCATCAAGAGTAGATTGAACCAGATAATCAACTTCACGAAGGGATTCAATCCGTCTACTTATCATTTTTGCCTCACGCACACGGACTGTTTTGAAATCTCTTCCTTTATTTATAACAATCCGATTTATTTGTCTTACTCTTTTAACAAATTCGGGTACTTTTGACTTGAGTTTTTTCTCGTCAGTAACATTTTTCAAAAGAACAGCATATTCAAAACTTCTTAAATCACCTTTAACACCCACCGAAAGAATCCCAGGACAAATTGCTTCACCATCTTCAAGCAAACTATTTAACTGTTCCTCAATCAGGACCATATTCTCACAATCAACTTTTCCTTCAGATGCCAGCAACCTTACAGCCAGACCGGGGCCGGGAAATGGGTGTCGGTATACCATATCCTCTGGAATACCCATAAATACACCTAATTCTCGCACTTCTTTTTTATAAAGATCTGCCAGAGGCTCAATTACAAGACCGCTCTTAATCATTTCTTCCATCATAGGAACTCGATTGTGATGAGTCTTGATTACTCTGGCTCTTTTCGGTCCACCACTTTCAACGGTGTCAGGATAAATGGTACCCTGTGCTAAAAGAGCATCTTTTACGTTAAGATTTTCCATCTCTTCCTGACATATTTTTACAAAAAGCTCTCCAATGATCCTTCTTTTTTCCTCAGGATTTACAATACTTACAAGTGCTTCAGTGAATTCAATTGTTGCATCACGAAAATGAAAATTTTTTCCTGCTTCTTGACTAAAATATTTACAGACAGACTCGGATTCAAACTTTCTCATGAAGCCGGTATCCACATGAAGCATGTGAACTTTACCCGGGCCCAGAGCCTCTATTAAAAGTTTTCCTAAAACAGTGGAATCAACACCGCCACTTACAAGTGCAAAAACAGATTTATCACCAGTTTTTTGTCTTATATCATTAATTTTTCGAGGAAAATAGTTTTCAGTTTTCCATTCGGGTTTTAGGTTACAGATAAGGGAAGCAAAATTATCCAGCATTTTTTCACCGAAAATTGAGTCATCAACTTCGGGATGAAATTGGAATCCATATCGTTTCTTTTCTTCCCAGGCAATAGCAGCAAATCGATGAACAGGAGAATTTCCGTAGTAACTCTCACCAATTTCGGAAAATTCATCCGATATCTCGACCACAGTATCCCCGTGGCTCATGAAGACAATGCTCTCTTCAGGAATACCATGAAAAATGGGACTTTTTCCTTTTATTCTTAATACGGCCGGACCAAACTCTTCCAGTCCATGAATAACCCTACCGCCATAGTGCTTGGCAATTTCCTGATGACCAAAACAGAAACCGAGTATGGGTACATTTCTTTCGAGAAGTTGAAATAGTGGTCCCTCATCCTCATCTGAACTGGAGAGGGCGGGACTTCCACTCAGAATTATTCCTGCATATTCTTCAGTAATATCATCTTCCGGATCACATATTTCTGAATAATATCCTAAGGATCTTAATTTGGCTGCGATCAAATGAGCGTACTGCCCCCCCAGATCCATTACTGCAATAATCTCTGAATTTTTCATGATTTCCCCAGTGACACTTTTTTTAGTGCCGAATCAATTAGACTGCTTTCGGGTTTAAAGAATATAAAATAAATTACGACCATCGTGAAATTCAATTATATCAGCAAAAATTCAACACGCCTGTTTTAACCGAGATCGGTTTTATTGAGTAAATTTAAAAATGTATCTGAAAAGCATTTTGCACAGTTTCAGTCCATGGCCGGGGGAACTATATCAGTTTAAACTGAAGGAATAAAGTCCAATAAGAATTCAAGCCGGATGATTTTCTATCAACCTTTATTTCCAAATAGTTCGTGGTCCCGAAATTTGCCTGACAAATAACAGGATGTGAGCTGTTTTTTTAAAACCCTAAAATTTTGAATTTCAGTATAGAGACTAAGTTGCTGTATTTTTGCAATTTATTTAAAATCCTGTTATTTAGTTTTTATGAAAAAACTGATTTCCTTTATCTTTATATTCATTGTCTTTTTTTCCATACCCTCAGCAAGAGGTTCCGATACTCTTTTTGAAAATCTTTATCAAAAAAAGTTTACTCTTGATGGAAAAAATATTCCTCTTGTTTCAATAGGCTTGTTTACGGGTATATCCAGTGTCAGAATTTCCTCGGAAAAAGGGCTTGAAATTGGGACATCTACTATCGGTGGAATTCGTTTATCCGTTGACAAAGAAATTCTTTTGCAACTGACTCACGGAAAAAAGGGTGAAATTGAATTCTGGATTGCCCTTGAAGACATGCCTCTAACTGATTGGTCTGAAAGTAAAAAGTATAGTTATAAAGTAAAGATGATTGAGCATGGATATCTTATTGCCATGAAAGGAAAAATGCTAGATACCAGACGTGCACTCCCAAGTATTGGTCCATTTAAAAGTCGTGAAGAAGCAAGGAAAAAACTGGAAGTCATTTCGAAAAAATGGGAGCGAGCTTATATACACAGCAAACTTAAAACACTACCTGAAGGCCATTTTACAGCCAGACCTGTTAATAATACATTTTCCTTGAAATATGCCACTGCTCTGGCTTTTTTTCCTGGAAAAACGGGTCGACTGACTGTTAGAAGCGGAAATGAAACAATTATTGTCTCAGGGACAGTAATTGTCACACTCGACAGCGATGGAAAACTTGCGGTTATTAATGAACTTCCTGTTGAAACTTATCTGGAAGGTATTCTTCCATCAGAAATGTGGCCATCTGCTCCGATGGAGGCCCTGAAGGCACAGGCAATTGCTGCCCGTGGTCAAGTTCTTGCGAAAATGGGCACGAGACATATGACGGATCCATTTCACCTTTGCCGTAAAGTCCATTGTCAAGCTTATGGAGGAAAACTACACGCATCAACGTCTGCTGCATGTAGAGCAACTGCAGGACTTGTACTTTTCGAAACCCAATCCACCGTTGTAGATACTGTTTATCACTCTTCCTGTGGAGGTCACACGGAAAATAATGAAAATGCCTGGGGTGGGATACCTAAAAAAACGCTTCGTGGTCGCTCAGATCTACTGTCTGGAAAATTACCAAAGTTCTGGTCTCATCATGTTACCAGACCACAGTCAGCCTGGTGCAAAAAAGGGAATCCTTCATTTCGCTGGAAATCCACGATATCTCTCAAGGATCTGGCTCGAAACCTCTCCACTATTGGATTTAATAGAACTATAACCAGAATTGAAGTGATCAAGCGAGGCATATCAGGACGGATCACTGCCCTCAGAGTCTTTTCCGGGAAAAAATCAACAGAGATAAAAGGTGAGCTTGTTATAAGAAAACTGTTTGGTAATTTAAAATCAAGTATGTTTATTCACCGATTTACCCCAACCGAAATTGAGTTTACCGGGGCTGGATTCGGTCACGGTGTAGGAATGTGTCAATGGGGAGCAATCAATAGAGCAAAAGCCGGACAAAATTATAAAACCATTCTCTCCCATTACTATTATGGCTCAATATTAAAAAAACTTTACTAGTTTTCTTTATAGTAAATACAGAGCCACACCGTTTTTCGACCTGAAGCGGTTTTGTTTACTCTATGTTTTGCATGAGCAGGTATATTTAAAAATTGTCCTTTAGACAATTGATAAGTCTTTCCATTATCAAATTCAACTTCACCTTCACCTTCAATAACAAAAACCAATTCACCTCGTTCATTATCATACCAGAAGCCTTCCGGTGAAGGTTGCCCGTAACTTACAATTCTCTCAATTAAAACATCAGTCGTGGATATAAAATCTGTCAAAAACTCTGTATCAAAAGATTCTGGAACGCCATCCAGAAAATTTCCCGATTGAATCATACCTATTTTACAGAACATGGCTTACTATAAATTCCCTTAATAAGGCGACAAGCACCACTTGGATTAATATTTCCGCTAATCCATGTTCCGGACCCGGTTTCGCTGTATTTTACTGCAAAATTGAGACCTTCAAGTTTAGGACCTGTAAATCCTTTACCAGTCAACTTCCATGTATTAATTCCCGTAAGAAAGAATTTATGCCCTGTTTGTCGGTACAAAGGGCCACCGCTGTTTCCGGGGTTTAGAGCTGCATCGTGCTGAATAAATCTATCTCGTAAAGCACTTACTCTCCCAAAAGTAACAGTTCCACTATATTTCGGATCCACTGGAGAACCAATCGCCAGAACAGAATCACCTATCTCAACTTCTCCAAAACCGGGAGGAAGTTCAAAATCCTTTCCTGGTTTTAACTCTGTTTCAGCAGTATAAATAACTGCGATGTCAAGTGTTGTATTTATTTCTATTTTTTCTCCCTTTATTCTTGCTCCCCCATGAATCATTACCATTAAAGAATAATCCATCACTTCCGGTCCGCCAGCAACAGGATCCGACTTTAAAAGGCTTTCAAGTCCGCTGCAATGCGCATTTGTCATTATTTTTAAACGATTATTTTTATATCCCGTTATTGTTCCACTGCAGTGCCAGTTCTTTTCATCATCAGAAAAAACATCACTTTCCCTCCAATAACCTTTTAAAGTAACAGCTGTTTTAAGAAGGTCTTTTATCACATAAACTCTTTCAGGTTTTTCTTCAGTCTGTTTTTTTTCCTGAGGAGTTACCCGGGTTGTTTTCCCGGATTTTTCAGAAGAGCATCTGCAGGAAAACAAAACCAGTGGAATAATTAACAGGGTCAGTTTCATTTTTTCATTTCCGTAAAAGGTGTAATCAAATAATATCCCCATACCATGTGCGCCGAAATTCGATCGGAAAACCGAGTAAATCCAATATATCCCTTTATCGCTGGCCTTGCAACTTGCCTTTTGGCACTTATTCCAGGACTGCGAAGTTTTTCCCTTACTGGCTCCTCAATTGTTTTCATTTCAGTACTTTCAGTTTACACTTCAGGGCTTACTTGGGTGTTTCTAAAAAGCAGAACATCCTTTTCCAGAGGTATCCCGGGAAAAATTTTCAGTTTTGTTTTCTTCACCCAGTTGATTTCAGGACTTTTTATTTCAAGCAGTTATTTTGTACACAAAGTAATGTTTATACCTCATATTTCATATTCTTTTGCTGAAGTAATTATTTCAAACTCTGCCTTATATAGAGCATTACTTACTGTATCTACTATTTTGATTTTTGGCGGTGGCTTTTGCAGTCACCTTTGTTTTCTTGGTCCATGGGAAAAAGGTACCGGTGTTAAGTCAATTTTCAAATATATTTTTTTAGTCTTATTTGTGATGGGGACTTCAAGTCTAATTTTTTTTTCAGCCAATTTTTTTATTGCTGTTTCGGCATTGTCTTTCTTTATTTTATCACTGGCAGTCATCGGAATTTCGTCTATTTTTACAAAAAAACGCACCCACTGCAGTATTCTCTGCCCGCTGGCCTCTTTGCGTGAAGTAACTAACCGAGTTAGCCCATTTAAAATAGAAACTTCTGATTCCGAAAATCTAGCATGCCCTTTCGGTGCAAGTTCTGGAGGCGATAATTCCCTCTGTCTGAAATGTACATCCTGCATTACTTCGGGTCAGTCAAGTATCAGTTTTTTTAATTATAAAAAGAATGCATTTGAAATTTTTATTGTCTCTATTGTGATAACACACGGTCTCTTTATAAATCTTTACCGTTTTTAAATAATTATTATCCTGTAATACCGAATAAAACTGTTTTTTAAAAACCTGCTTGTTTGAGAGCTGTCTGAGCGGTGTTTCGGAGGGTAATATCTTTACTTTTCTTGAAAAAAACAAGCCATGGATAAATGTGTTCACGAATAAGAGAGTACTGAGGATGTCGCTTTACATTTTTTATAGAATTACCAAAAAGAATGATTATACTGCATCTTTGATAGGAGTCACCCATTCTTAATATCCGAGCATAATTCATTATTGTAAGGGAAGAAATTACTTTTTCTTCAAGAGAGGAAACCCCCATCAGTGCTACATCTATATCGTTACTAGACGCACTTAAAAATGCTATCTCTTCCCCTTCAAAACGAGATATTCTGCTTACTGCATTTAAAACAGCAATTTTCACTTCAGTATTACCAGAAAACCATACTTTTCTAAGGACAGGCAATGCTTTATGGGCACTACTTCCCATCGTTCCAATAAGACTTATAACACGCCAGTTTTTATTTCCATTTTCAAGGCTTTCAATAAGAAGATCTAATTTGTAATCACCCATTTTACTTATTATTTTCAATGATTTTTCAACTTCGGAAGTATCCGAACTGTTCAAAGATTCGAGAATGTAATCAAAAGCCTGAGATTTTGAAAGACCTGCATTGGAAGCTGCATAAGTGAGATCTTCCAGAGAAGCGATTTCCATGGTTTCTATTTTTTTTATAAAATCCATTTTCCGACGTGGCTTATATATGGAAACTTTAGAGTCAGCCTTAATGACGTCAGGTACAACTTGAACTTCCTTGTTATTACCTGAAGTACTTGCGCAACCAATAAATAATAAAGCAAAAACTAGCTTTTTCATAAGCATTCTCCGGTTCAAGACTATAATCCACTGTATCTTGTCACACAAAAAACCAACTACACAGTTGTTATTAATATACTTTTTAACCAGGGTTTTGCTTTTTGATGAAAAAATACTTTTTTAATCATTTCCTGACAAAAAGAAGTATAATGGCATATATCTGACTGGAGGTTTCTATGTACAAACTTGCTATTATTATTATTATTGCTCTGACATCTGCTTGTGATTGGGATTCGTCCGGAAACAACTCCAACAATACCAATAATATCAACAATACCAATAACTCTAATACCAATAATATCAACAATACCAATAACTCAAACACCAATAATATCAACAATACTAATAACTCTAATACCAATAATATAAATAACACCAATAACTCTAATACTAACAATACTAATAATACCAACAACTCCAACAATACCCAGGGGCCCCTCTCATTTACGGTTCTTACTTATAATATTGGCAACCCCGATACAGAAGACCCGAATTATCCCCTGCGTATGAGTTCTCAATCCTACGAAGATTATATCGGTTCTGTAATCAGAGCCATGGAACCTGATATTGTTGTCCTTCAAGAAGTTCTCAGCGGGAAAACCTGTGATGTTTTTACGGAAATTAATCCGAACCTTACATGCTACGACTGGGATACCAGAGAAAGACCTGCCAGACGCATCCTTGGAGGCAGTTATTCTATAGTATGCGATCAACGCGAACAGGTTGAGTGTATTGGAATAAAAAGATCTTTTGGTCAAATTGTCGGAGTCCCTGATGGAGATTATGTCGACGCTGGGGCGTATACACCTTCCCTTCCGCTTCCAGGTTGCAATTGGGCCGCAGGAGGCTGTTCCAATGATTTGTGTGATGACGAATCAACAGTTAGTGCAATCACTGTAAACACATCCCACGGGCCTTTCAGAGTTGTTCACATGCATCCTATGGCGCAAATTGGACTTACTGCGGCCGGAGATCCATGCAGGGCGCTACAAATGCGACAGGTTTTTGAAGACGATATTGTTCCCGGTGAAGATGGTCTTGTATTGCCTTCAGATACTGCAGTAATCCTTGGAGACTGGAATATTGCATTGGAAGTTTACGGTCTGCGAACAATACTTCAACCGTCTGATGCTGACGATGTTTGGAATCAATACATTGGTTGTCCTTCCTGTGATTTTATTGATCACGATCCACGTGATCAAGGAGGGAACCGATATTCAACTACATCAAATATGTCCGAGTTAGGACAAATAATTGCAATAGATCACGTAGTTACATCTACTAATATTTCAGGAAACTGCACGGTTTTCGATGAAGGTGGAGATCCATCCACTGAACCTCTTGATTCAGGATATTCAGATCTTGGAAATCTTGGAACTGATCGTCGCATTGATCATTATGGAATCAGTTGCTCTTTTACCCTTGAACAATAACCCCAGCAGTTTTTTTTTAAAGATTTTCTGATATTAATATCTTATCGTGGATATTTATCGAAGTGTTTTTTTCTAATAGATTCATATACTTCTGAGTAAAATGCTTTTTCTTTTTCAGAACCACCACTTGAAGCAAATATGCGATCGCTATCCCCCCAGAAATCCTCAAGACTGCGGTTTCCCGTTTCTTCATAACGACATAACTGTAGAACCATATCTATTTTGTCCGCAGCCCTCACAAGTCGACCCTCCACAGAACTTCCTTCTTCAAATTCAAGCCACATTTGCCTCATTTCTTCCTTATATGGGGATGTACTGAATATTTCCTCCAGAGCAGAAATCTCAGCATTTTTTTTATTTTCTGTCCCAAAAAATCTCGTCATTGGGGCGGGAATATCAGTTATTAGACTTTCAGTCAAATCATGAATAAGGGCCAACTGAAGAGCCTTTTCAAGGTTTGGTTCAACTATTTCCCTTCGTGCTAGTTCCCGTCCCATTATCATCGTAGCCATGGCTACCCCGTATGAATGATCTCCCAGAGATTCCGGAAGGCGAATACCTTTCATAAGCCATCCACCTCTCGGAATAAACTTCATCATTGTCGAAAAATAAAAAATATCATTCATAAAAGTCATTTTTTTATAGTTCCTTTCTTGTAGCGGCGTCAACTTTCAGAGTTATTTTACAAGCTCCTGACAAATTTTAATAGATATTTTTTATTATTGACTCTAACTGTTTCCGAGATAATAATGCGGACGGAATATATGTACTTTTTTAAACAATTTTCTGAAAAGAGTATTTTATGACAAAAATTATCTTTTTTACTCTGCCTGTATTATTATTTTTATCATGTTCATCTCAAAAGTGTGACTGTAAAAAAAGCCCATCGGAACCTACTAAAGATACAAAAAAAAGGACTGAAAACCCAAGGAAATCTAATATGTCTGATTTAAAAATTACATTCCCATTAACAAAACTTCCAGATGTGGACCGCGAAGGTGGAATGCCACTGATGAAAGCATTGGCAAACCGCAAGTCTGCCAGAAATTTCAGTTCAAAACCGCTTGATCTTAAAACTATCTCAGAACTCCTCTGGGCAGCATCTGGAATAAATAGACCTGATGGCAGGCGAACGGCACCCACTGCTGTTAACTGGCAGGAAATTGATATTTACATAACGCTCAAGGAAGGTCTTTTTCTTTATGATCATAAAAACCATGCTCTAAAAGGAATAATTGAAAAGGACCTCAGGGCACATGCCGGTCGCCAGCATTTTACTGAGACAGCACCTGTAAATTTAATTTTTGTTAGTAATTATAATAACATAACAGGAAAATATGCTGATAATATTGAAATGAAGAAATTCTATAGTGCCACTGACACAGGCTTTATAAGTCAGAATGTCTACCTTTATTGTGCATCCCGTGGACTTATTACTGTGGTTCTAGGCATCGTGGATAGAGATGAACTTAAAAAACATATGAATCTTGCTGATCAGCAGCATATTGTTTTGAGTCAAACAGTGGGATGGGAAGAGCCTTGATTTTTTGAATTCAATTTCCTGTAAGCATCGTTGTTAATTCGTTCTCTGAAAGAATCTTTACTCCAGCTTTTTCAGCTTTTTCTTTCTTTGAACCAGCGTTCTCTCCACAAACGAGAAAATCCAGTTTCGCACTTACCGAATTTCGTACCATGCCACCATTTTCAGAAATAAGTTTTTCAAAATAGTCTCTTGGTTTGGACAATGAACCTGTTATACATAATGATTTGCCAGATAGTACTCCCGAAACGGTTGTATTTATTTGAGGTTTTAGAAATGCTGCCAGTATTTTAAGTTCTTCTATGAACAAGTCATCTGATAACAGAGTTATAATATCAGCAGCTACGGTATCACCAATCCCATCAATGGAAATCAGTTCATCTCGAAAACTCTCTCTATTCTCATTGT
The DNA here is from genome assembly GCA_018821305.1 of Myxococcota bacterium. Taxonomy (GTDB): domain Bacteria; phylum Myxococcota_A; class Polyangia; order HGW-17; family HGW-17; genus JAHJMN01. Next base: position 24,031 of record JAHJMN010000105.1, read on the forward strand.
TAACTGACAAAAGTCTTTCAAAGGATCCAAAATGATTTGCCAATAATTTTGAATTCGCCTTTCCCACACCGGATATTCCCAAGGCATGGATTATTCTCCAAAGCTCGCTGGTTTTGCTTTTTTCAATACTATCAATGATGTTTTTTGCGGACTTCTTTCCCATTCTTTCTAGTTCGCTCAAGCTATCAACTGTCAATTTATAAAAATCAGATGGCTTACGAACTAATCCTTTTTCAAATAATTGATGAACCAGTTTCTCACCCATGGTATCGAAGTTCATCATATCTCGACTTATAAAATGAATGAGAGCGTTTTCCATTCTGGATGAGCAATTAAAATTTGTACATCGAAGTGCCTTTTCTTCTTCGAACTCCCTGTTTTTCTGCTCATTATCTGACTTTCGATTCTTTTTCTGTGATGTCATTTTTTTTGAAAGTGGATATCCACAGGATGGACAGTTTTCTGGAGCTTTTATTTCAACACTGAATTCCGTATGTTGGACAAGAACTGTGACCTGAGGAATTATTTCGCCAGCCTTCTTTACCTTTACAATATCATGAATTCGCAGGTCTTTTTCTTTTATATAATCAAAATTATGAAGGGACGCTCTTGAAACCCTTGTTCCATCCAGAAGAACTGGTTTTAAAACAGCAACAGGCGTAACAGCGCCGGTTCTTCCAACATTCAATTCAACATCAAGTAATTCCGTTTCGAGCTCATCAGAAGGAAATTTAAAAGCAAAACCCCATCGAGGATCTTTTATGTTTGTCCCTAAAACTTGCCTTTGTTCAAAGTTATTTACCTTAAAGACCAAACCATCCACTGGAAACTCGAGATTTGCTCGCCTTAAATCCCATGATTTTATAATATTTTCTATTTCAATACGAGCCTTGACATTCAATACATTTGATTTTCCAAAAACAGGAAATTCGTTTTCATATAAAAGTTCAATCATATTATCATGCGATTTTACGTCTTCGTGTTCCGTCAAAAGATCGTATACATAGATTTCCAGAGGTCTTTTTGCAGCTTCCGAAGTATCCTTCAAGTGGAGTGTGCCACCAGCGGCATTTCTTGGATTCATAAAGAGTTTTTCCCCATTTTCATTTCTAGTGGCATTCAGACTCTCAAAAGTACTGAAAGTCATAAATATTTCACCCCTTACGGCAAAATTACCTCCGAAAAGATTTGATCTCTCTGGTATAGACTTAATAAGTTTCACATTTTTAGTAACATCATCTCCAGTCACTCCATCCCCTCTAGTCACTGCTCTAACGAAACGCCCATTTTCATATACAAGTTCAATACTTATTCCATCAAATTTAGGTTCACAAACAACTTCTATTTCAGTACTTGAATCAAAACTTTTTATTATTCTGTCCAAGAAATTGAATACTTCTGACAAATTGTATGTGTTTCCGAGACTGAGCATGGGATTTTTATGTACAACTTTTGTAAATAACTCATTTTCGGTTTCATATCCAACTTTCCTCAATGGGCTCTGTGGAGAAATTAATTCCGGAAACTGTTCTTCAAGCTCTTTTAATTCATTATAAAGTTTATCATATTCCTGATCGGAAATCACTGGAGTGTTGTTTTTATAATACAGCTCATTATGCTTGTTTATTTCTGAAACAAGATCATTATATCTCGCTCTAAACAATTCATGTTCCATAACATACCTCCTTAAAATAGTTTTTATTAATATAAATTCAACACCTTGCAATTACTGTCTATAACGTATTTCCGAAGGAAATCGCCAAAGACGACAAATGTTTTCATTGAAAACAGTGAAAGTCCTGAGCAAAAAAACTTTGAAAAATTTGAAAACTCGTATTTCAGGACAGTAACTATTTACGGAAGAGATTTTCAAGATCTTTAAGAGCTTGCGATCTGGCGGAAGGTGACTGATATTTTTCATCTTTTGCTCTTGGTCTTGGCTCAAAAGAACGTTTCATAGGTTTCCCATCAAAAATTCTTGGTGTGGACCGCAGAGAAAGCGAAATACGATTCTTTTCCATGTCAACGCCAACTACTGACACTTTTACCTGTTGACCCAGACTTACAATTTCAAAAGGATCATTAACAAAATCATCTGCCATTTCACTCACATGAATAAGAGCTTCCTGATTGAGGCCAATATTAACAAAAGCACCAAACTTAGTAATATTAATAATTACGCCGGTTAATTCCATTCCAATTTTCACATCATCAATACTTCTTATCTCAGGATTAAGCTTGGCTCCACTGGCAATAAGACTTGCCGGAGATTGAGATAGAACTCTTGGAGGAATTCGGTCAATTGTCGGATCCATAAGCGCGAGACCCTTTTGTTCGAGCAGATATTCTCTTACGGCCTGTTCGTCACCATCACCACGGATATTAAGAAGCCGCAGAGGATCGACATTTGAAAGTTCTCTGGCAGGGAAAAGCATGCGGCGGGAAAGAATAACGCTTCTGCATACATCTGCGGGTAAATTTTCAAATGATTTATCTGATAAAAGTCCATCGTCTTCAAGGCCGTTAACTCCCGATGGAATGAAAACCAGGAAATTTCCAACTTTTTCTCTTATCAATTCAACCGTCCCATGATCATTGGCCATAACGGGGACAACAACATAACTCGTTTTATTTTTTACAAAGAACACACGAACATCATCGGGCCAAATCTCCGTAATTTCAATAGTTTCATAAGCAACAATCTTTCCTTTGTCATTAATGACACTGACGGAGACAGTTTGTCCATCAGAGGAAGGAAAGAAAGCACCCATTTTGGGAACCCTGATTGGAGCCGTACGCAAAATATCAACATATTGAGAAGCAAGCTCTTTAAGCAATTCATCTCTGAGTTTATTATCAAAACTGTTCATAACTGCTGGAGCAAGATGATCAATTACAAGTATTTTCAACAATTCATCGGGATTATGTTTTTCAGTAATAACACTTAGTTTTCCCGACACTGCTTGAAGATGCGATCTTATTGAAGATTCAGGATATTCAAAGTCTAAATCAACAAGTTTTGCCCGCATTGCACGTCGAATTCTAGCCCAAACAGTGCCATTAATATTAGCAAGAGAAATACGTTTGCCAATAATGTCTGAATAATCCCCCGCGATGTCATTTTTATTTGATTTTTCAACAATAATAATCTCACCTTTTTTAAGCGTAAGATTAAGAGCACCTGTCCAGACTTCAAGAACTACGGTTACTGCTTCAAGCCAGGCTGTTGGTGATGAAAAATCTGAAGGTGTTAAAATAGGAATTATGTGCCTGAGAGCCTCAAGACGCCTCATCGTTAATGTATTCGAAAATATTTCTTCATTAATAGAAATATTTTTTTCCTTCATTTCTAATAAAAGTTCTTCTCTTTCCGTTTCCAGTTCAAGCCAACTGCGTCTGGCATCTGACAATCGTTTTAATTGGGGACCCGGAATGGTTTTCAACAGGTCTCCTTGATTATCAGCTAACTCCGCCATTGAAATTCCTGCTTCAAGATAATTGAGAAGCTTGTCAAAATTGGGCGCTGTAACAATTTTACGCTCAACGGCATTACTTTTTTGAATAAACTCTAACAATCTCACGATTAAACTCCTGCAAACTTAAATCAGGTCTGGGTTTATAACTAATCCAATTATTCACGAAATATGGACCGTATTCGGGTTAAAAGTATCGTGAAAAAACAAAATAAGTTATTTCAGTTCAACATTTTACGATTATTACAACAATCGTATATAACCGAAATCGGTCGAGATAACTGGCACTGGGATGGGGACAGCCCTCAGGGCTTTTATCCGATTTCGCAATTATGGTAAAAAAGACTTTGTTTTACAACCCTTATTTTCAAAAAAAAATGAAAATGAATAACATTTAATCCTTTTTCTCTGGGAAAGACAGTTTATTAATTACCAGAGAAGCAAGTGCAGCCCCGAATGCCGCTGTAACCTGAGCGAGAGACCCTTTTATTCCATCAATTTCCGGTTGTATGGGAGACTCAATACTAAAAACACTTGGTATTCCGAAATCCCCTTCCATTGGAAATCCATACTTACGTCTCAAATGCCTCCTTACATCCTTTGCCATTGGACAAACGGTCGCCTGACTGAGATCCTGAGTTCTTATCATTTCAGGATGTAGTCTGTTTGCTGCACCCATACTTGAGGCAATATATATATTATTTTTAGTAGCCCAATTGAGTATGGAGCACTTGGCCGTAATGTGATCGATGGCATCAACAACAAAATCCGGTTTCACGTCTATTTTTTCAAGAAATTTATCATCAACAAACCCAGAAATACTTATTATTTCACTTCCGCCCAAGGAGGAAAGTCTTTTTTTCATAACATCTGATTTAAACTCACCCAGGTTATCCGGAAGGGTCTGCATTTGCCTGTTAAGATTTGATTCCTCTATTCTATCCATATCCATGACATACAACTTGCCAATTGAACTTCTAGCGAGAATTTCTGCAGCCCAACTACCAACACCCCCAAGGCCTATTATAAAACCCGTTTTTTCAGACAAATTAAACAAACCACCACTTCCAATGATAGCTGCGGTCCTTGTATGTCTGGGTTGAACTTCTCCATGAGGAGGAAATCGATTAATTATTCTATGAGCCATATTTAATTAACTTATTTGTGAGTAAATTTTGCCAGTGAGAATTATCTGTTAGTTTACTCTGTTCGTAATCCAACGAATTTCAGGCAAATTAAGTGTTGATGATTTTATCAGAACAGAACCACCGATAGACGTATAACCAAAATAACTTCTTCCGTCTTCGTAATTTACAATATATTTCCCACCTTCAATTCCCAAATGGTTTGAGTCAATATATCGGAATATCATTGCAATGGGCGTGATTTTATTATTTAATAAAAATGCATAGCGGGAATACTCTCTCAGCATATTAACTGGATATTTTTTGAGAAGAACAGAAAGCTTTACTGGACAATGGTTAATAAGTTTGGAAAAGGCAAACCGCCGGACAGAATCATGTAGAGAGTTCAAATCTAATATTTTTTCCGAATAATCACATACAACATCAGAATTGAGTTTATCAAGAAGGTATATTGATAAATTCGCTTTAACCCTTGTATGAGTTGATTTTAAAAGGGGAATAATTTCTGAAGGTTTAGGAGATAATTTTGTTAATCGCCACGAGGCATTCACAGCAATTTCCTCAATCGGATTCATAACAAGTTCTTTAATTTCTTTTATTTTCAGGGGAGCAAACATTACTGCTGCAGCTCTGACATCTGTAGGAAAAGCAGTGGAAGTAATAAATGATTTTATATATTTATCAAACTTTGAAGATCTGGAAAGAACTGAAATCAAACCGGATAATTCATTATATTTATTCTGTTTAACTAGTTCTTTCATATACTCCGATGCCGCTTTTTCCCATTTTGAACCACAATTAGATGTCATTGCACAGGAATACATAGCAGATCGACGATAGATCGGATTTTTAGCACGTAGATATGACCTTAATATTTTTATTAAGCTATTTGAATATTTTACAGGAAGGTTATTCCGCGAGGCATTTAATATGTATGGAGTAAAATAAATTACTGCTTCCTCTCCTGCATTTTCTCTCGCAGCGGCATGAAGCATCCGTCCTCCCTCATAATTAGCAGCCATTGAAAGGGACGCTAATGCTTCTTCCCTGAGCCAGAGGTTAGATGACAGTACGTATGAAGCAACTGAAGTCATCGCTCCTTTAACAGGCAAATTGCCTGCAACCGTAAGTAAAAGTTTTTCCCAACCAGGTAATCCTTGATATTCTTTTAATAAAGTGTCAATAGCGGGAAACAAACGAGGAGAATAATACCTCCCTCTTTTTGACAAGCCCTTTAAAACAGCAAGTTGCCAACTGTCATGTCCCAACATGGCAATAAGTTTGTTGGAAAAATCGCTATTTTCAGTACAAAATGCCACCGAATCACGCAGCCCAGATATAATACTATAACCTGGTTTAGCCGAGAAACTGAAATCGATTCGACTAAAAATAAATTTGCAAACTTGGTCTCTATTTCTGACCAGTGGCATTACTTTTGGAATATAATTCATGTAATCATCAAAAGTAACCCTGTTTAAAATCACTGCTTCTCTAAAAAAAGGCTCCAGTTCAGGATTAGGAACAGCAAGAACCAGTTGCATAAAGTTCCAGGAAAAAGATGTTTTTAAAATACTTTTTGCTGTAGCCACAGGTTTTTTTAAATACATGAGAAGCAATGCATCATTCAGTACCGAAGAACTGACCTGATGTTGATGAATATTTTCACGAAGCCAATTAAAAGCTGCATCTGATGTGTTTCTAGCCAGCCCCATTAGCGCTGACTCAATCCAAACCTGAACCGTAAGAGAAGGAATCATGCGTATAATATTTTCCGCTTCTTTTTTTCCTCCAAGAGCCCCATAAACTTCTAAAAGTTCCGGTTGGTTCGATTGAATAATTTTCAGTTCTGATAATTTCACAACCCCAGTTGAAATTTTTTCCAGTGTGGTATGAAATTTTAAAGTATTGCTATATGTTTTCCTGGAGTTATGCGAAGAACTGTAGTTTCCCGACTTAGGAAGACTTGTGAGAATATCTTCTCCAGGACTGAATTGAGTAATCAGTATTGTTGCTATAATATATAAACAATTCAATTAGTTATCCCCACCAAACAATTTACTGAACCAATTTTTTTTCTGAGAGTCAATATTATCAGAAGTAAGTTTCTTTTCATCAGTTTCATTTAATTTTCTCGCAACAGAAGAATCCAGAGTTCCACTTGATACTTGCTCTTCTTCTACAGCTTCTGCCTCTTCAAAATCTTCCTCTTCCTCCATATCAATCTCAAGAACTTCTTCAATGAGATCATCATCAAGAAGCTCTTCCTTTTCTGCAATTACTTCCGGTGCAGGAGAACTTGATTCACCAAGTCCGAAATCATCTTCGTCAAAACCGTCAAGCCCCATATCATTGAGCCAGGAACGAGGATCTTCGGTTTCATCAAATACTTCAAGCTTTTCTCCCGATGATGAAACTTTAGGATTGTTAGTGAAATCACCGGACATATCCGCAGTAAAATCACTGATTTTAAAATCAAAATCATCCTTTCTCGAAGATTCATCCTCTTCTTGAAAGCCACCTTTAAGCTTACGGACAAGCTTTGCAATATCTCTATTTGAAACTTTCAACCCGTACGTGAACAGAATACTATTAAGATCATCAATAAAATCTTCACAGGTCTGGTATCTTTTGTCACGATCTCTCGCTAACGCCTTTTGCAGAATTTTTTCCAAAGCCTGTGGCACATCAGGATTAATGGCACTGACCCTTGGAATAAAAGCTTTTTCTACAAACTGAACAGTTTCCAGATCCGTAGCTCCGTAAAACAACCTGCGATTGGATAAAAGTTCAAAAAGAACTATACCCAGACTGAAAATATCTGCCCTGCTGTCTACTTCCAGGCCCATTACAGCCTCAGGACTAAGGTAACTGAACTTGCCTTTAATAACACCTGGCTCGGTGTCTTCAATCTGCGATGCTGCCTTTGCAAGACCGAAGTCCACTACTTTTACTTCGCCCTGAACACTGAGAAGAATGTTCGGGGGAGAAATATCTCTGTGAACTATACTTAACTGATGACCATCGCTATCCTTCACACGATGTGCATAACCAAGTCCCTTAGCTGCTTCCATCACTATATAGATGGATACCCCAAGCGGTAAAAAAAGCCCTTTTTCTTTATAACTGTTCATAAGAGCTTTGAGTGATGTACCTTCAATGAATTCCATAACTATGTAATAGGTATCGTCTCTCACTCCGACTTCAAAAGTCTGCACAACGTTAGCATGACTGAGTTTCATAGCGAGGCGTGCCTCATCAAGAAACATTGCAACGAATTTTCCGTGCTTGCTTAACTGGGGTAAAATTCTTTTTATGGCAACCCTTTTGGAAATACTTTCGGCACTGATAAGTTCTCCAAGAAAGACTTCTGCCATTCCACCAGCATCAAGTCGTTTTATAATTTTAAGGTGGGTATCCCTGTTCATGGACCAACTTTCCGGTTCAGCCTACCAGTTTCAGTTTAAGAAAAGATTTGAGATCTTTCTGTACTGTTACGGGATCTGTAATTTTTGCACCCTCATAACCACTAATCTCAACCTTTACATCCTCAACAAACTCTTTGAGTATTTCGTCATTTCCAAGAATTATTCTTGCATCACGCTGGCGAACTTTGCGGTCTGGCTGAGACTTGACATAATTTACCAGAGCACGATAAATTTCATCACCAACAAATTTATGTATTATATCATCACCCTCTGAGAGTTTAACAAGTTTACTTCGTAAAACTTCATTCTCTAGTTTAATAATATAGTCAATACCAAGATTGGCAAAAATTCTTATAACCATAGTATCATCAATAAGGCCTACGGGAGTATAAAAATCCGGTATCAGATCAAGCTGTTTCAATCCGTAGTTGAGGGTACCAATACAAAGTCTCCTGAGCTCTTCAGCAGCACTTTTATCTGCAACTAAAGTAAGAAGTGCTCGGATGTCGTCGGCGTAGTTGTCAATCCATTCCTGAAAATATGGAGTATAATCCTGATCCTGGCTCATATTGTTCCTTTCCGGCAGACCACAACTGGTGCCCTGGTATTTTAATGATGGTGTATTGCCCTTAATAAATTCTCAAGTAAAAAGTACAATGTTTTTAATTTTCAGTAATTTCCCTGTCATCTCACATACATTATTTCGGACAAAAATGGAACGAAAAAAGGTAAATCTGAAAAACACAAAACTAATTTACATCTATTTTGCCTTTAAAAGGTTATCTATATAGTTTTTAAGTGCAAGTAAAAAGCCAAGAGTTATAAAAGCTCCGGGTGCTAAAATAAAAACAAGGGCTGGACTGACAGCCTCTTTGTGATAAATAACATACTGAATGATTGTTTCTTTATACTGGAACACTGTAAGGGTACCGTTACCGAGAACTTCTCTAACTGAACCGACAATAAACAGAGTTACGGCGAAACCGATACCCATTCCAATTCCGTCAAGAAAACTATAAATAACATTGTTCCTTGAAGCAAAAGCTTCGGCGCGACCAAGTATTATGCAGTTAACAACGATAAGTGGAATAAAGAGGCCAAGGGCGCTGTGCAGATCCGGAGAATAAGCGGCCATAAACATATCAACCAGAGTTACAAGAGTTGCAATTACAACTATGTAAGCAGGTATGCGGACTTTTTTAGGAATAAACCCCGCAATAAGTGATATTATAATGTTCGACCCAATTAAAACCGCTGTTGTAGCAAGTCCCATTCCGAGTCCATTGAATGCACTGGTTGTAACTGCAAGAGTTGGACACATTCCTAAAAGCAGTACAAGGGATGGATTCTCCCGCCAGAAGCCTTTCGAAAATTCTTTGAAAGCTCTCATCTAACACCTTCCTTGATCATCTGATCTTTTGCAGAATCAGGGACGGGATATCGTTGTTTTCTCTTTCTTTTATTCTGCTTGATTATGTTCCTGATATCTTTTTTTATTTTACCAGGAACTTTAATTATTTCCTTTTTTTCCGATGAGAGTTTCTTCGGAGGTCCAATCTGACTGATCAGACTGGTTTTATAAAATTCCAGAGCTTTTTTAACCATAGACGTTACAGCCCTGGAGGAAATTGTAGCCCCGGAAATTCCATCAATCATTCCTGATGGATCGTCTTTCTTAACCTTGAGATTTCCTTTTTCCAGAGTTATACCCACAAACTGATTAACAAAAGAAGGTTCTGCTATTTTTGCCCCAAGACCAGGAGTTTCACTTTGTTCAATGATCTGAACGCCATTCACTGTGCCTGACTTATCAATACCGATCATCATTTTAATCAGACCACTGTATGGTCTTGGAATTCCTTTTGCACTTTTTGAAGAAAATGTAAATCCGACTCTATTTCCCGGACAGATATATGCGGTAATGGTTTCTCCCGATGGAGTTTTTATCTGCTTTTCTTCTGGTTTTTTACAATTAGGATAAATTTTGAGAACAGCTCGGGCGGCCTTGAGTTTCGCCTGAGCAGCTATAGCATCTTTGGTTGCCCGATTTCCAATAGCCAGAGCCGCTGCCGCAAGAGCACTGATTATAGACAGAGTCAGAATCATGTGTATGACGTTTTTCATGATGGCCTCCTCATTGTTTTTGAACCAAACGGTGAGGGCACTGTATATTTATCCAAAAGAGGAGTGGTAGCATTCATAATGAGGATGGCAAAGGAAATTCCTTCGGGATATCCACCCCACAATCTTATTATTATTGTAAGTAGTCCAACACCAATTCCGAAAATTATTTTACCCATGGGCCATATGGGCGCGGTAACATAATCTGTTGCCATAAAAAAAGCACCTATTATCAAGCCACCAGCAAAAAGATGGAAGAAAGGATGCGGGTATTTGGCAGGATTAATAAAATGAGTAATCATTGCTATTACAAAAACCGTGAGTATTGCAGAAACGGGTATATGCCAGGTGATTATCTTCCTTACAAGCAGATAAATGCCGCCAACCAGAAGAGCAATAGCACTTATTTCTCCAATACTTCCCGGCGTATGAAGACCAAAAAACAGATCACTTGTGCTGATGTTTGGTAATGCTTTTTCAGCATGCTCTTTAATAGCTGCAAGAGGAGTAGCGGCCGTAACAGCATCCGTTACTTTCGTCGTTGCGAGCCCCATAAACTGTTTTGCCTGTTCAATTCCTCTCGGCAGTGGCCATGTAGTCATGGGAACAGGAAACGCTATAAGTAAAAATACGCGTCCCGTTAGTGCCGGATTGAAAGGATTTGAACCCAATCCACCAAAAACCTGTTTAGCAACAATAATCGCTACAAACGAACCTAGTATAATTATACCATTTGAAACACCTGGAGGAAGTGTGAGTCCTAGAAGAAACCCTGTCAAAGCCGCACTTCCGTCAAAACACTGTTTCCAGTTCCGATTTCTCATTAAAAGAGCAAGCGCTTCAAAAAAAATTGCAAAAAATGTGCTGAGAAAAAGCACTCGTACAGAATTAAGTCCGAAAGCATAGACACTGATAACTGCTGCAGGCAGTAAAGCCAGGGTCACATTCCACATTAATTTAGAAGTGGAACTTCCGTTATGAATATGAGGGGAATAACTGACTTTGAAAGTTCTTGTTTCCATAATTATTTTCTCTTCTGTGATCTGAAATAGGCTTTGGCCATGTGGAAGAACTGCACTATAGGGCGGTTAGCAGGACAAACAAAAGTGCAGCTACCACATTCAAAGCAGTCATCCAGAACTAATTCTTCCAGTTTTTCTTCACTTATTCTTGAAAACAGACCTTTTTCAATAAGATTTCCGAGTAGTTGAGGATTCTGCTGATTAGGGCAAGCTCTCAGACACATTCCACATCTAATGCAGGGGCCCCAACTATCAGTAAGTACTTCCTTTTCCGGTAATACCAGAATTCCACCGCTACCTTTAATTACAGGAATAGAATCTGATGCGACAGATCTGCCCATCATGGGTCCACCCATAATTAACTGAGCAGCATCTTCAGTGTAACCACCACTGAATTCAACAACTTCAGAAACCATTGTGCCTACTCGAACCATAAAGTTCCCCGGTTTGGAAACACCATGACCGGTGACGGTAACAATTCGCTCAATTAGTGGTTTTCCTTCACATACAGCATTTTTAATTGCGGCAGCAGTTGCTACATTGAATACAATCGCTCCAACTTCCATAGGAAGATGTTTTGGAGGAACTTCACGACCGGTAATTGCTTTGATAAGTTGTTTTTCAGCTCCCTGAGGATATTTTACTTCCAGAGGGACAATTGTTCCGTTAGTCCCTAGAACTTTCTCAATTTTTTTAATAGCATCCTGTTTATTTACTTCAATACCGATATAGAGTTTCTTTACACCGGTAATATGACTTATAATTTCAAGACCTTTTACAATAGATTCAGGATCTTCGACCATCAGTCTATGATCCGCCGTCAAGTATGGTTCACACTCTGCCCCATTTAAAATTATATACTCAATCTTTTTGTCTGCCGGAGGCGAAATCTTTACCTGTGAAGGAAAAGTTGCTCCACCCATTCCAACTATTCCGGCTTTTTTTATAATTTCTTTAAGTTCGTCCGGAGATTTAGAAAAAGGATCTGAAACAGTCTCAAGGTCAATCCACGAATCCTCGCCATCGCTTTCAATTGTTATGGCCATAACTTTCTGGCCCATAGGATGCTCTTCCGGTTGCACTGTAAGTACTTTACCACTTATAGAGGAGTGTATTGTGCTGGAGATAAAACCGCCAGGTTCAGCGATTATCTGCCCGGTTTTAACTACATCACCTTTTTTAACAATTGGATTCGCCGGAGCCCCGATATGTTGACTTACGGGAATGGTAACCTTCGCCGGAAGGGGCATTTTTACTGTTTCAAAACCGCTGGTAAGATCTTTATTATATGCCGGGTGAATTCCACCCGAAAAAGTGCGGGTCTGTGACACGTTAGTCCTCCTTCCCTGAATTGGAAACGGGAGTTGAATCAGAAATCTGATCAGATTTTTCTTCTTTTTTATCAACTTCTTTTACTGAAGAGATCTGAGCGGTTTCCTTTGTTGGAACCACTTCATCTTTCTCTTTTCCAGCAACTTCTTTCGGAGCAACAGCAGCGGCCTTTTTCTTTTCCGCAGCAATGGCAGCGGCGGCAGCTTTTTCCTGACGCTCTTTTTCCTTATATGTTTCTTTTTCGCTATTAAAGTGCTCCATAGCGCTGGCACTTTCAATAAATTCCTTGGTAGAGTAAACCCTGGTATCCACAATTACATTGTTTGGACAAACAAATGGGGCATCAGAACTATTCTCTGTTCCCTCATACCGTGCAAGGCTATCTTCAACAATAAATCCTGAATCTTTACGGGAACATATCTTACATCCAATACACCCGACTTGACAGGCTTTTTTAACAGCCAACGCACTTTCTTTGGATGAGCAGAGAACATGAAGTTTGCGGGAAACTGCAACCATTTCAATAATTCCCAGTGGACATGCTTTAACGCACAGCCCGCACCCTATGCAGGCATCAGGATCAACTATGGCAACACCACCAGCATAAATGTGAATGGCATTAACGGGACAGACTTCATTACAATCACCAAAACCGAGACATCCGTAGCGGCATTCTTTATTACCACCGATAAGAGAAGCACTTCGGCAATCATGGATACCTACAAGTTGACCGCGGCGAGTAGTACGCTCCGTTGTCCCTGCACATTTTACAAGAGCAACCTTTTTTTCTACTTCCCCTGCCTCGCTCCCCATGATGTCCGCAACTTTTTTAGCTGTTTCAGGACCACCTACGGGACATGCAGGGATGTCTTTTCCAGATGCAACTGCTTTGGCGTAATCTCGACATCCAGCGAGACCACAAGCACCGCAGTTTGCCCCGGGAAGTGCATTTTCAACCTGATCAATACGTGGATCTTCTTCTACATAAAAAACTTTAGAAAAATAAGAAAGAAGTATACCCGCAACCAGACCAACACCAGTTAATATTAATACCGCTATGAGAATTTCATTCATGATATTACCCCGGTACCAATCCGGAAAATCCCATGAAAGCAAGGGAAAGAATTCCGGCGACTATGAGTGAGGATGCAGCACCTTTGAAAGCTTCGGGTACATCTGATGTTTCGAGTCTCTCCCGAATTCCCGCAAAGAGCAGAAGGGCGATGGCAAATCCGATAGCTCCGAAAATGGCATACACAAGCATTCCAATGAAATTGTAGCCTTTTTCTATTGTATCAATAGCCACACCTAGAATTGCACAGTTAGTTGTGATCAAAGGAAGGTAAATTCCGAGAGCCTCATAAAGCACGGGACTTACTTTCTGGATTACCATTTCGACTAACTGAACCAAAGACGCAATGACTAGAATAAACACTATTGTGCGCATATATTCCAGGCCGAAGGGCTTTAGCAGGGTGTAAAAAAGAACCCAGGTAACAGTGGATGCCAGTGCCATAACGAATAAAACCGCCATGGACATCCCCAGTGCTGTTGAAACCTTTCTTGAAACTCCAAGAAAAGGACAAATTCCCAAGAACTTGCTTAAAATAAGATTTCCGATTAGAACTGAATTGATTGCGAGCAGAAGGTACTGCATGAGTTTTTCCTCCAACCATCACATAAAAAAAACCACCATTTCTTTCAAGTAAAAAGAACCTTCTGTTGTAAAAATTTTCACAATTTGGATTATTATTTAAAATAAATCCAACCAGAGAACCTGTTGGTCAACAGGATAATAAATAAACGCCCTGCTCCTGACCCTGTTTTCCTGAATACCTATCTACCTGTAATTAATTTATAATGTTGTATTTATTTTTTAATTTACTTAAAAAAATTCACTAACCGAGCAGCATTGAGACTAGATCGGTCTAATTAGTTAATGTCCTGAATCAAAAACTGACGAAAAATTTAAAAACCTGTATTTCAGGACAGTAACTAATTGCAATCATAGAGAATGCGACCATTAAAAATACGATCTTCAAAAATTCCGCCAAATGGGTACTGATTACCAATACCTGTATAATACTGGAGATCTGAATTTGAAGCATATATCGTTCCACCAGTTCCGTTTGAATAAATATTTGCCCCACCATAAGTGTTATTTTGAGATGTTACATAAAAAGCAACTCTCTGCCCGGAAGAAACAGGAACGGAGAAATTAATCGGAATAGGTGTTGCCGTTCCTGCGCCTTGACCGGTTATTGTTGCAGTGCCAAGTAAAGTCCAGTTGGCCTGAGTATTCTCGGAACCTACGTAAGTCCCATAACGATACCATATTTCAACCCCCTGAGTGACTGTGTGGAAAGATCCTTCAAAGCCCGTAATGGTTATATTTCTCAGAGCAACTATATCAAACATGTTTCCAGCCCAACCGTTTCCACCAGCAAGTGTAGTCAAAAGAGGATCTTCACATACAACGTTTGATATACAGGAATTAGAGCACCCGTTTGTATCAATTAGATCTCCATCATCACACTCTTCCCCGTCCGTCGCATTACGATAACCGTCGCCGCATTCAGAAAAACTGCAGTCAGGATCACAATCCACCGTTTCTCCCGGTCCGTCGCATTCTTCCCCCGCCGTTACATTGGTTACTCCGTCACCGCATTCAGATAGCGTGCAATTTGCGTTACACACTGAACTCTCTCCTCCGTCATCGCATTCTTCCCCCGCCGTATCATTGGTTACTCCGTCACCGCATTCAGATAGCGTGCAATTTGAATTGCAGGTTTCGGTCTCACCACCATCATCACATTCCTCGTGGGGTGCTTTTATGCCATCACCGCAGCCCGGTAGGGTGCAATCAGAGTTACACTGAGCAGTAGCGGTACCATCATCGCACTGTTCTCCAGCAGTCTGGTTGTGTTTTCCATCACCGCAAATGGAAATCGTACAATCAGAATTACATGAAGAACTTTCTCCACCATCATCGCAGTCTTCTCCAGCATCCAGCTCTCCATTACCACAACTTTGTTCACAAATACTTGGCCAGTCGGTGCAAACCCAATCGTGTTCAATAAGACAAAGTGAACTACAACCATCCCCATCATTTAAGTTGGAATCATCACATTCTTCACCGTCATCCTGCAGTCCGTTGCCACATGGATTCGGTTGCTTTGCCCCACCGGCACAACTCACTATAAACAATATAATCGCTGCTAAAAGATATGCTTTCATAGTACTCCCCTTTTCGGACAGGAATAGTATATCAGGGTTTTTTTAACTGTAAATTTCTCACTTTAAATTTTAATTTTTACAAACAAAAATTGCTTTGAAAGAATTTATCTGATTCGTGGAGGATTTGGAGTAATTTTTCGGCCTGAAACAAGCTTTGCAAGGGTTATTACCATCTCGTCCTGCAATTTTCGGGCGATGACTTTCCCACCCTGAAGTTGATCGTTTATTATGGCAAAAATGATGGTTTTGTTTTTATTTATTACATAACCCGCAAGACATGACGCCGTATTTAGCGTTCCCGTTTTTGCATAAACAGTTGAAGCTGTAAGTGGCTCTGTCAGCCGCTTTCCTAATGTCCCCTCTTTTCCGGGCCTTGCCATACTGTCAATCATAGCTTTATGAAGCCACTTAAGAGTTGAATACCGTTGCATAATGCTCACAAGAGTATATGGACTCACCATGGTTTTTCCGAAAAGACCGCTACCGTTAGAAAGAACATACTTTCCTCTGCTTACACCACTTCTCGCAAGCATTGCATGGACTACTTTGAGTCCTTTTTGCGTATTTCCAGGAGTGGAAAATTTAAGAGCACCTAAAGCATTCAGAATATTTTCTGACCAGAAATTATTACTGTGTTTACTGGCACTTTTAACCAACTCTATCAGATTATCACTGGAATGAGCTGCAAGCAGCGTCGTTTTATCCGGAGTTTTTCCCCTGTTCCAGATTTCAGGGACAACAATACCCTCATCTCTAAGGACCTGAATAAGAATACCTGCAGCAAAAAGCTCTGGATTGTATACCCGTACCCGTCGAATTTCCTTATTGGATTTGGTTGAAATAAAACCTAGAGCAGTAATTTCGAGAATATTTTTATTAAGTTTAGCAATAACCCTGAGATTTTTTGTCTTTTTTCCTATTCGAACATTGTTGGTACACTTTATAAAAGGAGATTTGAGGGGACATTGTATTTCAGGCTTTCCATTTTCAACTGTTATCTCAATGGGAACAGTGTTTCCATCAATGGCGACAGGGGATGGAACCGTCAGGTATCCTTGTGACCCATAAAACCAGTCAAATCCCGGGGGTCTTTTTCTGGAAAACCACGAAGTGTCAATAATCACACCTTTTGGTATAGATGAAATTCCAGCAGTTTTTATTTTTTTAACCATAGCTCTCAAGTGATCAAGAGACACCGAAGGATCCCCATTACTCCACCAGTAGAGTGGTGTTGACATAGTATTTTTGTTAAAATCGCCACTCAATTTGGTTGAAAATCGATACTTTTCACCCATTTCTCTCAGGGCTGTACCCAGAGTCATAATTTTTACACAACTTGCTGGTTGCATAAGAGTTGTACTACGATATCTGTATATTCTTGGACCATTCAGATACCTTATATGTACTCCCGTACGTCCTTTGAATTTTGTTCTCGAAATCAGTCTGTTGAAACGAGTTCGAATAACAGCTTCTTTTGTAGTTGCAGTTGCTTCTATGATATATGAGTGAAGAAATAGATTGACGATTAAAAATGAAGTTAATATTTTGAGCATCGGCGAAAGGCACTTTCCATGACATCCATTCGTAAAGCATATAAAACAATTCTCAAAGAATTTTTTCCGGAAAACTTAACCATTTCTTTTGGAGATCAGGAACTGGTTTTCCGTAAACGTATGTGGACAATAGCCGATTCCGAAGGTAATCAGGTTCATGAAGGCCTTCGATATGGCGACAACCCTGACCAGATGGCCGCAATGTACCAGTGGACCAGTGGGGACCTGAAACTGGGCGAATTGAAAATAAAACCCGGTATTCCCCTCGTCAGTGGACTTTCCGAAAAGCATTTTATTCAATTTGGGAAGCATCCGGGGAAAACAAATTTAACGGATATTACTGCTGGGCTAAATATTGTAAAACTAACGGGAGACAAACCTGCTGTTGCAATAATAAAGCATAACAATCCCTGCGGTGTTGCTGTTTCTGACAGTATTCTGGATAGTTACCAGAAAGCCTATTACGCTGACCGAATTGCTGCAATGGGTGGGTGTGTTGTACTATCAAAAAGTTGTGATATTGAAACAGCTCGGGCAATAAGTAATTCATACAGTGAAGTTATTGTGGCCCCAGATTACGAAGAGGGCAGTATTGAAATATTAAGTTCCAGAAAAAATCTTCGAATAATTGTAATGAAAGAAATGTTTGATTTTCTTAAAGCGCCCGTGGAACCATCCCTACGTTTTACTCCTACTGGAGATGGTGGAATCATTGTTGAACTTACTCAAGTTCCACTTATAACTTCTGCAGATGATTTCATACCTGCCTCCCATAAGTACGGAGGGAAAACATACGATATAAAACGACTCCCGGATGAGCGGGAACAACAGGATCTTCTCCTTGCCTGGCATGTTGCATCCGGGGTGACATCCAATTCCATTGTCATGGTGAAAAACGGAGTAACTGTCGCCATCGGCACTGGGGAACAGGATCGAGTCGGAGCAGTTCGTCTGGCCGTTGAAAAAGCGTATACAAAACATGCTGATACAATCTGTTTCAATCGAACGGGTAAATCCCTGTTTCAATTGGAACTTGAAGTAAGCAAAAACCTTACACCAAGAAGTGAACTTGATGATATTTTAGAACAAACACGGGAAGAAAAAGGTGGTCTCACCGGTGCAGTTATTGCTTCTGACGGTTTTTTCCCCTTCAGGGATGGAGTAGATACTGCCCTCAATGAAGGCATTACTGCCGTCATTCAACCTGGTGGTTCCATTAACGATTACGAATCTATTGAATCCTGCAACGAGAAAAATGCAGCCATGGTCTTTACCAATCAGAGAGTATTCAGACATTGATTTACCTTTTTCTTTTTATTATTTTACCCCTTTGTGATCTTGCATTGCTAGTTTATCTGGCAATCAAGATAAGTTTTCTTTATACCGTTTTAACGGTTCTGATTACCGGTTTTCTTGGCATTTTCTTCATAAAACGTCAGGGAAGAGCTACTTTTTCCCGAATTCAGTCTTCATTGGCAAACGGGAATATCCCAACCCTTGAAATGGTTCAGGGTCTTATACTGCTGGCCGCCGGGTTGCTTTTGGTAACTCCCGGTGTTATTACTGACGGTATTGGAGTTTTACTTTTACTGCCTCCGGTTAGATATGGGGCAGCAAAACTGATAATTTCACGCTTTAAAAATCGTTTTAAAGTTATTAATATAGCATCTGATCATTTAAGATCCGGACCATTTATATCTCCGGACAGGAATACTATTGATGGCGAGTGGGAAGAAGAAAAACCCGGAAAATGAAATATCAGAAAATCTCGTTGTTCAGAATGAATACCGTGATTTTATTGAAGTTCCAGAAGAAGAAGTCGAATTTGAAGAGGAAGAAGAGGAAGATGTTATTCTTGATGGAGCAGAAGAAGATGTCGAAGCTTCTATTGATGAACCTGTTGAAGGTGAGATTGCCGATTTTCATGAAGAAGAAAGTGCTTTAGTAAGATACGATCCTCTCCGGGCATATATACAGCAGGTACGAAGATATCCGCTTCTTTCACAAGAAGAAGAATTCCGTGTTGCATCAAAATACTGGGAAACAAAAGATCCTTCCGCTGCGAAAAAGCTTGTTACATCCAATTTGCGACTGGTTGTAAAAATAGCTCACGAGTATGCAAAGGCCCATTATAACCTTTTGGATCTGATCCAGGAGGGCAACGTAGGATTAATTCAGGCTGTAGATAAGTATGATCCTTATCGTGGCGTCAAACTATCAACATATTCCAGTTGGTGGATCAGAGCATATATACTCAAATATCTTCTTAATAACTGGAGACTGGTCAAAATAGGAACGACCCAGGCTCAAAGAAAACTATTTTTCAATCTTTACAAACAGCAGGAAGCTCTCACAGCAAAAGGAATTGTGCCCACAACTCAGGCCCTTGCCATTGCCCTTGACGTTCCGGAACATGAAGTGCGGGAAATGCAAAAGCGCCTTGGCTCATCGGATCTGAGCCTCAGTGCCCCCGTGGACAGTGATGAAAGCGATTCCCGTACAATGATGGATCTTTTTGCCGATCCCATTGGAACTCCGGATGAAATTGCCGGGGCAAACGAAATTCACAGACTTGTTACAGAAAAAATTCGAGAATTTGCAATGGATTTGAAAGGGCGCGATCTTGTAATCATGCGGGAAAGATTACTCTCGGATGAACCGCTCACACTGAAGGAAATCGGTGATCGATATGGGATCAGTCGAGAAAGAGCCCGACAACTTGAAAAGCGACTCCTTAAAAAGCTTCGCGAACATCTTGAAGCGGAACTTGGTGAAAATGTAAATATTGCCCTTGGTTTCGAATAATCTACCCATTAGTTACTGTCCTGAAATACAGTTTTTAAATTTTTCGCGGAGCGAATTACAGGACACGAACTCATTCGCTCTCCAAAGCCGATTTCGGTCTAAATGAGGCATTCCTTTGAAACAACCTGGAAAACTTTATGTGTGTGCAACCCCTGTGGGAAATCTCGGTGATGTTACGGAACGGCTTAAAACAACTCTTCGAACTGTAGATGCTGTCGCCGCTGAAGATACAAGAGTTACCTCTTCTCTACTGAATCATCTGGGAATCAGAACACCAAAACTGATTTCCTGTTTTGATGGAAATGAAACAAAGAGATCTCAGGAAATCTGCAATCTTCTGGAAGATGGTTTATCAGTTGCTCTGGTGTCAGATGCAGGAACTCCCGCTGTGTCAGATCCTGGATACATTGTTGTTAAAGCCGTAACCGAAGCTGGTTTCGAGTGTATTTCTATTCCGGGCCCAAGTGCCTTAACCGCAGCGATTAGTTGCAGTGGTATAGATTCCAGTCATTTCCATTTTGAAGGTTTTCTCCCTGTAAAAGGAAGTGAAAGAAAAAAAAGGCTTGAATATATTGTGCAAACCGGGGAAACCGTCATCCTGTACGAATCACCCCATCGAATTCATAAAACTATTGGAGATCTTGCAGCAGTTTATCCACCGGATACCCAAGTAACTATAGGTAGAGAACTTACTAAAATTCATGAAGAATTCATTAGAGGGACTATTGAATCACTAAATTCCAGTGAGAGTGTAATTACCGAACGGGGCGAGTTTGTGATTATAATTGGTCCGTCTCAACAAATAAGTACTAACACTTTGCCATTACTTGAAAAACAGGTAATACGCTTTCTTGATGCAGGGATCACTCCTAAAGTGATTTCTACACTTTTAGTGGATTTTTACAGTGTCCCTAAAAGAGACATTTACCAGTTATGTATTGAATATAATTCTGAAAAATAAAAAAATCCAGTGTGAATAAAATTTTTCAAAAATACTTGACTATCACAAAACTGTGAACTATAACTACTGATACTGGGGTTAAGAAACTAAGGTTAATTCCTAATCTCCCTTTAGCGTATTTTCTCTCCGGAGGAGAAAAAACTTCGCTTTCGATCATTTTATATGATCATTCCTCGTCTTCTGGCCCTGATCCGATAGACTCTTCCTTCCTACGAGTCTTCCATACTTCCTCTCTTCTCCGGAGAAAATAGATATTTTCAAGAGTACGGATCAGGGTTCCCTTTCTTTTTTCTTTTTAAAAATTTTCTTCATCCATGGTTAATTTGGTTTTATAAATACTTGCATTTGATCAATTTCTTTTTTGATATTAAAAACTGTCATCTCAACTTATTGTTGTTATTTTATGAAGGGTTACCCAATGATAATTCAGATCACCGAGGTTGATCACGGAAAAAGAATTGAAGATATTATCAAAACATCCTTCCCTGGTGTTACAAATCAGGTCCTGAAAAATTATTTTCTTGAGGGATTATTTATATATGATGGAAAAAAAGCGAAATGGGGGGATCGTGTCCGGAGAAATACTGAAGTAGTTTTTGAAAAACCTCCTCCCGCTGATAATCTCTGGCACCCATCAACAGACAATGCTCCCGATCTTGTTGTCGTTTTTGAAGGCAAAAATTTTATGGTAATTGATAAGCCGCCGGGACTGCCAACTCTACCACGAATACCATCCGACCATCCTACTCTTGCGGGATCCGTTACAAAAGCCCAACCAGCGCTTATTAAAACCTTGAAACTTCCACGCGAAGCAGGAATTGTAAACCGTCTCGATAATAATACCAGCGGACTTATCCTGGTTGGACTGAGCGAACAAATAATAGAGCTTTACAGGAAATATTATGCAAATCATCATATTGAAAAAGAGTATTACGCAATAGTCTCACCCCCACCAAGGGAAAATACCTGGCTTGACGGGGCTGTAGTTTCGCCTTCAGGCTCACGAGACTATGTAGATTACACTCCGAACAATGATGATGAGGGTCGTCGCTGCGTAAGCAAACTGGAGATAATCAGTACATCCAGGAATTTTTCCCTCGTGCGAGTACTCACAAGATATGGGCGCAGACATCAGGTAAGAGTTCAACTTGCCTCCATTGGAAGCCCGATAATTGGAGATCTTGTTTATGGAGGAATCTCTGTCCCTGATTTCAAACATCATTTTCTATGGGCACGTTCTATTGATATTCCGGATCTTGATCATCATAAAGATGCAAAAAGGCGACTTATTATAACCAGTTGTTACCTCGATCCCTCATGGCATTCAACGGCAAAATCTCTAGGTTTTCAAGCCTTTTTACCCGTGTAATTTTATTTTTTAAAGCACAAACATCCATTTCAAGAAAACCTGCTATCTCGTGAAAAATAAAGAAAAGTGGTTCTTTTTTTGCTAAAGTTAACAGCACTTACCGCCGAATTAACTAATAAGAAAAACTAGAATTATCAATCTTATCCAGTTATAACAAAGTCATTATTATAACCGGAACACTCAGAGGACTGAAAACTGAAAATGCAAAAATTACTTTCAAATTTTAAGATCGGCACGAGAATAACCATATTTGGTGGTTTTACAATTATTGTCGCCATTGCAATAGTTTTCTTTACAACATCAGTAATGTTTAAAAAAACAAATTCACTTATTAAGAAGAACCTCACAGAGATGGAAGAAACCAAACTGAGGCAACTCAACGATCTTGTATTAAGAGTTGTAGATGCATCTTATGTAGATGTTATTAAAAAAAATAAAAGGCGACTTGCTACCCTTGAAGGATTTATAAATTCCTCAAATCAATTAATAGAAAAAAGAAAAAAAGAAGCACTCCTTAAATTACAAAAACTCAAGCCTGCTCCCATTAATAATGCAGCACAGGTTCCAACTGACCCCAATAAAAAGCCCTTAATTGACAAAACCAAAAAGGAACCAGCAACAGCAGCAGATTTTCTAAAAAAAGCAGTCACACGCAATCATGCTATTTTTAAAGGTTGTTCGGCTGTTATTGAGCCTGAAGGTGCTGGCTTTATTGTTCTTGAAACAAGTATAGACGACCTTGGCTTAAAAAAGGGATTGAAAATTACGTCCGGACCCCTTTTTAAAACAATCAAGGAAGCGGTTAAGGTTGGAGAATCTACGGATCGCTTTTATAAAAACAAAAGCATATGGATTAGATCCTTTAAACGAATTAAACTCAACTCCAGAGATTTAATTTTATCGTACACTCAGAATAACAATCACATTCCATCTCTTACAAAAGCATTGAATTCATTTAAAATAGGGACAAGTGGTTACTATTTTATCCTTGGCTCTGACAGTGGACTGAGAGGTCACTATATCCTGAGTATGGATGGAAAGAGAGACTGGGAAGATATTTCAAAAGCAAAAGACTCTTCCGGTCGGCTTTTTGTTAAAGAGATGGTTGAAAATGCAGAAAAAAGTGAAAAAATATTCAGGTTTACTTACCCCTGGCTGAATAAGGGTGAAACCACACCACGAATGAAAATTGCTCTTATTTCTTACTATAAACCCCTTGGCTGGGTTATCGGTGCCAGTTCTTACTATGATGACTATGAAGTAATGGAAAAAGGAATCGAAAAACAGAAAAAAGAAAATAACAAAAAGCTTTTATTTATTGGAGTGATTATACTTCTATTTGGAGTCTTTGGTGCATTATATCTGGGTTTCATGATTTCAAATCCAATAAAAAAACTCAGTGCAACAATAAAAGATATTGCTGAAGGAGATGGAGATCTTACTATAAAATTAAATGAAGAAGGCAGAGATGAAATTGCCGATGTGAGCAGGAATTTCAATCGATTCTCCAATAATCTTGCAGTTATTATCAAATCCCTGTCCACTTCGGTTTCTGACCTTAATAAGTGGGAAACTACACTGAAAACATCTTTCACAACTCTGAATAGTAATGTTTCAAATCTTAAAATAAAAACTGAATCAGCTGCAGAATCGACATATCAACTTGACTCAAGTATTTCTATTGTTGCTGGTGCTACCGTAGAAATCGGCTCTTCTCTTTCCACTGTCTCCGCAGGAGCAAATGATATCACTGAAAGCGTTTCTGAAGTTTCTTCGAATGCCTCTGTAATGGCACACAATATCAATACTATTGCTGCGAGTGTCGAAGAATTGACGGCCTCACTTTCAGAGGTTTCACACAACTTTACACAAGCAGCAACCAGTGCGAGTATGAGTAATGAGAAAGCTCAGAGTGCAGAAAAACAGATGGAGCATCTTGCCAAAAGTGCAAAGGATATTGCGAAAGTTACTGATATGATTTCTGATATTGCCGATCAAACTAATTTGCTTGCTCTGAATGCCACAATTGAAGCTGCTAGTGCTGGCGATGCAGGGAAGGGATTTGCTGTAGTAGCAAATGAAATTAAAGAACTGGCGAAACAAACTGCCAAAGCAACAGAAGAAATAGCCACCGAAGTATCTTCAATGCAGGAAACTACATACCATGCTGTTGAAATGATAAGAGAAGTAAGTGAACTGATAAGTGCAGTTAGCGAAATGAGTAATGCAGTGGCAGCAGCAGTTGAGGAACAAAGCGCAACAGTAAATGAACTTTCTGGTAATATCAGTGAGGGGGCTCAAGCGGCATCTACAGTAAGTGAAATGATGGCATCAATTACTGCTGGAATTCAAGAAATAACTCTTAAAGTAAATGAAGTTTCCGCAGGATCCGAAGAAATTGAAGCAAGCACGTCAGAAATTTCAGGCTCTTCATCAGTGATAAGCAGTAAACTTCAAGAAATATCACAACTTACGCAAAATGCAAATAATGAAACGGTCTCTGTGGGCGATGCTGCAGAAAATATATCAATCCTCGCAAGCCGAATAAAAGATCAGATATCCCGCTTTAAAACCTGATAATAATTTTAGAAAGATCAAATTTCAGATCTCGATGCTGTTCATACTAATTCGTTCGTGTCCTGTAATTCGCTTCGCGAAGGATTTTATTAAAAATCCTAACAGGCCACTACAATAAATTCAACACCTTGCGGTTACTGTCCTGAGCAAAAAATCGGCGAAAAATTTGATTTTCGGTATTTCAGGACAGTAACTAATTCATTTCAGGCTGCTTCAGAGTAGCGCTATAGTGTCTTTATATAAAAACTTCAGGAAAAGCCCCTGATTTACTGTTTCTGCAACTGATTACCTGAATTCCTGAATTTTTTAACTGGTAAGCAGGCGTAATCATCGAGTATCAATGCTTACAAAGGATCGGAGGAAAATAGTTGCTTTTAAGCATCCTTTTATTGCAAAATCAGCCTAATATCTGTATTCCCCTGTTCGCTCATAATTACCACGACCGGTCGGCCACTGTAGACAGTTTGAACCGGCTCCAGGCAAATCCCATATTTGTACTCCGCCTTCATTTCCTCCAAGAGTATCCTTCAATGAAATAATAAGTTCAACTGCGCCATCTCCATCAACATCAGCCAGCGTAGGCGCTGCCATTGAACCACGACCGAAAATTGGTACTTTATGAATTACCTCTCCGCGATTGTTGAGAATTATTATATGGGCATCACTGTCTGGTTCTCGAGGATCCCCGGATGAAAAGGTGTTAAAAATAATTTCAGGTATCCCATCACCGTTGAGATCTGCAATAAGGGCTTCGGAAGCTCCTGTATATGAAAAGGGAGTGGCAAATTTGTATCGCCAGAGTTGCTGTCCGTCGGAAGTAAATGCATACATGTACCCATCATATGCAGGAAAGATTATTTCCAACCCGGAATACTCAACAATATTGCCAACTGACGGAGAGGGTCTTGTTGAAACTATATTCTGTCCGAGGTCTTCTGCCTTCTGAGGATTTCCCGTGTCCTTCGGCCATTCCCACCCTGAAGGTCTGGTCATGTCGTGATTGATTACCCACAGTGTTACCCCCTGATTTTCAGTGGACGATGAATGTTCATGATCCCCAACCAAAACTACTTCCTTGTCTCCATCTCCATCAATATCCGCTAAAACTGGAGGTGAATAGGTAAATTCCGAACGATCCCCACTTCCCCAGCCCTGTTGTGAAAGGGCAAGATCATGATATGCTTCCACAGCGGTAATCACGCGGTCGGAAAAGCTCTCGTGAGTAGGAAACGGACTGCCATCTCCATGGAAAATCCCGAAACCTATGGCATCATAAGTTGAAATAACATCGCAGTCTCCATCTCCATCCATATCCGCTACACCAATATTCTGATTATAACCGCCGAAATCCCAGCATTCTTCGGCTCCCTCAGGATTACAACTTTCAGTAACCTGAGGCCAGCCATCCCTCATTGTCCCGTCGAGATTGTAAACTGCAGTTACTGGACCTTCCGCTGTTTTATTAACAATGATTTCCCATATTCCGTCGTTATCAAGATCCGCTGCGGTAATTGATCTTACTTCATGAGCACCACCGAAATGAACGGGCCATCCTGGCATAAGGATTCCTTCATGATCATAAACAGCCACGTTTACGCCACTCGAACTATCTGCATCACTTCCTACGGCAATTTCAGCATATCCATCCCCATCAAAATCTGCAATAACAGGAGAAGACCACATTCTTGAACCACCGTGATCCTCTTCATCTGTTGAATTGAAACTCCATGCTGCTCGCCATCTGAGTGTTCCATCATTATTCCAGACATAGAGCACACTGTGCCGTGAAGCAATAATTTCAAGAGTTCCGTCTCCATCAAGATCATATACTGAAGGGGATGCAAACCAGTTTTCATCCCATGATGCGGGGAGTGTCATTCTTAAAACAGGCTCTCCAAGCGTGGTTTCGATACCCGTCTGACAAGTGGATACTGAATAATCCGTTATATCGAGGGGCTTTTCTGTTTTTTCTCCATCATCACAGGAACACATTAATATAATTAACAAAATAGCTATTTGTTTCATTTTTACCTCTATTGACTGTAAAAGTAATCCCCGAATATTATATATCAAAATAACTTTTTTGTACCTTGAAAATATAAAACTGGTTCAGTGTTTTCCACAACCGGCTGGTTTCTGCTCAGATTTAAAATCTGGCGCTGCTTCAATTATTTTTTGAAGAAGATCAGCAGTTTCTTTCCGGTTCTTTTTCTTTGCCCCACTGTTTTTATCCACAAGTTTAACAACTACCATATCAAGAGAGGGAATAACTATAATATATTGCCCCCAGTTACCCCGCGCGGAAAACGTTCCTTTTCCCGTTTCAACTCCGATGTGCTTTTTTCCCGGTGAAACCCACCACATGTAACCGTATGAAATTCCTTTTCCTGCGCTGGACATGGGTTTTATCGAGTCAGTAATCCATTTGGCAGGAATAACCTGATTGCCCCTCCATTTTCCACTGCGTAAAAAAAGTTCCCCAAAACGCGCACAATCTCTTGCGGACATATTGAAATAATATCCAGGCATTTCCCCTTTTTTTCCATTTACCCATCCTCCGTCAGAAACCCTGTAATCCTGCATCCCAGTGGGTAAAGCAATGTCATCATAAAAAGCCTGAAACGGGGTTTTTCCTGTCTTTTTTATAAAAATCCGACCGAGGGCATTAAAGTCCCAATTGTTATAGTACCAGAACGTCCCTGAAGGATAAGCTCCACGGACTGGACGTTTTTTTTTCATGGAATCGGTTTCAAGAGCTGCAGGTAGATATATCCCGCTTTTAGCCATGAGCAGGTCAACTATTGTGGCTGATTTTTCTGTATCCGAAAGAGCCTCGGGAAATTCTATTTTTGTATCTGTGACTTTCTGTGATAAATCTATTTTTCCTTTTTCTGAATAAATTCCATATAGCGCAGAAACAAAACTCTTCCTCATACTGTAAACTTTATATCTTTTTGAAGGCTCTCCAAGGCCAAGAACCATTTTACCGCGATGAATAACAACTAAAGCGGAAAATTTATTATCATCAAATATATCAATAACATCGCCAAGTTTATCCATATTCCATCCGGAACTTCTCGGACAAATTCGCTCCCAGTTTTTGGATATTTTTAAGTCAGAAAAATCCTTTTTTTGTTTTTTAACTTTGGGGGTCGTGTCTGCTTCAGTTCCATTTTCAGATCTGTTACATCCTGAAGTAAGAAAAAATACTGAAAGAATAACAAATTGCACCTTTTTCATTAAATTACCCTCCATACCCACCATAACGACCAGAACCAGTTCTGTACAGTTTTTTCCTGATTATTTTCAACAGGTAAGTAGTTACTGGCCTGAAATAAAAGAAATTAAATTTTTCGCGGATCTTTTTTCAGGACAGTAACCGCAAGGTGTTGACTTTATTACTAGTGGCCTGTTAGGATTTTTAACAAAATCCTTCGCGAAGCGACTTACAGGACACGAACTAGACCCAATGCTGATCGGTTAGTGAAATTTGGAAAGAAATAATTAATAAATACAACATCGTATAATAATTACAGGAAAACAGAAAGTCAGGAAAACAGGGACAGCAGCAGGGCGTTTACTTTGAAGGTAAGTGTTTGTGTGGCATAAAGACCGCTTTCAATTCAGTACTTGCGATGCCCCTTCAGGCACAAGACCCTGATTATCCTGATTCTGATACTGTTTCTGACTTCCTGAATGTTCTTGCTTTTATTAAAGTATGTTGTTTTTGTTAACAATATCAACTAATACGCCTTAACCGATCAGCATTGGATCTAAACTAATAAAAAATGAGTGATCAAGACAGGGTATTTAAAAAAAACATAGAGTTACTGACTTGTTACTTTTCCAGACAAAGGTCAAGGGCGTTTTTGCAACGAAAAATATGCATTTGCCAACTTGTAACTGCAGTAAGGAGATCCGGATTTTTCACCCAGGAAGCAGATTCCGGATACTGAAACTGCTCAGGTCGGTCGCCGAATTCAGGAATGAACCCCTTGGCATCGGCAAGCCATACAGCATATTTTTTTTCTGGTAATGAACTGATATTTATTGCCATTTCATTCAATCCTTCCGCCGAATTTTTTCGGACACTGCTTTTATACCCCATGAGAATGATCATTTAATAAAACTCATGTAAGAGTTCTGTTAATTCGTATGGCTTTAGGTTTATGCTGTTATGTTGCGAGAAATATTTCTAGGAGGATTTGGCGATGAGATGCATTGTAAAACACCAAGATTTGGCGAATTTCTTATCGGCATCGGTTTTAAGAACCGACGGTTTGGAATGAGTAACACACCCAGGGAATCCTCCTCCTAGACCAGTTACACTGGTAATACTGAAGTTACCACCACTAACGGATGCACAGACTTTCACAGTCTTTGTTCCGGCATTAATCAACCCTTTTGCACCGGCTCTCTGGAAACAACGGACTACTCTCCCCTTCACGGAACTAAGATAATTTCTTAGAGCAAGTGGAGCTCCCGGTGGCACCAGACCGGAAACACTTGAAGTAACTATTGGCTCGCTCATGGGAGGTGGCATTTCGCCACCAGTCATAATTGAAGGAACCATAATATCAACGGTGGCAATCATAATATCAACCATAACATCAGGAGTTACCATCATAATGTTAGTATCGATCATTACGCCTACATTGATGTTGGTGTTCACACCACCGCCTTTTGGTAGTTTTCCTGATGGTAGACCACTTCCGCCTCCACCCTTTCCACCACCACCTGTTCCGTATTCATTATCTGCAGTGTGCTCACCTACTTTAAATTGTCCATGAGTTTGCGTACTGCAGGTGGCACCCGTACAAGGACCGTCAACGACGGTTTCTTTTACTGAAGAACCAACTTCACCAACATTGACGTTGTTTGCCACAATAGGCCCTGTCTGAGGAATATTGAGATTTGACGGAATTTCCACATTTCCAAGTTTTTTTATGGCATTAAGATCATTGTCGGATACTTTAATATTCATTTTATCAAGATTTTTGAGGCCTTTATCACTGGCTATTTTATTGGCAACATTATCTTTTGTTGCAGGTCCAGTATCTTTTGCAGGAGTATTTGATTTTACGGCAACTTTGGCCCCGGCATTTGGATCTTTTTTAGCTTCAGCGGCGCCTTTTCCTGCGGCATTCTTATCTATCTCATCTTTTATTTTCTTTTCTTTCTGCTCCACCTGTTCCGAGTGTTTTGCCATCATCTTGGCAATGAATTTTTTGGATTCGTTGTCCTTCGGTTTCCAGTTAGGATCATAGTTTGAATGAATGAGAAAGATCAAAGCAGGGGTAAGTACAAGCACAGAGGCAATTACAGAGGTGATAAATGTGTTTCCGAGATAGTTACGCAGTGCGTAGATACCCCACATAATGTGAGGAAGTTGAGGTCTCGGGAGTTCCGGAGGTGGAACAACAAAATGAAAAAGAATAGTCACTTCTCCGATAACAAGTTTACCACGGGAGCAACTTGCCAAATCAAGTTGATAGTGTTCTCCGGATCGGGTGAGATTTTCCCCGCGTTCCAGCATCTGATTCAGGGTAAAAACTTTGCCGTCCATTGCCAGACGGGCATCCATTCCTTTTGCAAAATTAAGGATATATCCCTTTTTCGTTTCTTCAAAAACTTTGAAGGACCGAGGGAGATCCTTGGACGGAATAAGGAAAACGTTGTCAGCACCACGACCTATGGTAACATGACCGCCTTTGCGCAGTAATTTTTCTTCTACGATACGGCCGTTCTGAACGATACCTATTCTAAGAATTTTCTTCGCATTCTGATCAACGTTAAGCGCACTCGTCGATTTTCTTGGAGCCTGTGCCATAATATCCTCCAGTTACAACCTGCTTCAAAGATTCCACCTTTTACGGGCAACGGAATATTAGCAGGAACCACTTTTCAAAGCAACACTTACAACAAAAAAAACACTAATTTGTTACTCGACATTTTACACAGTATCTTCAGTTTTTTATCCATCTTTTATCGATAAAGATGTTTAAGTTGCCTGGGAACCGTATTGCCGAGGAGTTTTTTTCTATCCGCCAGAGGTCTAACCCTCTTCCAGTTTTTACTTACCATATTTTCATCAGGTTTTGAAATTTTCCCTTTAAATTTTTTAAGTGTAAATTCCAACTGCCCATAGACTTTTACAGTACTGCCTGATTCATCAATAAATTCAGCACCCCATGCAAAATCCCCGGAATTATCAAGACCACCTGAACTTGAAAGTTTTTCCCCTGTGAAGAAAATTAATTTACCCCGAAACTTTCCATCTATTGTTTTTATCGGATTTTTCTTCGGCGCTATTGAAAAAACTTTTTTTTTCAACTCAGAATCAAATAAATTTTCCGCTTTTTCTTTTTCTGATGTCAATATCTTCAAGTTGTCCACAAATGGAGCAATAAACTCTTGTGGCGTTCTTAGGATTTCAAGAGATCTGATCTGCCCTTCATTTTCACTTTCCGACCGGCAAACATATTTTTCATAACGCAGCCTTACACAAATTCGATCATCAGGAAAAACAATGAATTCATAACCATCTTCACTGGAGAGATTACGAATTCCGTGCATTGAACCGTTCTCATCACGACGAAGAGTAATGTTTTCCACAAGAACTTGGGGTTTTGTCCCGTATTTCCAGGTAATCGTACCTACAAATTCAAATGGTTTCTTTTCCCCCAGAAGCTTTTCCAGAGGGTTTGCTTTCCTTGAACCACCGGATTTTCTTTTAACAATTCTGCTTTGGCATCCTGTAAAAATCAGGATTATTGTAAGAAACCACTTTACCATAAAACTTCTCCGCCTGAGTATCAGGCTTTGACCCCTTATAATTGAATTTTTCAAAGGATTAAAGATTTTTTTAGAGACAACATCCCCTTATAAAAATTTTAACTTTCCGAAAGCCCAATTCGGCGGTTTCCGCCAATAGTAGGTTTTGCTCTAACCTTAGAGACTTCTCCTGCTGGAGCATATACTCCCGTATGGCGATCGATACACAGCAATAGCCCTGCTGCTGCAAAACTCAAAATCATTGAAGAACCACCATAACTAACAAAAGGCAAAGTAATACCCTTGGACGGAATAAGATTCATAACCACACTCAGATTGATGAATGCCTGAAACACAATCATGAGTGTCATACCCATTGCCAGAAACATTCTGAAAGCCTTCTGCCTTTGTCGAAGAGCAATTTTAATACCCGCAAAAAGGAAAAGACCGTATAGAAGTATAAGAGAAGCAATACCCAAAAAACCGAGTTCCTGCCCAATCATCGCCGCAATATAATCCGTATGAGCTTCTGGGAGGAATTCCATTTTATAAGGCCCGTTTCCAAGACCCCAACCAGAAAAACCACCACTACCGAAAGCATCCAGCGAACGAATAATCTGATACGCCGCACCCTGCTGGAAATATTCCGGATGCAAAAATGGAATGATTCGTTTAGAAAGGCGCCACCCCGCCGCAACATAATACCAGGTAAATGGGAGCACCACTAAAAGAGCCATGAAAAAGTAAATCAAGCGGCTCCCTGCAATGTAAAGCATAGCTAAAGCAACAGTAACAAAAAGAATTGCGCTTCCAAGGTCCGGTTGAAGAAGCAAAAACAACACCATGGCACCCACAACAATCATAGGTTGCACGAAGCCACGATAAATGTCATTCATGATTTCTGTTCTTTTCTCAAGAATTACAGCAAGATACAGGATAAGCGCAACTTTAGCAACTTCCATCGGCTGCAAGGAAAAACCGCCGAAACGAAACCATCGACGTGCTCCGTTAACATTTTCACCGAGAATTAAAACAGCCGCCAATAGACCAAATGCCCCAAGGAGACCCAATTTCATGGTTTTGCGGTAGAATTCTGGCCTCAGAAAAGCCGCGGTTACTGCAACTACAAGCCCCAAAATCAAAAACACCCCATGATGCATAAAAAACCGCAGAATATCTGGCTGCTGCGGAGGAATCAAATTATTACGGTGATAATATCTTGATAATATCTGGCCGCCGGTAACAGAAAAAATCATTACAAGCCCGATAACCGCAAGTGTCACAACGGAAAAGATCATTATCCATCCGTAAACGGAGATCTGCTTTTGGGGGTAGTTTTGATTTGAAACAGGTTCATTAATCATGGCAAAGAGCATTTCACCACATTCCCGGCAAAAATCAAAAAATCAGCCTGTTTACAGCAAAGCGCAAGATAGTTCGTGTAAATGTTTATGACTGAATCTGCCCCTGTTTACCTGACAACCTGAGTACCTGTTAAAAAAATCAGGGATCCAGGTAATCAGTAGCAGGATCAAGTCAATCAGGGTTTTACTCTTGATAATTCAGATATCCAGTCAATATAGTTTATTACTCTAGAGTGTTGATTTTTTTCTAGTTCGGCCTTACATGAAGGGCATACTGTTAAAATTATATCAGATCCCGCTTGTTCTCCAATTCCGATACACATACTTTCAATAATTTTTTCTTCCGTTCCTGTAAAAATTCCGTGTCCTCCGCAACATAACTTTTCTTCAATTTTTTCAAATTGAGATAAACGAGTTAAATTACCAATACTTTCAACATGAAGACGATTCCGAAGTATGCATGATTCAAACCATTTTACAGATGGGCCACTGTAGTTATCCATAAGATTTGCATAAAAGTCTGTATCAATTAAGTCTGTCCAAAAAATAAGATCAACTTTTTCCCAATCCTTGCTTTTATATAGATTTTTAAACACATGGATATCTGTGGGATCCAAAAACACTATCTTTTTAAAATTACCGAATATGCGTAGATTAATTTTTTCTATTTTTGAAAAGTTGTCATAGTCCCCGCTGATCCAGTACTCGTAACCAGATGTGATGTTATCAGTTTCAAGAAGCGAATATCCTGAAACCCCCAGTAAGTCTAAAATATTAAAGAATGATGGGACCACGGAAGGATTGACTCGCATCGTTTGACTTCCAGGAAATATTACATTTATAGAACTTACAGAAAATAGTCTTGACGGCAATTTATAGTACGAATTTAGAACATCTCTGGAATTTGATTTTCTCGTTATAACTGTTTTGCCGGCGCTTCTCCACAGGGACATGAGATATCCTGTCTGAATTCCGTGATTACATACTTCTGTACAGTTTCCACAATCAACACAGTAAGTAATAATTTTTTCATATATTTCCCGTTCGATTGAACCTTCAGAGTTTTTTCTATGCATCCTGTTTAAAAATGAAGGAGTAGCTGATTCACGGGATTCCTGAAGATGAACAGGACAAGTGTTTCGACACATCCCGGGGCAGATAGAACAAAGATCAAGTTGCCTGGATAAATCAATAGATAATGTCATTGTTATTTCTGAAACTCCCGGAGATAAGTTCCCTCTTGTTTCTTTTTATTTTTATAAATAGAAAATTTTCCACATCTTGAGATACTTATTAATTCAAAGTTCTCTTCAAGTTCAACTCTTAACTCATTCAGAGGTTTGACTTCCGGATATAGTTGACATTGAAAAGAGCCTGAAAAATTAGTGCAATCCGTTTCAAACCAGGCTGAAGGAAATGAATGAATATTCTGTACCTGAAGTCCGGTTATTATTGAATTTCCTAAAAAATAACAATAACATACGTAATTACTGCCTTCTCTATAAATTATACATGCATGAGGCGACATATCGGGATTCTTATAAATATAAGATATAAAATCAACAACATCGTTGCCATTGTAAAACGACAATTGTACAGCTCGTTTGGATATTTCAAGAGGATATACTTTCAGGTGAACATCTGTTACGAGAGCATATTTCCCATTTTTTCCTGCAATCAATCCCCATAAATCCGGTCCATGGCTTTTTGAAGGAACGCTCTTTGAAGAAATCATGTTACCATTCCAGCAGATCGCGTTAAACCCAGTAATTCTATTTCCATGAAAACCATTAATAAACCCTGGAAAATCTATATTGTATCCAAATATTTCATGGAGAGACAAATTGTTTTCAGATGGTGAAATCACCCCAAGGGTAAGACTTTCTCTTTGCAGTGATTCTTCAAGATTTTGAATAGTTATTCCTGTCTGTACATGAACAATTAAGCTTTCCTTGTCTATATAAAGAATTTTATTAAGTTTTTCAGGATTTACAATAATTGTTTCCTTCTTTTCTGAAGGGGGAAGTACATGTACTTTGTAGCCATTATTAAAACATTCCCGAAGTATCCTCGAAACTTCAATTACTGATGATGGTTTGAGTTCAATGTAATTATCCCTTTCAAAACAGTTTTCACGGCCGACTAGATCCCTGAAGTACATCCATGAATCGCCCATTTCCTTTTTTGAATTTTCTGACCTAGCAATCGGTTTAAAATCAATCAAATTGCCTTTGTTCATTATTCCAGCAGGATCAAAATAATTTTTTACTATCGAAAGTATGCTTAGATTATCTCCAACATCCCTG
This sequence comes from Myxococcota bacterium, assembly GCA_018821305.1. Taxonomy (GTDB): domain Bacteria; phylum Myxococcota_A; class Polyangia; order HGW-17; family HGW-17; genus JAHJMN01. Next base: position 59,495 of record JAHJMN010000105.1, read on the forward strand.
GTGTAAAATTCTTTTTTAAGTCGGCCAACTCCATGATGATGAGATATCCCTCCGGAAAGACGGATTACCTCTTTCATTGCGCTTGCCCAGAGCTCTTTGTGTGTTTTGTTAGCTTGCTCGATGTTTGAAAATTCTCTGGCAAATGTGAAATATATACAGGCACCTTCTGGCCAAGCGTGGCTGAAATGAACTCCGGTAAAAGCTTGAGTTGAAAGAAGAGATTTAATATTGCGATAAATTTCAGGTATTCTATTCCATGTGGCAGATATCTCCATAGTGTCAGTAAAAACACCTGAATTAAATGCATGATTTCTTTTAAAAGCCAGACTATTTCTATTTTGATACCAATTTTGAACTTTTTTCAATTCAACTTTAGTGATTTTCTTTCGATCAAGAACGCTTTCAACCGCAGCAAATGAAATCAGATCAGACTCTTCGCTACCATGAAAACCGATTATCATAAGACAGCCTTTTTTTGAAAGGGCAGGCATGTATTGGTCCATTGTTTTCCGAATAAATGTATGTCCTTTTAGAATAACAGGAAGGGATTTATGACCCAGCCAACCCAGTGGAGCTCCTCTTATAAGTGATAAAAACCTCCTGATAAAATTATCTTCACTTTCTGATGAACTCAGAGCAAGAAGAGAAGTAAAGGGATCATAAAGTCTTAAAATCGAGGGTTTTAAACCTGATTGAATAATTTTCTTCATGGCAACTAGACCATCTTCAAGAGTTTGAAAATGAATACCCCTTATTTCCATTGAAGAATCAGAAGCGTGCGCTTCAAACTCTGCTTCAGTAATAATACCGAAAGTTCCTTCACTTCCCAGGATTAAAGACATGTAATCCGATTCACAATTATAATTGTTAAAATCAAATATTTCTCCTGTTCCTGAAACAAACTTGATCGAACGGCACAAATTCTGTACTTTTCCAAAACGACTTGAAAAAAGACCAGCAGATCCTGTCGACAACCATCCTCCTGGAGTCGAAAACTCAAAACTTGAAGGCATATGACCAAAACTGAGATTATCTTTCCGGAGGAAGTTTTCTATCTCGCTTCCGTAAACACCTGCCTGAACCCTGAAAAACCTGTTCTTTTTATCTGTAAACCATATTTTTTTCATGCGCCGCATATTCACAATTATAGCATCAGACGTGCTCTGAACAGAACCTGTCAGTGACGTATAAGCTCCGGAAGGAATAAGCACTCTTTTATTTTCCATCGCAAATCTTGCAAGAGAAGCAACCTGAAGTGTATTTTCTGGCCAACAAACAACTGCTGGATTCACTCCATTACTGTTCAAAGTACGCAATACAGTTGTCGGCACCCAGTTGTCACGACCTTCAGCAGCAAGATCCCAGGGAGAATCACTGCATGAAATTCCAAGTTTTCGTAAATTTTCAATCAAGATGGAATTATCCATGTTTATCCTTGCATAATTCGTTTAATTTCTTAAATTCGCCAATAAAGACTTCCAGTATGAAGTTTATGGCTTTGGTTTACAGTGTATGATAATCTCAACCAGAATTGCCTGTCTGGTAGGGATTAAAAAATTGTAACCTCAGGAAATTCAAAAAACTGTTTTTCCTTGCGCTAACAAAAGTTTCCGGATTTATATTATGGAAATATTAAAAATTGTAAATGAATTGAAAATCATTTGTAAACACTCTGAAATAATTGAGAATTATGACACGTCTCTTCTTTCATCTTATGCTCTGGGTGGTCCAGCCCAAGTTTGTGTATTTCCATATAACGAGCCAGAGTTGATTGAAATATTAAAATTCCTCCGGGGAAATTACATTAAAACAACCATTCTCGGTGGAGGTACAAATATTCTTATTTCCGATCGTGGAATAACGGGTGTAACCGTTGTATTATCTCATCTTCAAAAATTAAAGGTCACAGACAATATTATTAAAACTGGAGCTGGGGTTAGCTCTTCTGATATTGCATCTATTGCTTTAAAAAATAATCTTACGGGAGCTGAGTTTCTTGCGGGTCTGCCAGGTACAATTGGTGGAGCCGCCTGGATGAACGCCAGAGCCTTCGGATCAGAGATTTCAAGGATTCTTCGAAGCGCCAGAGTTCTTGATTATGATGGAAATATATCTACTTATTTGAATAATTCTGAGGATTTTGAATATAAATCAAGCCCTTTCAGAAAATACAATTTTATAATAACAGAACTAGAACTTGAACTATCATCTGGAAATCCTGAAGACATCAAACTGCTGATGGATTCGAACTATGCCCATCGACATAAAAACGGCGAAACCAAATGGCCTTCCTGCGGTTGTGTTTTTAAAAACCCACCGGGAGCAAGTGCGGGAAAACTTATTGATGACTGTTCCTTAAAAGGAAAAAAAGAGGGCAATGTTTTCGTTTCCAATTATCATGCTAATTTTATAGTCTATGAAGGGTCCTGTACAGCTTCTTCTATAAAAACTATGATGGAAACCGTACGTAAGGAAGTCTACGAAAAGAAGAAAGTTCTTCTTGAATATGAAGTAGAGTTCATCGGTGATTGGAACTAAATATGGTTTATAAAAGATTTTTTAAAGAAACATTTATAGCAGGCTTGTTTCTTTATTTGTTTTTATTTAGCTCAGGAGCTGCAGCTCAGGAAATTCCCGGTATCAGATCCCGTTTTTCCTTTGGAGGTGGTTTTCAACTTGGCTTTGGAGATCAGGCAGTTATCGGACTGGCGGGCAGCGCACGATTTATGGGAGTTGCAGGAATAGATCTTGAGTATGATTTTAACCGAATCACATCAACTCCACCAAGAAATCCACGTGAAATCAGCGCATTACAGTTTATTCCAAACACAAAACTCCTTGGCACAATATATTTTTCAAGGAAAAAAAGATACGCCACTTATGCTCAGGGTGGTATTGGTATAGATCTCGGGGCAGACTATAACCGTTCAAATCTAATCGGAGGGGCAGGTATCGAATTTGTTTACTTTAAAGATCGATTAGTGCTGAATGTTACTCTGAGATTTTATTTTCCTCGCCCTGTTGATGTTGAAAAGCAGAGAGAACATCTTATCATGGATGGCACTCCTACTCTTCCTTCTTACACTGATTACTATAGTTTTCAAACAGTTCAGTTAAGTATTTCAATAAAATATTATTACTAAGCCTTTTAATTTTAGTTCGTTTTCCGTTATTATTTTGGCTGAAATCCTTCAGGTCATAAAAATCTAATATCAATGTAAAATTACAAAGGTCAGATGCAAGTATACAAATTTCTACTCTCAGTCTTTTACTCATGAAGTGGTCTATTTCCATTTTATCCGAATTCAATATTAATTTTTCTTTTTTTCTCCTTTTACAACCGTCATTTAACAAAAAAATCACCCGTTCAGCTTGCCCTTTTGATTTAAAGTTTTATAAGGGCTCAAGTGCACTTTTTTCTGCACTTTTTATTAACCCTTTATGAATGGAGTATGTCATGACAAGAAAAAAAGTTCTGATACTTGGTGCTGCCGGAAGAGATTTTCATAATTTTAACGTTTATTACAGAAACAATGAAAATTACGAGGTTGTAGGTTTTACAGCAACTCAGATTCCGCAGATCGATGGCAGAACATATCCTCCTGTACTTGCGGGGGAACTTTATCCTAAAGGAATTCAGATATACAGCGAAGACGATATGGAAAAACTGATTAAAGATCTCGCTGTCGAAGAAGTTGTCATTGCATACAGCGATCTGCCACACAATACGGTCATGAACCTTGGTTCAAGGGCTACAGCAGCAGGAGCTGATTTCAGAATACTTGGCCCTGATAACACCATGGTCAAATCAACAAAACCCGTAATTTCTATTTGTGCTGTGCGAACTGGTTGTGGCAAAAGCCAGACAACACGTTATATCAGTGATATTCTTAAAGCAAATGGTCTCAAAACCGTTGCAATACGGCATCCTATGCCCTACGGTGATCTTGCAAAACAGGCAGTACAGAGATTTGCTGACTATGCAGATCTTGATAAACATAATTGCACCATCGAAGAACGTGAAGAGTATGAATCACATATCGACATGGGCAACGTAGTTTACGCTGGAGTTGATTATGAAGCTATTTTACGTCAGGCTGAGCAGGAAGCTGACGTCATTCTTTGGGATGGTGGCAATAATGACTGGCCGTTTTATAAAAGTGATCTTGAAATAGTTGTTGCTGATCCTTTCAGACCAGGTCATGAAAGTACATTTTTCCCGGGAGAAACAAATTTCCGCAGAGCTCAGATCATCATAATCAACAAAGCATCAACAGCTAAAAATGAAGATGTAGTTGCCGTTGAAAAAGCTGCAAAAGACATGAACCCCAGTGCTGTAGTTATCAGAGCAGCCAGTGAAGTTACTGTTGAAAATCCAGAACTTGTAAAGGGTAAGAAAGTCCTTATTATTGAGGATGGCCCGACACTTACTCATGGTGGAATGGCTATTGGTGCTGGTTTTGTGGCAGCACAGAAATATGAAGCTGGGGAAATCATTGACCCAAGACCTTTTGCTAAAGGCTCCATTCTTGCTGTGTTCAATAAATATTCTCATCTTGGCAAAGTGCTTCCGGCTATGGGTTATTATCCGGATCAGTTGAAAGATTTAGAGGATTCCATCAACGGTTCCAATGCTGAATCTGTTGTAAGTGGAACACCCATTGATCTTACACGTATTCTCAAGGTTTCTAAGCCGATGACCAGAGTACGCTACGAACTGAAAGATATGGGAGACTGCCGGCTCAGTGACCATGTTAATAAATGGCTTTCTGCCAATAACCTCAAAAAATAGGTTTTAATGACTGTTAAAATAACATGGCTTTCTCATGCGGCATTTCTCATTGAATCGGATAAGTACCGACTGCTTATAGATCCATTTCTGCGGGGTAATCCTGTGGCGGAAATGCATCCGGAAAATATTGGCAAAATTGATGGGATAATCATTACTCATGGTCATGGAGATCATGTTGGTGATACAATTGATATTGCAAGAAAAACCGGAGCGTTATGTATTTCCAATGTCGAGATATGCAGTTGGTTACGAAGAAATGGTGTCTTGAAAACTCACGGACAGCAGCCCGGAGGTTGGTTCACACATCCTTTCGGACGGGTTCGTTTGACCCCTGCAATTCATGGAAGTCAGTTGCCAGATGGAACCCCTGGAGGAATTGCCACAGGTGTTGTAGTTGAAATTGAAGGAAAGCGCATCTATCACGCAGGAGATACAGCGCTTTTTTCAGATATGAAACTTATAGGCAACCTTGGTATCGATGCTGCTCTGCTTCCCGCAGGCAGTAACTTCACTATGGATGCTGAAGATCTGCTTTTCGCTGCAGATCTACTACAACCAGGACTTATTATTCCCATGCACTACGATACTTGGGATTTAATTAAGGCAGATCTTTCAGTTTTGGGTAGTAAAAACTCCTCCAATCACAGATTTGAAATCATTCAAATTTCGTCTAGTGTCACACTTTAATTTTACAGTTTTATCAAATTGCATGGTATAAATTTCAAGTTCAACCTCCTTAAAAGTCAGGCAGTTCGGGCATTTTAAATATTGTCATCCACTGCCGTTATGCTATATTGTTCCAACACACAGGAGGATTCCATGAAACGATTACTATTTCTTTTAACCATTTTATCCATGTCATTTGCGTTCATCGCTTGCGACGACGACGATGACAACAACAACAACCCCGTAAATGAAATCTGTGACAATCAGGTAGATGACGATGGCGATGGCCTTGTTGACTGCCTTGACGTTGATGACTGCGCTACCCACGCTTCATGTCAGGCTCAGGTTGAAGATTGCACCGACGGCGTCGACAACGATGGAGACGAACTCATCGATTGTGCTGATGACGACTGCGCAAACACCGTAGCGTGTCCTATGCTCAAACACATAACAGTTATCGGAACATCCGATCTTCATTCTCACCTTATGGGCGTGGGCAGTGCTTATGATTATTCACCCCTCACCACAGGTGATGATGACACAAAATCCGGTCTTGCTCGTATTGCTTCGGTTATCAACAATATCCGCTCTGCAAAAGATGCTTCCGGAATTCCCCATATTACCGTCGATTCCGGCGACTTCCTTATGGGTGACATGGTTGACTTCCTGAGTGGAACTCAACCTCCAGTAATGCACTTCTTTAAACTCATGGGTTATGATTCCGTTACCCTCGGAAACCATGACTTTGACTGGACACCAGGAGGTACTGCTTTCATCATTAATGCTGCAGTTACCAACCCCACAATCCAGTTTGATATTCCACTCCTCAGCGCCAACATCGTTACCGATGCCACAAGCACTGCAGACGACGGCATTGAGGCCCTCATTGCTGGAAATATCATCCGTAAATACGTTATAAAAGAAATCGATGATGATTTCAGTGTCGGTATTTATGGCGTTATGGGAATCGAAGCAGATACCAACGTTCCTCAGGCAGCACCAGTAACCTGGTGGCATGAGCACTCACCGAATCAGGATGACTGGGATACTACACAGTATCAGGCTCTCATTAATGAAATTGAAGATGCCGGTGCCAACATGATTATCAATGCTGGTCACGCTGGATCAAACTCAGATACTCTGGGCGAAGATCGCGATATAGCCGGTGCCGTTGATGGTATCGACGTTATCATGTCAGGTCACAGACACCAACTTATTGATACCCCCGATGGTTCAGCCCGCTTTGGTGAAACTGTAATCATTGCAACAGGCCGTTATGGTGAAAACGTTTCCCAACTTGACCTGACTTTTAACTTGACTGAAGACAAACTTCAAACTGGTCATGTTGCTACTATTCACAAAATCGATGACACTGTTGCAGGTGACCCGGTAATGGCTGCAATTATGGACGGTTACATCACAGCTATTGACGAGGAAGTTCTTCTTCCTAATTTCGGTATGACTTATAGTGCAACACCAATCGCCCACACAACTTTCGATGTAAAAACTTCAGAAGATATTTTTTATGCTCCTTCAGGTACTACAATTGGGCCCTATGACATCGAATCTCCTGCAGGTATGCTTATAGCAGATGCCCAGCGAGCTACAATGAATGGTATTATTCAGATGGCAGGGTCTCAAGCTGCAACTGTACTTGCAATTAACCCTGATTACGATTTTACACCTGTTTCCTATGTTTTCATTGAAACAGGAGCAGTTCGCGATCCAATAATGGCAGGCAATACCGGTCTTGTTACAACCGCAGATGCTTTCAGAATGTTTCCCCTTGGTATCGGACCTGATATGCTTCCCGGTTACCCCATGCTGACTTTCTACCTTACTCCAAAAGAAATCGGTATTATTCTCAACATGAATACCGAAACCTTCTCAGGAAACGTTCCTTTTGAATACTACATGGTACCTTCGGGTCTACGTTACATTTATAATGAAGATGCAGGCCAATTTAATAAAGTAAGAGCAGTAGTTTCTTGCCCCCTTGATAATATTTTTACAACCATTGACTGTCTTGTTCCAACTACTGCTGGTGGTACAGGTACTATTCTTGATCTTTCTGATGAAACTACTCTAATTCGTGTTAGTGTTGACTATTATGTAGCTTTATTACTTCCTCAGGCTAGAAATGCTATCGGAGAAAATCTGACAATCGATCCAAAAGACAAAAATGGTAATATTATTATCATGTCCGACCCAATTGCTGTTGCTGGTCTTCGATTTGACGCTTCGCCTTGGAATCCAAATCTGAATGAAGACGATCCTCCCGTTCGTGTATTTCCAGAACTCAAAGCTTGGATTAGTGTAATCCAGTTTATCGTTAATCTTCCGGATGCATATCCAGCTGGTGTTGGTTACTCAGATGCTGAGCTAATTCCTGATAATATTCCATCTATTCCACGTCGTATCTATGATGCTGGTTCAGCTCCTGCAGGTGAAGAAGGCAACTGGAATCTTGGTGTTTTCCGTAATATGGAAGAAACACCATTCTGTTCATCCCAATTCAACCCAGCTTACGGTTGTGGTGACGGCGTCGCTCTTTGTGCTGAGGCCTGTGATTCAAACGATTTCCGCGGTCAAGTCTGTGTTGGTGGCGGAACTCTTGTCTGCAGTGCTGATTGCAGTACTATTGATACATCCGGTTGTTGCGTTGATAATGACAACGATACCTACGGCGTAAATTGTGATGCCGGTCCGGATTCAGACGACAACGATAATACTGTTCACTAGTATTATTAAAAAAAACAACTCCTCCGCCGTTTATAAAAACAATCTGTTAATTCCTCTAAATTTCTGTTAAATCAATTTTATCAAAATGGGGTTCCAATGAATTCTCTCAAACCTTTTCGTATAGATAATGATTTTAAATTTTTTCTTTTAGATCAAAGACTTCTTCCATACAAAGAAGTCTGGGTTTTAATTGATAACTATCAGGAAATGGCTGCAGCAATTAAAGATATGATCGTTCGTGGAGCACCGGCAATAGGAATTGCTGCTGCTTTTGGTTATGCCATGGGATTCAGGGATTCTGAAAATTCTCCCGATGGCAATATTTATATGAAAGATGTCAAAAAAACGCTGGCAGCCACAAGGCCAACTGCAGTAAACCTGTTCTGGGCTCTTGAGAGAATGTCAACCCTTTACTCCACAGGAACCGATTTCAAAACACTTTGGAATGAAGCTTTCTCCATTGCTTTGGAGGATGAAGTTGCCTGCAAAACTATGGGTAAATTCGGAGCAGACCATATTACAGGCACAAAACTTCGTGTACTTACTCATTGCAATGCGGGCGCACTTGCTACAGGAGGATGGGGAACCGCTCTAGGTGTGATCCGAGAACTTCATGCTCAGGGACGACTGGATGTTGTTTACAGCGATGAAACACGTCCCCGTCAACAGGGAAGTCGTCTCACTGCGTGGGAACTCAAGCGGGATGGAATAAATGTTGAGATGACAACAGACACCATGGCCGGACACATGATGAAATCAGGACTCATTGATTGCGCCATTACCGGAGCCGACCGCATAGCGTCAAATGGAGACACTGCAAATAAAATAGGGACTTATCAGGTCGCTGTTTGTGCACATTATAATAAAATTCCTTTTTATATAGCAGCACCCGTTTCGACAATTGATTTTTCCATACCAGATGGCAGTTTTATAAAAATTGAAGAGAGAGATGAATCAGAAGTAACGCATATAAATGGGGAAATTCAAACTGCTGAAGGCGTTAAAGCAAGGAATTTTGGGTTTGATGTTACCGAAAACAACTTGATTTCTGCAATATTTACGGAAAAAGGTACTCTGCTTCCTCCATTTAACACAGCAATTTTGACCTTGAGATAGTTCGGCAACTTAAAATCTATAACGCTTCCTGAGCAATACGATTGTGACTTGGTTTAAAGTAATGCTTCAGGAATGAGCCCCCTGTTCTCCCTTGCATTTTTGCAAAGCAAAAATTGCTTGCCTGTTACTGCTACTGATTTCCTGTTTATCTGAAATTTTTTAACAGGGACTCAGGTAGTCAGGCAAACAGGATCATGATCAGGTCATAAACATTCAACATCAAAGCATAATTACAAATGGCAGGATGAAAACAAGTACTTTTCCCGTTTCGATCCTTTTGCTCATGAAGGGGTCTAAATCCAAGTTTTTCCTCCGTTATCGACTGCATGAAAACAACCCGGCACTTTTCAATTCCGAATATCCTAACGGCGCCCGGTTTTCCCCACCGGTTTTTCCTGTAACTATTTTCATTCTTCTTGCTCCAGAAAAAAGACCAGCAAAAATTCGATAACGTCCGTCAGCAAAACCACCTCTCGGAATTGAAAGCTCATATGAATCAATTACGTAAGTTCCTTTTGACCAGTATTTAGTGGGTAAAAGCCCTTTTACAGGATCATGATCCCCTGTCATGCGTGTTCCATAAGGGGGATCAAGATGAATAAAAATTTTAAAGTCTGTCGACATCCTATCCAGGACCTGAAAATAAAGATTTATTCTGGTTGCTGTCCCTTTAATAAGAGTACGCTTAATATCATATCCATATAATTTTATCTTTTTTTCAAAAACAGAATCCAGCGTAAATTCAGGATTATGGGGTTTTTCAGAAACCCACTGAAGGAGAGGATTATAATCCTTGCCATCAGGGCGATTTGTTACAAGCATGTATCTCTCTGAAGGTTTTGAAGGAATAAAATATGATATTCCATGCTTTCGAGTAAGCCAGTCCATAAAACCGAGTTTATTCAGACCTGCGCCAACAAAAACTTTTTCTTTATCCTTCATATAATTAAGGAATTCATCATCCTGCGCCATCATGTCGATTTTCCGATTCAGGTATATTTCAGCTCCCTTTGGAGAAACATTCCAGACTTTAAGTACTTCCCCGGCAGATATTTTTTTATACTGCTGATATATTGACACCGATGAAAATTCCCTATGAACGCCAGGTATGTTTCTGATAACATTATATATTGTTAAAATAAAAGCAAAAGATAATATAATTACCACAAACCATGGTGTACTATATTTAAGGCTTCTTGTTTTTATAATATTCAAAAACCGTTCAATCAGTGAATCTAAAGGTCTTAAAAAATACTTAAAAATAATGATCCCTGCAAATTTAACTGGTAGTAACAGATACCCAAGTATCTTACCAAGATAACTCTGGTCTGAAGTCTTTGAAAACATACCGGCAAATCCCTCAAGGAATTGTTTCCGGGTTTCCCATCCAATAATCAGAAGTGGAGATACAGTCACTAAAAACCATAAAACAACGGGAACTCTCGACACTGAAGAGATTTTGTCAAGCTCGAAAAAGAGAGCAACTTCTGCTGATAATTCGGGATATTGAACCACATCGCGAAGTAATAAAAAAGAGATAGAAGCAATAATAAAAGCAGGAAACGGGCTATATATTATTTTATAATTACGCGTAAATAAAACAGCAATCAGAACAGAGGCAGGAACAAAAACCGGAGAAATGAGATCGGCAATTCTCATTTCATAATAAGAAACGAAAAAGAAGGCAAAAACCAACCAAATTTTCATGAGCAGCTCTAAAGATTTGGAACATTCCGCATCCTTTTCACTACGTGAGAAGAACGAAACCACTGCAAATCCTGACCAGAAAAGCATTCCAAAAGCGCTTCGAGCGAGTTGATTGATAAATACTCCATGAGGCTGAGTCCCCTTTGGTGTTATCGAAGCAGGATTTACAAATGTATAAAGAAGTCCTGAAAACTCACCGGGTCTGGCTTTCCATAGGGATATTGCGAATGTAAGAATGCATAAAACTCCGGCTACTGCCGCAGTAATATAGTAAAACTTTTCCCTTTTTAATAAAAGAGCATAAATACCCAGTACACCAAGAGGAAAACTGACACCGGCTAAAAGCCCTCCTGAAAAATGAGAAAGTGTAATTGATGTAACCCAAATAGCCCCATAAGCAATTATTTTTCGATTTTCAGAAACTGCATGAATTAAGAACCATCCACTTACAATCGCTGAAGATGAAAAAAGTACCCATAAACTTTGAGGAAAAACAGATTTCCCAGCCCTTACAAAAATGGGCATTGTAATCATTATTAAGCCGGCAAAAATAGCAGTTTTAAAGCCATAATATTTTAATATAAGCAGTAAAATTCCTGCAAGAATGAAAATGAATGCCAAGCCCGCCGGTAATCTTGAGGAAAAAGTTTTCGATAATGGCAATACTTGAAAGAATCTATATGTATATCGCACGACTGGGGCCCATCGATCACTTCTGGTAGTCTCAATATCCAGCGCCAGACTTAATTCTGTTGGAACTGGTTGATTGAATTCTCGAGGAATAATAGATACAGATTTGTTCTTTTTCTTTTTTTCACTACCAACAGAGTGATTCAGCGAATCTGCCTCAATAAGACCAAGACCCGAATTGCCGGCCATTATTAAAATAAAAGAGCCAAGAATTAATCCTGCAAAAATAAGAGTTTTATTTAATCCGCCCAAAGGATATCTCCTGACATTTGGTTTCTCTATACCGTCTATGGCGATTGTCAAATTGAATGATATTTCCAAAATTCAACACAATCGTATTACTCCGAAAGTGGTTTAATCAAAAATGTTATGTTTTCAAACAATTTCCTTCCACTGGTATTGGTATAAATGTACCCAATAATTCGACCAGCGGTTTTCCATTTTACACCAGGTTCCAATTTGATAATCACTGGAAGACTGATTTTTTTCTTCCATTTTAATTTTTCCAGATAAACCCGTAGACTGGAAAAATCAAAAGTACTCTGCGTCTTAAATGGAATATCTTTTACCTGTGGGTGTTCTGAAGTCACTGAGATTAAGCCTGGAGCTACTGTTATTAAGAGCTCTTTTTCAGGATTTCGATGTTCCGTAAGATTGCCAAGAAAGGTCCTCACCATATGAGATGTATTTCTTAATCCAATCTCAACTGTTGATATTCCAGATTTTTTCATTATTTTTAATATGTTAACCAAAACATCTGATTTTATATTTTCATCAAGCATAAGTACCGGCGATGATTTAAGATTCTGGTGATAAAGAAAAGATGAAACTCCTTCTTCAAGATTTCGGGAAATGGTTTTCCCAGGATAGTCTCCGATAATTTTCCGATCTTTAACTGTGAAAACTGGACGCAAACCGTAACTTAGATTCCCCGAACTGTTAACATGAATAAAAAAAGTTGATACGGGTACTGTCAATGCCGCTGGAGAAAGGGGAACAGTAGCTGTATCGGGCTCCTTTTCATCTCCTGTCTGAAAAGAGAGAGTAACCTTCATATCTTTCAAAGTGTCATTGGCTTTTTTTATAAGTCTACTTCCAGCAAAAGCGAGGGGATCCTTACTTTTTTCCATAATAGTTAGTATTTTGTTGGCATAGTGCAAAGATTTAAAAAATAACCAGTTATCGGGGGCGATATATTTCATATCTTCAAATTTTGCCAAAGGAATCTCTGTATAACTGCACTTAGAAATGAATTCTCGTCTCCTTCGTGGATAACTGAAAAGTTCACGACTTATTTCGCTGCAGTGTGGGATACATCCGGAAATATCTCCCTTAAAATCTGTAAATATTCCCCCAGGGGAAAAGTCCCAAACTCCCGCGGATGATGGACACTGAAATCCAGCCATACGAATGAAACTATTCAGTCTTTCCGCATGAGGCATAGCTTTTGTTATTCTGGCAGCATGCTCAATTGATGCAATCATAACAAGGGCAGTGTGCACACGGAGAGAACTCTTGAGAAGTTTTTCGGTAGTTTTAAAAAACTCCACATCCCACTTCTGCCTCATTCGTGAATACCAGATACTGAATGTTTTAATATCCTCACCTCTTGACTCATCAATTTTTGAGCACCTGTCAGCCAAAGAATTTATATAGTTATAGAGATCTTTGATACAGCCAGAAGTCTTTATTGTTTTAACACAACCAGACCCTGTCACTCGAAAAAGCTCATCCATCAGCGCTGGAGAATTATCTGCTGAAGCCAAAATAAGCCATCCCGTAATTAAGTTTGCAAGTTCACAGGATGAATTGGAACTATCCTTTGTAGTGAGATGTCTGTGAGCTGCAGAAAGTGATTGAATTGATGTGTAATCGACGGAATTTTTACTTTGATTTTTTCTTTTCCCTGAACAGGCAATAGTAAGCATTGTAATAAATAATAAAAATAAAATGTTTTTATACAGCATCAGTATTCCCTGCAATTTTTCAGTTATTCCGCAGGCAGAAAAAAAATCACCGATAGTATTCAACATATTTCTAACTATTTGACAAATGTTTTGGTATAAGTCTCAGTCATCGGGAGGTGAAATCCAGATGAACCGCAGAAAAAAATTTATTTTTGTAACAGGTGGTGTTGTATCCAGTCTAGGGAAAGGCCTTGCCAGTGCATCCCTGGGAGCACTTCTTCAATCGAGAGGATTGAGTGTGACGATCCAGAAACTGGATCCTTATATTAATGTTGACCCTGGCACAATGAGTCCGTTCCAGCATGGAGAAGTTTTTGTAACGGATGATGGCGCGGAAACAGATCTTGATCTTGGCCATTATGAACGTTTTCTCGGGCAAAGTATGTCCCGTATGAATAATACAACCAGTGGACAAATCTATTTTGGTGTAATTAATAAAGAGCGAAGTGGTCAATATCTCGGTGCAACAGTTCAGGTAATTCCTCATATTACCAATGAAATCAAAAATTATATCTATAAAGCAAGTGAAAATTACGATATAACTCTGGTGGAAATAGGAGGAACCGTTGGCGATATCGAATCTCTTCCATTTCTTGAAGCTATCAGACAAATGCGCATGGAAGAGGGTGAAGAAAATACCCTTTTTATCCACCTTACACTGATACCATACCTTGGAGCTGCGGGCGAGCTTAAAACTAAACCAACACAGCATTCTGTACAAAAACTCCGTGAAATTGGTATTCAACCTGATATTTTATTATGTCGAACAGAGCATCTTCTTGACGAAAAACTTAAGAAGAAAATTTCACTTTTTACAAATGTGCCCGTCAGCAGAGTCATAACATCAATGGATGCTCGAAGTATCTACGAAGTACCCATCCTTCTCCATGATGAAGGCCTCGATTTTCAGGTAACTGATCGACTTGGAATCTGGTCTGCGCAGCCGGATCTGGGTCCCTGGCGTGAACTGGTTCATAAGATTAGAGAACCGCGGAATGAAGTAACCGTTGGTATTGTTGGAAAATATGTTGAACTGATTGAAAGTTATAAAAGTCTCAATGAAGCCCTGGTTCATGCCGGAGTAGCAAATAACGCTAAAGTCCGACTGAGGCATTTATCCAGTCAGGAAATTGAAAAAGATGGACCTGAATCTGTTTTAAAGGGTGTAGATTGTGTACTTGTTCCCGGTGGTTTTGGAGAAAGAGGCACTGAAGGAAAAATATCTGCTATTAAACATGCTCGTGAAAATGGCATTCCATTCTTTGGTATCTGCCTCGGAATGCAACTTGCCACCGTTGAGTTTACAAGACATATCCTTGGTTATGCAAACGCAAATTCAACTGAATTTGATAACTCGACGCCGGATCCTGTTGTTCATCTAATGGAGGAGCAACAGAAAGTTGAAACCAAGGGAGCGACAATGAGACTTGGTGCTTATGATTGTGAAATTGTTGATGATTCACTTGCCATGAAAATTTTTGAAGAAAAGCATATCAGCGAAAGGCACCGTCATCGATATGAGTTAAACAATCGGTATCGGGACGAGCTGGAAAAAGCTGGCTTCCATATAAGCGGCAATAATCCGCAAACAGGTTTAGCAGAACTCATTGAAATTCCTGCTCATCCATATTTTGTTGGTTGCCAATTTCATCCTGAATTTAAATCACGCCCATTCAAACCACATCCCCTGTTCGTTTCTTTTATTAAAGCTGGCCTGGATAATCGAAAGATCCCCAGAGATTAACCACTGAATAGTAAAACTAGACCGCTTCATGAGTAAAAGGATCGAAATCTAAAAAGTGAATATTTGCTTCCAGTCTTTGTAATTTTCCATTGATATTGGATGTTTATGACCTGCGCCTGTCCCTGTTTGCCTGACTTTCTGAGTTCCTGTTAAAAAATTTCAGGTAACCGGGGTAATCAGTAGCAGGAACAGGGCAATCAGGTAGGCAATTTCGCGCAGCGGAATGCTTTAGAGGGGCTCTTTCCTGAAGCATTTCTTTAAAATAACTCACAATCGTATTAATATTCTATATTTACCTATAGAATTATGCGTACCAGTCCAAAAATTCCCAGACCTATCGTGCTCATAAGTCCCGCTGTTGCAACCATGGGATGACGATCCGTAAACCCTAGAATTCCTTGAGTAAAACGTTTCATCAGAGTTATATGACATTGGATTGGAATAATGCCCTGTGCGCGTAAATCAAGCCGCTGGATCATTTCATTTACTGTCTGAAAACGCTCGACGGGGTTTTTCTTAATACCTTTTCTAACAAACCAGACGAGTTCCATGGGAACCGGAGGCTGTACCTTACTACGGGAGTAAGCCATAAAGCCCGGCTCGAAATTCTGAACTCCTTCTAAAATATCCAGAAGAGTGTCTCTATCTTCCAGATAATGGCTGAGCGTGAGCATTTCATAAAAAAGAACATTCAGTGAATATGTATCACTTCGAACATCAAGTTTTTCTCCACGGGACTGCTCTGGTGACATATAAGCAGGAGTGCCAATTAGACCACCGGCCCCAGTACGCCAGAAGTTTTTAGAATCGTTACTTTTATCATCGGGGATCAAAGTATCGGATAAACTGACATCATCAGAAATACTTTTAGCGATGCCCCAATCCATGAGCATTACTTCCCCGAAAGGTCCCACCATTACATTAGCGGGCTTAATATCTCGATGAATAATTCCTTCAGAATGCGCATATCTCAGAGCTTCAAGAATCCCTCGGAAAATTTCAACCCTTCTTTCAAAAGTATAATGTTGATGATATTTTTTATCTCCACTTCTTAATTTTTCTATTATATCTTCAAGTGTTTCACCTTCAATATACTTCATAACAAAATAGTAATCGCCGTCCTCATCCACACCCACGTCATGAACTGGAATTATATTTGGATGTTCAAGACGACCCACAGTACGAATTTCTTCAACGAAACGCATGAGCATAACCGGGGATTTAACATCGGATTTTATTTTTTTTACAGCAACTCTCCTTCCGATATCATGATCCATAGCGATAAAAACCTGCCCAGCCCCACCTTCACCAATTGTTTTAAGTATCTCAAGTCTTGTCTTTTCCGTATGAATCCATTTTACTTCTCCATTTTCAAGACTTGCTCTTGGTAAAACAGTATAAACAGTTTGTCCTCTTGTTTTAGCAGCAAATTCACCGCTTATCCTGATTGGAGGAGAAGATGAATCCACTGGAGTATTACCAACATGTACAGTACGTGCATGCTCAATTCCATCGTTATCTTCTGTATTTTCTATAATTGTACGAGCATTGGAAATTGGATCTTGAGATTTAATATTCCCGGGGAGGGGAACACCTCCCGGTGGCAGAACTGTACCATTGCTTTGATTAGAAACCTTATTTTCCATAGTTTTTCCTCCGCAGAAATGTTTTCCTCAAACAATTTAATATGGAATCTATAATACTGGAAGACGAATTCTGTATATTTTTAAATGTAAAAATATTTTAATATTCCCGATCCTGAAATATTCAGGATATATCGTCCATATTTTTTTCTTACGATTTTGGGCTTTTTATGTTTTTTTTTAATACACGCAATGAAATTACTATTCTCATCGCCATTTTAGTAAGTGGCCTGTTCTTAAATAGTTGTAATTTTCCTGAAAAAGATGCTTATAAACCAAGGTTAAATACAAATAAGCCTGCCAATAATAGTAATCCGAATTCTCTCTCTACTGGTGTTACACTTATAATTTCTGACGCTGCAAAATCAATTCACCGTGATTCTTCAACAGGGGAGACCTTCGGTATTCGGTATATTTATGTTTTTACTAAAAGTAATCGTTATTTCAGACTACCATCTTACATTGGTAAATTTACTCCGCTGAAAAATCCTAAGCCAAACTCAAAAATGATTGAAGCTCATATCAAGGCTCATACTTCGTGGTTTACAACAAAACATAAAATGCTCAGACGGGAAGCATTCAATCCAGTAACTGGTCGTATTGAAACATTCAGTGTTCCAGAGGGAACTTCACTTAAAGCAAGTGCTGGTAATCCTTTCGGAAAACACGTATGGACACTTCAATATAAACAGCCGGACATACATCGAATTTATCATCGAATTATGTTTCACGGATCCGCTCAACAATATATTGTTGATTCAAAACGTTCAGACAATCATATCAGGGATCTGACTACCAGATCCGGGGCTTACTATGATGGACTTGGATGTGTTCATGTAACAAACCATGCTGCGGATTGGCTTTTTCGCGAGGGAATGACAGTAAACACAAGGTTCATTTTTATAAATTCAACTATTCAGGAACATAAAAATTTTCTTAACCGAATCATAGATCAGGATTTAAAATCCGGTAAGTCCGGTCATTTAAAACCATCGGATCCTCATACAAGTGGCTTTTACCGAAACCCCATGGTAAGAAATATCTTATGGGCCCCCAAAGGAGGCGAAAAAAAAGATGAGATCTGGTTTGGAACTGATGGTGAAATCATAGACAGATTATCAGAATGAATAAAAAAAATAGTTTTTTTTCAATTGCTTTGATTTTCCTGAGTCTTTCCTGTTCAGAAAAGCAGAACAATGAGACCACAAATAAGGAAAACAATAAAACAGAAAGTTTTAAAAATAAGGAAAACAACAAGAAAATTGTTTCAAATCCCAAAACTACTGGAAAACAGAACAATTTTTATGAAGAGATTATATTATCGTCAGATTCCGGAGAAATCTTTTTCTTCGATCCTTTAAAAAAGGTACTGAAAGATAACCTTCATAATAAATTGGTCTCTTACCGTGAAAACATTTATTTTAAGGATTCATTCAAACTTTCTGAACAGGTATTTTTTCCATCGGAAATATTTATAAAATCTCCGATTGATGGTGGACCTCCCGCACAGACAGATAATGAATCGGGATTAAAAATATGGCCCCCGGATGTTTATGCAAATTCAATATCTATTATTAAAGTCAAATCATCAACTTATACTATTTTCCCTGTTGTTGAAGATCCGGATTATCGTTATGTACTCATCAATTCTTTTACCGATAAAAAAGCTTCTATCTATTTATACTGGGCCAAACTAAGGTACAATATTAATATTTCAAAACCTCAAAGAGGTAACTACTTAACGAAATTTACAGATGGAAAAATAGAAACAGTATTCCTTAAGACTACTAAAATATTTGATTCCATTATATTAAATGACAAAGTCCTTTTTTTAACTCTACGTGGAGAAATGATGCATCTAGAGTCATTTTTTGGAAAAAAATTCCGTAAAAATCTCCGGATCAAGACTGCTGAATACGAAAAGCCTGCTATTTGTGGAAAAAAACTCCCTTTTTTCATTCACTCCCTTAAAAAATGTGATAAAAAACAATGCCTTTCAAGTTATACAGTTTCTTTCAATAATTCAATGAACCCCATTGTCAAACTTGAGGGCAGCCTTGTAATCCCTGAGAAAGCACATCCTCATGCAAGTTTTATAAAAAATATTTCAAGCAACTCCTGCAACTCTGCACTGATTAGATCAACTTCCATTTTGAAATATAATTATTTCCTATATAGAACTAGTTTGCAGGGCTCCTTTTCCACTCGTGTACATCACTTTTCATCCTACGCCCCTGTTTATATATTTTCTAAAGCAGAAAACCAGATTTCCGTTTTTCAGAAAACTGGTGAAGGCTTATGGAAGACATCGGACCTTGATTTCTAATTGTTTTTAGATATTAACTAACAATTGACGAGCATCTTCCAACTGAGAATCCGGCACACTCCATGTGATAATATTACTTCCCGCTTCAGTGGTCTGAATACCAAGGTTATCATAGCTTTCCAGTATAAAACGATAAAAAGCGATTTTTTCCCTGGGTGCAGAGAACGTTATTTTCGTAATATCTTCTTTGTTTTCAATACTCAATATCACTTGACAACTCCGATTTTCCACCAAGAAACTGAGAACATACTGGTATCATATCTCGTAGTTTTTCAGTCATTGCATTGGCCATATTTCTGATGTCCCATTGGGCATGGGCATCCTGACGCAATCGAGAAAAATGATAATATTCCCTTAGATTTAAAGTCCACATTACTCTACGTCGATGCCCTGATAAAAGAGCATACGCCGCAGCGGCTACAGGACCATTTTCTTCTATAAAGCGACTATAAATCGACTCAGAATAAGATATTAATTTTTTACACTCTGTATAAAATTCAGTTGAAATGCTCTTAGGAACAGTAAAGCCCAGATTAGGATCAAGAAAACTATGACCAATGCTGCTTATTCGATGGCGTTTCAGTTGTGCAAAAGCCGCAGCACTTAAAACAATATCCCATGTCATTACAACATGTTCGAAATCAACAGTCATTCTATCGTGAATGGTTGCGGATTCAGTAAGTCCACTAAAATAAGAAGCTTTTTCATCTATTGATAGACTATCTATATAAATTTTAGCATCTTCAAACCCTACTCCAGTATTTCGTGCATAGTTTGCTGTTAAAATTGTATTATCAGGATTCTCAGTAATATTCACAAGTCTGATATAACCACCATGAAACTCCGAATACATTGTAAAATCCTGGTCTTTTTTAGTTATTACCGGATTAATTCCTGAACTGTACATACGCCTGTGATATTCTGATGGAACAATATAACGAATCAGTGACGGGGTAACTTCTCCGCATATTTCGTGAAGTTTTGTTGCTAAAAGTCGGCTTTCTTCGAGTGTTGATGATGCGAGAGCTAATATAAGATGCTCGGCACTTCTGGCATTTATAGTCATTCCCAATTGAGTTTTCGTTGTGAATGGAAGAAAATATCGTGCATCTTCCCCGGGAATATCTGCTTCACAAAGTTTCTGGTAGAATTCTGAACAACGATCGTGGAGCTCTTTAAGTTCACTTTTTAAATCAGACCACTCTTCAGGATAAAGAAAATCGTCACCGAGTCTAACATATCTTTGTGATTTTTCTGTATAACTTGCCAGACGATGACGCTGAATCTCTTCCAGAAGAAATCTGGACATTCCTTCAAGATCAATATTAAAAACAGCATGTTCAGCTATGGATGCGTGACCCATTTCAAAAACAATATTTCTATTACTTTTTCTCGCTTTTTCTACGTTTTCACGTGCTTCAGAGCGAAGCTCTCCCGCTGTTTTTGGTGATCTGGAAATTCTGGCATATGCTGCGCTGAGTGTTTCCGGAGTCATTAAATGCTCCGAAACTGCCTGACGAGCTGCTTCAATTGTTTCAATATCTATATTGTATCCTGCCAGAGTGACTTTCATTATAAAATCTCCACAATTTAATTTCAGGAATATCAGCGCCGTTTTTTTCGTTTTGTTTGTTTTTTACCAACCTTGACAACATCCATTCTGACTTTCACGACACCCTGCCTGAGAGAAGCAATTCGACGGAAAGCAGCTTTTGTAAGGTCAATAATTCGGCCACGAATGAAAGGACCACGGTCCGTAATTCTTACAACTACACTTTTTCCTGTTTTAATATTTGTAACTCTAACAATGGAATTAAATGGCAAAGTTCGGTGAGCTGCTGTTAGAGCATTCGGATTAACTCTTTCGCCACTGGCTGTTTTTTCACCATGTTTGCCGTACCAGGAAGCCTTCCCGTATTCGGTTGTTGTGGCGCAACCTGTAAATATAATAAGAATGATACCGAAAATCATGCTTTTACGGCCCTTGATCCCTTGATAAGCAGCATTATATGTTGACTTATAAGAATAAGCCCCGCGGAAACTGCGAATGCACATATAAAATACGCCCCAATATCAAGTCTTCCGAAAACCCCTAAAAGAAAAAAGGCAAAAAGGTGAAAATCTCTTTTTGTGAGGTATTTTATTTTTTCAAAGAATACGGCTACAGGACCTTCAGAAGAATTGGTCACTTTATAATCCTGGTTGTTTCCAGTTTTGGCAATTTTTATAAGGTAGTAGTACATACTGTAATTTGCAAGCCATTGACCAATAAATGCCGCGACCCCCATATAAATAAATCTTTCCTGACCTGTACTGAACCAGGCCCAGGCAGCTACAGAGGCAAAGAAAATACAATTTGTAATATCATCGATAATTGTATCAAGCCAATCCCCCAGATGACTGTATTGAAACTTAACCCTGGCTATTTCGCCATCGCATCCATCATAAATACTGCACATCTGCATAAATAAGCCGCCCAAAAGCCCGGAAATATAGAAACTTAAACCAAGCATGCTATGCCCGAAAACAAGGAAAAATCCGGCAATAACTGCAAAAAAGGCATTTATAACGCTTAATTGATTTGGAGTAAGGTTTGTCTTTGATAAAATTTTTGATACCGGAAGAGACATGGTACGGTTAAAAATACGCGCCACGAGACCATCCTGAGGTTTTCGCAGAGAGTGAAACAGCAAAGATTCCGCTGACTTTGCATCTGCTTTTCCGGAAATACGATGAAAAAAACGATTATTGCCGCTGACGGTCAGAAAATCAGGACTTGAATAATTGTCTTCAAAAAATCGAATATCAAAATCCGAATCTGATGTTTCTAATTCAAACATTGACTTGAGAGTTTCAGCATTTAAAAATGCAAGACCCGTCCAGAGATCAATATACCCATCTATGGAAAAACCTTCAGATTGAGTCAGCCATAAAGAACCATGCATAGCTTTCCCGGTGACAAGAATATTTTTGCCTTCTCCGGCATCTGCGGCTCGCTCCAGTTCATCAAACAGAGCCTTATGGAAAACTGTATTTGATTTAATGTAGTAACTGTCAAAAAAATCAACCGGTTTATTTGTAAATATTAAAGTTAAATCGTCGAACTTGCGTCGAAAAACCGGAGTTTTTTCTACTTTGTCGGGTAAAACAACGGTAATTTTTTTGACGCCATTATAATAAAGCCCAAGTATATGACGCTCAAGTATAGTAAGTCCGCCAACAAATATTTCCGGCTCCTCCAGTGAAAGTGCAGATATCACTGCCGATTCAATGGTCATGACTGCCTCCTTTATCGCTGTCTATTTTTGCAAGCATTCGAATTCCCTCATTTATCCGGAAAATAGCTGTTAGATGCCCGAAAATAATTAGAATTATCATGAGCCACTCAACGGGAGTAAATTTCCACCAGGTAAAATAACCAAGTTTCATGCTGATCAGTTGAATCCATGGAACTAAAATTAAAAGCACATGACGCTCTGCACGACCTAAAATTCCACTTTCAACTCTAACACCGCCACTGGCCTGACTCTGAGAACCGAGAAAACTCACAAGCAAAACTGCAACTATCGCTGCATGGGCAAGGACAGGTTTTGAGTATTGACTGAAAGCAATTCCCGTCAAAATAGCAACATCGGTGTATCTATCGACAATACAATCAAGAAAATCACCAAGGGGCGATGTTTTCCCGAAACGCCTTGCCATGTGACCGTCAAGCAGATCTAAAACGCCATTCAGGATCGTGAAAAGACTCGCCAGAATGAGTCCAGCGGTTCCCCCAAAATACCAGGCAAACCCTGCTGCAAAGCCCGGTACAGCACTTATTACCGTAATGGTGTTTGGGGAATATCCGGCAAGTGCAGTTCCTGCAGGAACGAGCATACGTTCTTTCAAAGGCCTGAGAAGATGCAGCATTCAGATTTACCTTCCGTCAGAAAGCGGCAAAAATTCTTGTGAGGGAACCCCACAGAACAAAACCAAGCATTATCATTCCGACACTCCAACCAAAAATTCGATCTCTTATGTCTATCTGTTTAATAACACTTATATTATTAAATTCAGAGCTTTTTATATATTTTATGTCTCTGACAAATCTATATGCGAAAAGACTGAAATAAATACAAAAAATAACAAGCAAAAGTATGCTGAATGTTAAAACTTTATCTGAAGTCATCCCGTGATGATTCTGAAAAATAAAAATTTTACTCATTTTTACCTTCCTCCATTTTCAGCAAATCCACGGGATAAGTGAGTATTCTGTAATAATCATGAATAATTACAATAAATGTGAAGAAACTTAAAAGCCATAATCCTGCGTTTGCATACCAATCAAGATACTGGGCAACAAGCACCCAGAAAGTAAATCCTCCAAGAACTTCAGATGCATAACTACGAAAGTTTGTAATCACACCTGTTTTTTTTATAAATATTACTCTGCCCGCAGCATTGAATGCGCCAAGTCCGAGAAGTAAAAATGCCGGAACAGGGTCCGAATATTTAAAAGCTACTGCTGCTAATAAACCCACAAGGAAAAGTGATGCATCACTGATGGCATCCAGCATTTCTCCAAATCGGGATGTACAGTTAAATTTTCTCGCCACAAAACCATCCAGTAAGTCAACTACACCAGAATAAGCGATTATAGTTACAGCCATTAGGTGGTAATTTTTGTAGGCGGCGTAAACGACCAATGGTAGTACAATCAATCGTGTACTTGTAAATATATTAGCCGGATTTATAATTCCTGCCATCAATCCTCCAGTTCCAGAGTTTCTCCCTGGTGTAAAAAACATATTTTATTTCTTTTTTCACCAGCAATTTCAATTAATTTAAGGGGAGCTTCATCTATTGAAAGTTTTGAAACAGTGAGGGATCCCCAGTGAACGGGAATCAATATATCAGCTTCCAGAATATTAAAAATTTCCCATGCAGTAGCTGGATCAATATGAACATTCCTGCTTCCGCGCTTTTTTTCATAGTATGAAACTTCTCGCATGCCACCTACAGGAAGACAGGCTGCATGAATATGAAATTTTTCTTTTATCTGCTTAAAATAATCATAATCACCGAAATCCACATCTCCCGAGACCAGAATGTTTTTCCCACTTCCGGATACAACATACCCACAAACACCTGTTTTGCCACAGGAAAAATATCTTCCTTTTACATGGTTAACCGGTACCGCAGTTATCTTTACATCACCAATCTTTTCAGATTCCCACCATTTTAATTCATTTATCGATGAAAAAC
Source organism: Myxococcota bacterium (assembly GCA_018821305.1). Classification (GTDB taxonomy): domain Bacteria; phylum Myxococcota_A; class Polyangia; order HGW-17; family HGW-17; genus JAHJMN01. Next base: position 84,135 of record JAHJMN010000105.1, read on the forward strand.
CTGCCTTTATCATATATTTACTACAGTTTTCAGGAACAACAGCAGATTTTTTTGAAGGAAGCATACGAAGGGAAGGAATATGCAGATGATCATTGTGAGCGTGACTTATAATTACTGCATCAACTTTTGATAATAACTCTTGCGGCGCAACAACGGGTTTTCTCAACTTGAGTCCCATAACCCGGTCACGAAGTACAGGATCAGAAAAAATAGTTGTCTTCCCGCTATCAATGAAAACTGCAGAATGGCCAGCAAAAGTTATTTTCATTTTACAAACACCTGTAAATAGTTCGTGTCCTGTAATTCGCTTCGCGAAGAATTTTATTAAAAATTCTAACAGGCCACTACTAGTAAATTCAACACCTTGCGGTTACTGTACTGAAAAAAAAATCGTCGAAAAATTTGATTTCCGGTATTTCAGGACAGTAACTCAATAGTTCGGGTCCGGAATTTCGCTTCACGAAGAATTTTATTAAAAATTCTTTCCGGCCACTACAATAAATTCAAGGCCTTGCGGTTACTATCCTGAGAAAAAAATCGATGAAAAATTTGATTTCTTGTATTTCAGGACAGTAAAGCAATAACAGGTTAAAGTTCATCAGCCGTGAATGAAAGAACCTGAGAAATTGATTCGGCTCCCCACAAAAGCATTACCAGTCTGTCAATACCGCAGGCAATCCCTGCAGTTTCCGGCATTGCTTCCGCAAGAGAATTTAAAAATCTGTTATCAAGCGGATAAAGCGGCTTTCCATCTCTTTTTCTTTCTTCAAGTTCCCCTGAAGACCGTTCTTTCTGAGCGATATAATCTGTAAGTTCGTGAAAACCGTTAGCTATTTCAAGACCACCCGCGAAAAATTCAAAACGTTCGGATGTAAGTGGATCCTCTGGACTTAATCTTGAGAGAGATGCAAATTCTTTCGGCCACTTTGTTAGAAAACAAGGACCTGAACTGTAAATACCAGGTTCAACTTTTTCGACAAAAACGCGAAAAAACGCTTCTTCCCAGTTTGTAGTCGTTTCTTGAATTCCTGCTTTTGCAAGTAAAACATCAGGAGGGTCCCGGTAGTTGTCAATTCCTGCATATTCCTTAAAGGCTTCAGCAACGGAAATGCGCTTGTAGGGAGGCAACGGAAGCTCTCCAGGACAATCAATATTGGTTTTTAAGTGAAGAATCAATCCTTCGACATCTTCCATCAATTCAGGGGCATCCGCTCCGACGTTGTACCACTCAATCATTGTAAATTCAGGATTATGGAAACGCCCGGTTTCGTCATCCCGGAAACACTTGGTAATCTGATAAATACTACCACTTCCTCCCGCCAGAAGTCGCTTCATCTGAAATTCAGGAGATGGTGAAAGAAACCTGTCTGCTCCAACCTGAATGGCACAAAGGTGAGTTTCAACACCCGGAGAAAGAACCGAAAGAGGTGTTTCTACTTCCATAAAACCGCGTGAATCAAAATATTTACGCGTCTGATTCATTACTCGTGCTCTAAAGCGAAGTGCGTCCATACGGGAGCGACCCCGTGAGTCAGGAAATTGAAGTCTTGTCCATTCATATCCAGGAAAATCTGTTTGTGATACAGTATCTCCTGAAATAAATATGCATTCACCATTAGAAAGTGAACATTTTACCCAGTTTCCGATATGAACATCTTTGGGAAAATCCCTGCAATGGTAAACTTTTTTTCCGTCACTTACCAGCAGCGGATCGGTATTTACAATTCGGACGGAAACCTTGCCGGACATTAAAAACCCTTAAGCATATTGTTCTGATTATTTTTTAACGCGTTCAACGTATTGACCGGTACGAGTGTCTATTTTAAGCCACTCACCTTCATTTACAAAAAGTGGTACGTTTACTATTGCTCCAGTAGAAAGAGTTGCTGGTTTGCTTGCGCCTTGCGCAGTATCACCACGAACGCCAGGTTCGCACTCCGTGATCTGGAGCTCAACAAATGTCGGAATTTCGCATCCCACGGGTTTTTCATTGAAGAAAAGAATTTCGCATTCCAGATTGTCAGTAAGAAATTTTACTGCATCACCAACGACATCCGCTTCAAGATAAATCTGTTCATAGGTCTGATTATCCATAAAAACCAGATGAGACCCATCAGGATAAAGATATTGCATCCGACGCACTTCCGTAGATGCGAGATCAACACCCTCACTCGAACGCCAGGTTCTCTCAAGTACAGCACCCGTAATGAGATTTTTAATGCGGCACTTTGTAAAAGCCGTTCCTTTTCCGGGTTTTACAAAGTTTGCTTCAACGACGGTGTAGGGTTCACCGTCCACAAGAATTTTCAAATTCTTCTTAAGATCTGACATACTAGCCATAATTCACCTGCCTTGAAAACGGGACTTACCCGGACTGTGAAAAGGATACATATATATAAGTAAAGTCCCGATTGTCAACTTAAATTACCGGGATTTACTGTATGGTATGTGCCCTGATTTAATCAAGATTGCTTTATATTTAATTTATATTTTGTCTCATATGAGGGATTTTTAAAGTCTCTATTGACTTTAGGCGAAAGTGCATATATTGGAACAAGTCTCTGTCCGGAAATTCCGCAATTTATTAATTAGTGAGAATTATCCCGTTTTAGAAACGCGTTTTTAAAGTATTGAAATTATTATATAACAACTACCATCGGAGGTTTTTGATGGAATCGAAACACTATAGAATAGTTATAAAATTTGATGCAGAAAAACAGAAATTTATTGGGAATGTTCCTGAACTTGATGGATGTATTGCAGAAGGTGACAGTTATGAAGAAGTCGCTGGATTGCTGGACACTTCAATAAATTCTATTCTTGAAAAATGGGACAATGCTCCTGAACCCATTGACACTACAGACTTTATTAATAAAATTTCCATTGAAATATCGAGTGCCCTTTATCGTGATCTTGTTTTTCTTGCAAAAAATGATGAAGTTGAACCTGAAGTCATTGCTGCAGAAATCCTGTCTGAAGGAATTTCAAGGCGTTGTGGCTATCTTCGCTCCTGGCGCAATTCCCAGAATCAAGGAGGGCGCCGTAATGGAAATCGCGAACAACGCAAAGGGAATATGAGTCGCGAACAGTATAACAATATCATGGAAGACAAAGCTCATTTTCTTGAGTACGTTAGAAATTTAGAGCAGCCCTCCCGTGGTGGAAAACCCCGTAAGCAGCGAACACCGCAGGAAGATTAGGCTTCCTGCTCAAGGTGTTTTGAAATCGCTTTGCGGAATTCAGGACATGAACGTATGAGATACTTACTGCTGTGTATCATCCTGGTTGGTTTAAATGCTTGTAAAGTAGAATTATTTACCCGATTGGATGAAAAAGAAGCAAATCAAATTCTTAATGAACTTGAATCAAAAGGAATAGAAGCAACGAAGTTCCTTTCTGATAAAAGAAAAGGTCTGTGGGGTATTGAGGTACCATCATCTCAGGCCTCACGCTCAATAAATATCCTTAAAAGTAAAGATCTGCCTTCCATGTCTCATCCAGGATTTGAGGGTATACTTAAAGATAGCTCTCTTGTCCCTTCCCCGGAAGATAAGTCCATAAAGTATCACATTGCTCTTGCCGGGGAACTGAGTCGCACACTTGAATCACTTCCAGGTATCCAATTTGCGCGGGTCCATTTTGCCATGGACACTTCATCGGATTCATTTTCCCAAGTTAAAACTTCTGTTAAAAAGGCTGGAGTTGTTTTAAAAGTCCTTGAAAAAAAATTTCAACTCCGCCCCCAGGATATTCAATCCCTCATTTCCGGGGCTGTACCTGCTATAACGCCTGAATCAGTTTCTGTAGTTATCCAGATGACTGATGATTCCGTTTCCTATAAAACCGAATTATCTTCGTTTGGACCTTTCCGGGTTTCTCATACTTCAAAAACCTGGCTGGGAATTGTTTTTTCACTGGTTTTACTGATTCTGGCTGCTCTTGTTTTATACATTTTCATGCTTAAAAAGAAATTCAGAAAACTGCAACATACTGTATTTATTGAAGAATCCGAAGACTAACTGTGACTCAATTATTTCTTTACATTTTAATATTCAATCTGGGCTTAATAATATTTACAAAGCTTAAAGATATAACGGCAGAACCAATATATTCTGCCATTCTTTTTGGTGATCTGGCTCTTGCAATTTACGCTGTAATTCAAAAGCGTTCGGACAGCATCGAGGGTGCACTTGCCATCGTAATTTTTATGGCCGCAGTTGTTGCTCCAATGATTCTGGAGCGATTTATTTCCTGGTGCGTCCGCAAAAACTGGTGGACTACTGGCAGACTTGCTCTTCATTTGCTTGGCTTTCTAAAGCCAGTAAAAGATGTACATGTGCATCAAAAGCAGTTCTATCGTCTTTCACAAGCGGTACGAGGTGACATTGTGGAAGCTTCTGCTGAAATTGAAGCGGAAATCAGAAATTCATCCAATCCACTTCAGAAACAATTTCTTATTGAAACCCTCCTCGAACTGAACGTCTTTGCAGGATATTATAAAAATGCTCTTGATATCTATTTGAATCGATTGAATGGAGTAAAACCGGTCAAGACTACACTTTACATGGCTCTGATACGAGCCTGTGCTGAAACCGGTCAATACGATCTCATGTGGAATTATTACTTTCAAATCAAAAATATTGAGAATAATGATTCTATTACGGGAACAACGTTGATATCAAGCCAAATCATTATACTTTCGGTCTATGGTAAACTTAAACCATTGAAAGAGATCTTTGGTTCCCTGAAAACAGATCATCCGGTTTTTCCAAAAGCTGCAAAACTATATTGGACCGCATATGCCTCAGCAGTATGCGGCAAACTTGAAAAAGCAAAAAGGATATTTAAAAAACTCCTGAGCACTGGACCTTCTCCGGTAGTTGCAAAAAGAGTAACAGAATATATTTCTGATCTTCCAACTGCCCCCGATTCTCCAGATAAAATTAAAAAAATTGCTCTTAAAGTTATGGAACTGAGCATACTTAAACTTGCACGGGAGGGTTTTGGTAGAAATCTTGTTCCCTGGGCAACAATTTCATTTATTGCCATAACATCCATTGTCTTTCTTTATCAATCTTGGCGCGGTAATATTACTGATTTTGCTAATCTTTATTCCCATGGAGCTAATTTCAGGCATCTTACCTTTACCGTAGAACCATGGCGAGCTTTTACATCCGTTTTTCTTCATGCTGGTTTTCTCCATTTTTTCCTTAACATGCTTATTGCCTGGTTTATGGGTCGTATTACTGAAGTTCACTACGGCAATCTTGGCATGGCAGCGATAATTGTAATTTCCGGAATTACTGGAAGTATTGTAAGTACCTTTTTCAGTCCTCATGGCATTGCAGTTGGTGCTTCAGGAGCGGTTTTTGGTATAATCGGAGCAGCAATAACCATGCTGGTTGTGTGGAAAAACCGATGGCATCCTCAACTCCGGCGTCGGATGCTCAACTTGTTACTCTTTATGCTGGTTGTTAATGTTATTTTCGGAATAATGGCCAAAATGGTCGATAACGCTGCCCATATAGGTGGACTTATGGGTGGTTCTGCCGCTGCTGTAATAATGGGAGCATGGGATGACCAACGACTTTTCAGGAAAATTCTGCGCTTTGTCGGGGTACTGATAATCATTTTCAGTATCGCATACTCCATATACGGCTTAGTCAGAATTAGCCATGGCAAAGGAAGAATAACCTGGCAAACAGGAGATCTCTCTTTTTCAACACCTACAAGTTGGATTTATACTAAAAATATTAAAACTGATGGTTATATAAATCCGGTTTCTTTCGGAAGTGTTTTCTGTCGAGGTCAGAATTTAGCTTTTTATGATGGTCAGACGGCATATAAAATCCAGATGGCACACATTAGAAACCCAAACCTTCTGAAGAAAGAAAACTGGAAATCATGGATAAAAACAGAACTTCGAGTAAATTCCGCCTCAATGTACTATTATTACCGCAACACTAAAAGAGGTAATCTCGGTGTGCTATTTATTGTGCCTTTCCACTGCGAAAAACAGGTAAAATCTTCAATGGAAAGTATTGTGGATTCCATAAAATAGTTTTTCAGGTCTGCCATATCCTCAGAAAAAGTCTTTATTTTTACAATTTTTAAACTTTATACTTGAACTCAATTTCTTGTGTGTTATCGTTTGCGCCAACCAGAACTGGAGGCAATATGGCTATCGATTCCCTCAACGAAGTAATTGAAAAATTAAAGAAAGAAGGTATCTCTGCCGGTGAAACAGAAGCAGCTCGAATCAAAGAAAAAGCTGAAGCTGACGGTGAAGATATCATTATTAAAGCGGAAATGAAGTCCAGAGCCATTCTGGACAAAGCAGAAACCGAATCCAGGAAAATGAAGGAGCAGTTGGATACGGAGCTTGAAAGAGCCTCAAAATCTGCCCTGAACAATTTTAAATCTGCCGTGGAAACAGCCTTTGTTGCTCCCGCAGTAGATGAAACTCTGTCTTCGGTACTCTCACAGCCACAATTCATTGAAAAAGTCATCATAGAAATGATCAAAGGCTTTGCTCAGAACGGTTTTAAAACAAACGATCTGAATATAATCCTCCCTGAAGACTTACGAGAAAAACTTGGCAACGCGTTTAACGCAAAAATTAAAATGATGGCTGGTGGTGGTAACATCACTGTGGAATTCGATGATCGTATTCATTTTGGTCTAAAAATTGGCCCCGCAGACAAGGGTTTTGTCTATGATCTTTCTGATGAAGGCATGAGAGAAATATTCACTCGGTTTATTTCTCCCAAATTCAGGTCCTTCTTCCAATCCTGAGGAGAACAACCTTGAAATACTATCGCCTTATGACAGCTCTTCCACCACTTCCGGATGAAGTGGCGCCACTTTCTGTTCCATTTAAAAATATTGTTGAACAGATTGTCGATGAAACCGCCGGAACAACTGATGGTGAACTTGTAAATTCAATTCTTTATATTATTGATACTGCCAATGCAGAAAGTATCCTTCTGGAAAGAGATATTTTTGACGAACGGGGAGTTCATCCGCGGGAAGATTTTGAAACAGTCTATAATCTCCCACCGTTTATTCAGGAAGTCATAACTTCTGATGATGGTTCTTTACCCGATGCTATTGTCAGGAAACTATGGGAAGGTTATTTTAATTTCCTTCTTGAACTTTCAAGAGACTCCTCTTCTTCTTTCCTGAAGGGATTCGCCGAATTTGAAGTCGGCATTCGCAACGCAATTGCCAGACAGCGAGCTGAAAGTCTCGGCGTTGACAGTGATCAGGCACAGGTAGCTGGAGGTGAAAATGCTTCCCTATTCAATGCCCTAATTTTAAGGGCTTCCGAAGCGGAAGATCCTCTCAAGCGTGAGCTTGTTATTGATAATGAAAGACTGAATCTTTACCGGGAGCTTGAAGGCATCGACGGTTTTTCCATTGATGCTCTTTTAGCCTATACAGCCGGAGCCATTTTAATAGATTCCTGGAGTCAGGGAACCCAAACCGACCCGAAAAAATTACTGGAGGTGTTCGCTTGATCGATTCTTCATCCACCACAGGACATGTAACAGGTATCAACGGTAATATGATCGTTGTTGAAATTGACCAGGGAAGCGTCATTCAGAATGAGGTTGCCTTTGTCACCGTCTCGGACATGAAACTCAAGGCAGAGGTTATCAAAGTCGTCGGTAAAAACTGCTATCTGCAGGTTTTTGAAGACACAACGGGCATTGGCGTAGGAATGAAGGTGGATTTCACCGGAAATATGCTTGCCGTCGAACTCGGACCTGGCCTTCTCGGGTCCATTTATGATGGACTTCAGAATCCTCTGGGTCTTTTGGACAACAAACAGGGTTTCTTCCTCCAGCGAGGTCAGTATAAGGATCCGCTCTCCCGTGAAAAAACATGGGAATTTAAACCCGTCGTAAAAGTTGGAGACAAAGTTCGCGGAGGGCAATGGATAGGAGAGGTTAAGGAAAATTTCTTAACTCACAGAATAATCACCCCTATTGGAATGCACGGCATTGCTACGGTGAAAGAAATAGTTTCTGAGGGAACTTATAAAATTACTGACACTATCGCAAAAATAGAAGTAAATGGAAAAGTTATTCCTCTCAACATGTTCCAGGATTGGCCCGTTAAAAAAGCCATTAAAGCTTACCGGGAGCGAATTTATCCCGAAGAACTTCTTATCACTAAACAACGCATTATTGATACGACATTCCCCGTTGCTCGAGGCGGAACAGCCTGTATTCCTGGACCTTTCGGCGCTGGAAAAACCGTTCTTCAGCATCTCATGTCAAAATACTCCAGCGTTGATGTAGTTATCGTTGTAGCCTGTGGTGAACGTGCAGGCGAAGTTGTTGAACTTATTCACGAATTTCCAGAGATTACCGATCCCAAAACCGGTGGTTCTCTAATGGATCGCACTATAATTATATGCAACACCTCTTCCATGCCCGTAGCTGCCCGCGAAGCTTCTGTTTACACAGGAATTACTCTGGCGGAGTATTACAGGCAGATGGGTCTAGACGTTCTTGTACTTGCTGACTCCACAAGCCGTTGGGCTCAGGCCATGCGCGAAATGTCAGGCCGTCTTGAAGAAATACCCGGAGAAGAAGCTTTCCCAGCTTATCTTGAAAGCCGCATTGCAGGTCTTTATGAACGGGCTGGCCTGGTGACACTTCATAACGGAGAAAAGGGAGCAGTTACCCTTATTGGAACCGTTTCCCCCGCTGGTGGTAACTTTGAAGAACCAGTAACTCAGGCAACACTTAAGGTTGTCGGTGCCTTCCTTGGTCTTTCACGTAAACGTTCTGATGAACGTAAATTCCCGGCTATTGATCCTCTTGATTCATACAGTCTTTATATTGAACAAATGGAATCAAGTCTGAACCGGGATCTCGATCGCGACTGGACAAAAATGGTTTCCCGATCACGTGATATTCTTCGAGCAGGAGCGGAAGTCGGTAAAATGATGACTGTTGTTGGTGAAGAAGGTATAAGTCTTGATGATCTTGTTATGTATTTAAAATCAGAACTACTTGATTTTACTTACCTTCAGCAAAATGCTTTCGATGATGTAGACTGTGCCTCTGATATTGAGCGACAGGTAGTAGATTTCAAACTCCTTTACCGCGCCCTTACTCAGGATTTCAAGTTTAATTCGAAACCAGAAGCACGTCAGTTCTTTACGACGCTTCAGGATAAATACTATCAGAGAAATTATTATAGTCCCGACTCGGACGAATTCAAAAAACTCGTTGGAGAAATTGAAGAATCCCTTGTAAGCGGAGGTAATAGCCTTGTTTAAGGAATACACAAGAATCACAAATATCATCGGCGATATCATTGAACTTGAAGCGGAAGGCGTTACATATCGTGAACTGGCATCTATAACAAACACTAATGGAGATACGTCCCTTGCTCAGGTTATAAAAATTGAAGGTACCAAAGTATCACTTCAGGTTTTTGCTGGAGCCAAGGGTATGTCAAACCGGGCCACTGTACGTTTTCTTGGACACCCCATGAAGGTTTCCTACAGTGGAGATCTACTCGGACGGATTTTCTCGGGTTCTGGGCAGCCCATTGATGGCAAGCCACCTATTGAAAATGCAAAAGATACGGAAATCGGCGGTCCCTCTGTAAATCCTATTAAACGCGTCGTTCCAAGAAACTTTATCGAAACGCGCATTCCAATGATTGATATTTTCAATCCTCTAGTGGAATCACAAAAACTGCCGATCTTTTCCACTCCAGGTGAACCTTACAATGATCTTCTGGCCCGTATTGCTCTTCAGGCTCAGGCTGATATCGTTGTTTTAGGTGGTATTGGCCTGAAATTCGACGAATACATCGGCTTCAGACGTAAATTTGAAGAAGGCGGTGTTATGGATCGTACGGTTATGTTCGTCCATACTGCGGCGGATCCTGTGGTTGAACGACTTCTGGTTCCTGATATGGCCCTGGCTGTTGCTGAGCAGTTTGGTATTGAAGGAAAACGCGTTCTGGTTCTCCTCACGGACATGACGGCCTTTGCTGACGCCCTTAAAGAAATCAGTGTCGCCATGGAACAGGTTCCTTCAAACCTCGGATATCCAGGGTCTCTTTATTCAGATCTCGCATCCAGGTATGAAAAGGCTGTTGACTTTGAAGGTGCCGGTTCAATTACAGTCCTGGCTGTTACAACAATGCCTGGTGGCGACGTTACGCACCCGGTTCCGGATAACACCGGTTATATTACTGAGGGTCAGTACTATCTTGTAAACGGAATGATTAACCCCTTCGGTTCATTAAGTCGTCTGAAACAACTTGTAATCGGCAAAGTAACTCGAAAAGATCATGGTCCAGTAATGAACGCTATGATTCGACTTTACGCTAAAGCTCTTGAATCCAAAAAGAAAATTTCAATGGGATTTGAGAAAACCGAAACGGATGAGAAATATCTCCGATATGCTGATTTATTTGAGAGTCGGTTTATGGATTTGAAAGTTGATATTACTCTTGAATCAGCACTGGATCTCGGATGGAAAACCATGTCCGAATGCTTCACGCCATTTGAAGTCGGTATCAAAAAAGATATCGTTGAAAAATACTGGCCTAAATAATTTAACCATGATTTGAGGCAGTTATGTCGGAAAAGGTTAAACTTAATAAAAACTCTCTCCGGGAACAGAATCAGAACCTGAAACTGTATCTTGAGTTTCTTCCTACTCTGGAACTTCGCAAGCAGCAACTCCAGACAGAAGTGAGATCTTCCCTGGATGAAATCAATGTTGCTAAAAAAGATCTTCAGACCATTCTTGATGGAGCAAAATCTTTTTCAGCAAAGATTTCCGGGCTATTACAACAGATTAAATCAAGCCTCATTGTTGAAGAAATTTCAGTGGATCTAGTAAACGTCGCCGGAGTAAAAGTTCCCCAGTTTCAGGCTGTAAGATTTCGCAAACTACCATACAGCCTTGTAGCTACTCCCTGGATTTTTGACAGTGCAATGGCCTTTTTTGAGTCTGCTGTGTCCAAAAAGGAACAAATAAGAGTTCTGGAAGAAAAATTTTCTTTACTTGATCACGAACTTACCAAAACTACTCAGCGTATCAATCTCTATGAAAAGGTTCTGATTCCTCAGACCCGCAATAACATAAGAAAAATTAAAGTTTATCTTGGTGACCAGCAAACGGCGGCCGTATGTCGAGCCAAAATTGCTAAGAATAAAATCGTCAAGAGGACAGCACAGTAAGGAGGCACTATGGCTATCGTTCGAATGAAAAAAGTGTTCCTTGTGGGTCCTGAGGCGGTGAAGCAGAAGGCTGTTGAAATTTGCCAGTCTACAGGAGTTCTTCACATAAAGGATCTTTCAACTCAACCCAAAGATCCACCACAGGAACTTGCCCTTGAGCTTTCAAGAGCTAAACGAATACTGGAACACATACGCAAACTTGCTAAAAATGGCGGTATTGTAACTGGTGATAAAAACGATCGTACCATTAAGGATCTCCTTGAGGAATATGATCGTCTCACCGCTTCAAAATCAAGTCTTGAACAAGAAATTTCCGGCCTCGAAAAAGAACACCGAATTCTCGCACCATGGGGTCACTTCAATCCTTCCGATGTAAAAGCATTAAGTGAACATGGGGTTTTTTTCATTTTTGCTCAAACTACAGCAAAAGAACTGAAATCTGTCGACCAGCAAATTTTTAAGGATGCGATTATAAATCGACGAGTTGAACTTAAAGGTGCAAAAAATCTTGGTCTGATTCTGGCTTATCAGGGCAATTTGCCTGCCATTCCATTTGAACAGGTTTCTCTTCCTTCCAGATCTCTCAACGAAGTTGAAAGACTTCTATCGGAAAAGCGCGCAGCACTTGCCGATTTAAATAGAGAATTTACAAAACTCTCTCTTTATGCAGATCTTTTTGAGGGGAATCTTCACAAAGCACAAAATAATTACGACCGAGCCAAGGTTGTGGCTGGGGTTCTTGAAGATGGGCCCATTTTTGCTTTTGGTGGTTTTACTCCGTCTACTCAGGTTGAAACACTCAGGTCTGTATTTAAAAATAATGGCGTCGTTGTTATTGATGAAGATCCCCTTCCTGATGATGATGTGCCTATCAAATTGAAAAACTGGCCTGTTATTCGTAATTTCGAACCGCTTATTTCAATGTTCAAATTACCGACATATAACGAGCCGGACCCCACGATTCTGGTTGCGCCCTTCATGGCAGTTTTCTTCGGATTCTGCTTTGGTGATGCTGTTTATGGTCTGCTTTTATTTGCCATCGCATGGCTTCTTGGTAGAAAACTGAAAGATAATGAAGGAGCTCAAGGGTTTCTTAATCTTCTTAAAATTCTCGGTATCAGCACTTTTATAATTGGTGCTTTTATGGGTGCATTCTTTGGTTTTTCGTTAGCAAAAGCATCTTTTATTCCTGAGGCTGTTAAAAAAATCTTTTTCCTCAGTAGCCTTCAGGCTGAACCAATGAATTACTTCCATTTTGCTATCAAACTTGGAATAATTCAACTTGCTATTGCCTTCCTTATTAAAATTTCTATATGCTTGAATACAAAGCAATATCAAATTCTTCTCGCAAATATTGGCTTACTACTTGTAGCACCGATTATCTACCTTACTATTTATGAAAAGGTTCCTTTTACTTCACTTCCAATGCTAATTCTTTCTGGTGTTGCCGCCTCTCTGATTCTTATTTTCTCATCTCCAAGTCCCAGTGTTGGGAAACGAATAGGTGGTGGTTTATGGGCGGCTTATGGTTTATCCGGTCTTCTTGGTGATGGCATCAGTTATGCACGTATTTTCGGACTTGGACTATCCAGTGGCATCATTGCCGCCGTTGTCAACGATCTTTCCGGAGATCTCACAAAAACAATTCCTGTTTTAGGTTATGTTTTTGCATTTATTCTCATGGTTGTTGGTCATACTTTTAACTTTGCCATGTCTGTTATCGGGTCTCTCGTACACAGCGCAAGACTTAACTTTCTTGAATATTACGGTAAATTTTTTGACGGTGGCGGAAAACCCTACGCTCCGTTTAACTACAAAGAGAAATAAACTTTAACGAAAAGGAGAATATATCGTGACAGAATTTCAACCGGTACTCAGTTCAATCACTGACTTCGCATCAACTTTTATCGCTCAAGCCTCCCAGATGAACCTCCAGCTCAATTGGAACTGGTTTCTTGCTTTCTTCGGAATGGGCATGCTCGGACTTGGGCTTTCCGGTAGCGCCATCGGGCTAGCAATTGCTGGTAGTGCCGTCGCTGGTGTCCGTGAGGAAAAGCGCGCAAGTGCCCTTATCGTCAGCGTTTTGCCCGGAACCCAGGGAATATACAGTTTTACTGTTGGCATCATTCTAATGGGTAAATTCAAGGGTTCCTTTGCTGCAATTCCCCCGGAAACTTTCCTTAAAGCCTTTGCAGTAGCTACTGTAACCGGCATCGCTTGTCTGGTTTCCGGATGGTGGCAGGGAGTAGTTTGTGCCAGTGGTATCAAAGCCATTAATCAGGATAAAATGGGTGTTGGTAACGCTCTTCTTCTTGCAGTTCTTCCCGAATTCTACGCCATTCTTGCATTCACCACTGCATTCATCTGGATGTAATTTCTACGCTTCCTGAATAATCCGATAGTGGCTTAATTTATATAAATATTTCAGGAGAAAGTCCCTGATTTTCCTGTTTCTGATACTGATCTGCCGTTTACCTGGTTTAAGATATTTTTATTTTGTATCCAGAATATCACGAACTCTGGATGTGAGAAGTTCCGGAAGATATGGTTTTCTCAGAAAATTCAGCGAGTTTAATGTAATATTTGATGTATTTTCCATAAAATCTTCACTGTATCCACTGACAAATATAAATTTTTGCTCAGGCTTCTCTCGGGTTATCCTATTGGCAAGTTCATAACCATTCATGAGCGGCATTACAATATCAGTAATTATTAAGTCAATACTTTTTCCGGATTTATGAATAAGTTCAAGAGCTGCCAGCCCATTCTCAGCTTCAATAACAATATATCCAGCCTTCTCAAGAATTTTGCGATTTACTTTTCTTACTATTTCCTCGTCTTCGACAATTAAAACTGATTCCGTTCCACGATGGAGAGTGGAAAGTGTCTTTAACTCTCTTGAATCCATTGTTTTGGTACTATGGAATGGTAGATAAATTCTGAAATTTGCACCGGCCCCCGGAGATGTGGTCAGGGAAACAGCTCCTCCAGCGGATTCTATTATTTCTACTACAGTACTTAATCCGAGACCAGTTCCATGCCCTGCTGGTTTCGTTGTGAAAAATGGTTCAAAAACTTTTTCTGCCGTTTCCACTGGCATTCCAGGTCCATTATCAGATACTTCAAAAACAACATATGTATCGGGAGGTAAATGTCTATTTCTTATTGTAAGTTCACGTTCTATTTTTTTTCTGAAACATTTCAGAACGATAATACCACCATCTATCATTGCATCCCTCGCATTTAAAACGAGGTTGAGCAAAGTCTGCTCCATTCTTGATCCGTTTATTCTAACGGTCATTCCAGGATCTTTTGCCTCATTTCTGATGGAAATATGTTCACCTATCATTCTGGAAACATTTTTTATTATTCCAGTGGCTACTTCTGAAAGATCGATCGTTTCCGAAGGGCTGTCATCTTTTCTGGAAAAGGAAAGCAATCTTGAAGCAAGCTCCCGAGCACGCTTTGCGGCATGTTCAATTTCTTCAAGGCTTGGCTGAAGAGGATCAGATGGATCAATATCCATACGTGTCAAATCAACATTTCCAGATATCACTGTCAGTAAATTGTTAAAATCGTGAGCGATACCTGCTGCCAGTCTACCGACAAGCTCCATTTTCTGACTTTGAAAGAGCTGCTGCTTTAGACTTTCTTTTTCAATAGAATCCGTTTTCGAATTGGTTATATCTTCAAAAACAGCCTGAATTCCTGAAATTTCATTAACATCAGATATTACAGGATATAACTGATATCTGAGAAACTTTCCTGTCTTGTTTGAACTTGTATATTCAAGTTCGTTCGAAATGTTTCCAGCCAATCTTATACATGTCGTAAGATCCATAAAAAACTTATCTGAAAGAAAACTCCGAAAACCTGGATCCGTAATAGATGGAATATCAAAGATTTTTAGAATATTTTCGTTATATTCTACAACGTCACCTTCCGGAGTAAGAAATAAAAGTCCGTAGGGAGACGCTGTAATAATTGTCCTCAGGCGCTCTTCACTTTTTTTTGCTTTTCTCGCCCTTGTTTCCAATTTGTTTTTAATATAATGCCTCTCCAGATATATGGTAACAATTGAAATAAACTGTTCGATGAAATTTTTCTCGAGGAATCCACTTCTTGTTTGTATTCTTCCGGTAAAAAAACCACCCCGCACTTCGGATTCGGGAAAAGAATAATACATGATATATTTAACACCGGACTTTTCCAGAGAGGGCGGAAAATTAAAGTCTGAAAAGTGTTTACCGGAAATTAGAGTTTCTCCTGAGAAAAACTCTCTTGAAAGACATTCTATAAATTCTTGAACAGAGAAATTCACTGAAGGTATATTGTTAAATACAACATGGTTTAACTGATTTTCAACATCAATCCAGTAAAGACCACAAATATCAGGAGAAATAAAAGAATTTACAATAGATACCATCTCTCCTACATTCTTTTTAATATCCTGATCATTTATAGAAAGCCTCGAAATTGAAGTAATCGTATCCATGGCTCCCATCGCCCAACGAATCTGATTTTCAAGTTGCCTTCTGGGTGTAATGTTTTTAGCTATACTTAAAATATGATTATCATTTTTCTGTTCGTCGTATTTGGTTATAATTTGATAGTACGAATCTGATTTAGGAATATGGGTTTCGTAAGAGTAAATGTCACTTACTCTATGAAGACGATGACTACCAGTAGCATCTCCTAGAACATCATTGATTTTAGAAGTTATCCCCTCAAATTCGAAATCAGGGTTGTTGGTATATATAATATTGCCGTCAAGATCCTGAACTATAAGTACATCTCCTGAAAGAGAAGCAATGCTTCCACAGCAGTTAAACCATATATCATCAAATGCATAAGTTGAAAATTGAATACCAGTTGACTGATTAAGCGATGAAATCAATTTTTCCAGTTCCGTATTTGTTGCTTCAGTAAACTTTGAGAGATTGACAGTTTGTAGTACAGACTCACAATCATTGACAACCGTCTCCGGAATTAAAACCACCAGTTTCATTTTTTAACCTCGGACTGATATTATAATTGAAAATATACCCTTTACAACAGTAAAAGCTATTTTTTACAATATCAATATCAAAGCAATTGTCAATAATTAGAGATATTTGCAAGTCATCTGTTCCGACA